>JBQGDG010000293.1:0-4369 GCA_052038935.1 Neorhizobium sp. | reverse complement strand
TCGCAAACTTCACCGGCGAGACCGTCCCGGTCATCTTCCGCGCCAACATGCGCGATCCTTCGGCATTCTTCGCAGTGCAGAAGTTCCCGATGCAGGACAAGGACACGATCTACGTCTCGAACTCCGACTCTGTCGAGACCCTGAAGTTCCTCAATATCCTCAATGCCGTCACCTCGACTGCCGCAGGCGTACCGTCTGATGCTGTCGCCACCCGTGACGCCGGCAGGGAACTCTTCGATTGATAGGGGAGGGGTTGCGTTAACTCTTTCGTAACCCTGCCCTTGATCGCACATTACTTTTATGCAATGGCTACAATAGTGTAGTATTCTGCTGGAGAAGTTCATGAATACCCGTTCCCTGAAGAAGATTGCAGGAATTCTTGTTGTCGGTACTGCGATGTCGGGTGCGATTAGCCTTTCCGGTGCTAATGCGCAGACGACCACGCCGCCGGCAGCCGGTTGCTTTGTTGCTCCCGCCCGTATGTCGGATGCCGATATCGGTGCCTTCGTCGCTGCGCCGGACGCGCTGCTTGCCCAGTATTCGTCGGGCGGCCTGCCGCTTTCCAACCAGGCCCGCTCGCTGGCTGGATCGAGCGCCGACACGCTCGCACCGCTTATCGCGCTTGCCGGTAAGGCCAATGCCAATCAGGCAGCGGCAATCGGTGCAGGTCTTGCCCGCGCCGCACGCGCCTGCAGCGCCGTCAACCCCGACTATGCTGCAGCCATTCAGGATGCGGTTGCCGGAAGTGACATCCAGGCACTCGAGACGGCCTTCCTTGCCGGTGGCAATGAAACCCAGACCGCCGCTCTCGGTGGTGCTCTTGGCGGTGGCGGCTCGCCGACGACCGGCGGTGCCGGCGCAATCGGTGGCGGTGGCGCCTCTGGCGGCGGTTCGAATGGCGCAGCCGGCACGACGGCTGCAACGAGCTCCGGCACGGCCAACTTCTCCGGCGGCGCTGGCGGCGGATATTACGCCAACAATTCCGATGACAACAACGACAACAGCCCTTCGTTTCGCTAATCGCTGACGCGATTTGCAGAAACTGTTGGTGGGCGAGGTAGACCTTGCAGATTGATAGCAAGAACTTCCCGGGTGGCTTGCAGGGCGACAGAATTGACGCCAACGAGCCGTCCGGGGGCATCGATGTCGAAGCGCTCTTTGCCATCGCCCGCCGACAATGGACTGTCGTAGCCGCCGCAATCGTGGCGGCTATTGTCTTGGGCATTGCTTATGTCCTGACCGCCGTGCCGCTATATACGTCCAAGGTCAGCGTTCTGATCGACCGCGGCAACAGCGAAGTCGTCCAGCAGATGTCGACCATCGGCGGCGTCCTCGATGATGAGGCGTCGGTCTTGAGCCAGGTCGAACTGTTGAAGTCCGACACGATCGCGCTTGGCGTCGTCGACAAGCTTGATCTTGGCAACGACCAGGCCTTCATGGCCTCCGACGGTTCGGTGATTTCGTCTGCGATCGGTGCCGTGCGCTCGCTAGCCAATATCTCGTCCTGGTTCAGCGCCAGCGACGAGAGCCTCGATGAGGCCGAAGCCAAGCGGCGCGAAGCGGCCAACACGGTCCTCGACAATATGCAGGTCAACCGGGTTGGCCGCACCTATGTTCTTGATATCAGCTACGTGTCGCCATCGCCGCAGCTTTCGGCGCGCATTGCCAATGCAATCGGTGAAGCCTATCTGGTCGACAAGCTCAATTCCAAATATGACGCAACGCGCCGTGCCAGCGACTGGCTGCAGGAGCGTATTGCCGAGCTCCGCCAGAAGGCGCTCGAGTCCGATCTTGCGGTCCAGAAGTTTAGAAGCTCGAACGGCCTTGTTGCCGCCGGCTCCATCCTTGTTGCCGATCAGCAATTGTCGGAACTCAACAGTGCGATGATCGTTGCCCAGTCCGACACGGCAAGGGCCAGGGCCCGGCTGCAGCGCATCGAGCAGATCATTGCCTCCGGTCAGTCATCGGCAATCGTCACCGACGTGCTCGACAGTTCGATCTCCAACGAACTGCGTCAGAAATATCTCGAGGCTTCCAAGCGCGAGGCCGAAATCTCAAGCCGCCTCGGCTCGAACCATATCCAGGCCGTTCGCTTGAGAAGCGAGATGGGCGAATACCAGCGACTGATGTTCGAGGAAGTCAATCGCATCGCCGAAAGCTACAAAAGCGATCTCGATGTCGCCCAGGCACGCGAAAAAAGCCTGATGGATTCGGTCGCACAGGCAACCGGCATCAGCGCCAGCGCCAACGAGACCCAGGTCCAGCTGCGCGAACTCGAGCGCGAAGCAGAAACCTACAAGAACATGTACCAGACCTTCCTGACGCGCTATCAGGAAGCAATCCAGCAACAGTCCTTCCCGGTCACTGAAGCGCGTGTCATCACCCGCGCCGTTGCTCCGGAAAAGCCGAGCCATCCGCGCAAGCCCCTGGTCCTGGCTTTCTTCGTCATCCTTGGGGCCGCAGCAGGCGGCGGTATTGGCGCCTTGCGCGAATTCCGTGACCGCTTCTTCCGCACCGGCGATCAGGTCCGCGACACGCTTGGCCTCGAATTCCTCGGCATCGCACCGCTAGTCGAGCCGGGCAAGGGCACGCCGTCCGACACGGTGCGAGGACCCGGCCTGATCCACAAGACCCAGGCGGTCTCGAACTACGTCATCGACCATCCGCTGTCGGCCTTCGCCGAGACCCTGCGTAGTGCAAAGATTGCAGCCGATCTCGCTTTGACGGGCAAGACCTGCAAGGTCATCGGCATCGTCTCTGCACTGCCTGGCGAGGGCAAGTCGACGGTTGCGGTCAATTTCGCCGAATTGCTCGCAGGCCAGGGCAATCGCACCATCCTGATCGACGGCGATCTTCGCAATCCTGGCGCGACCCGCGCCATTGGTCGCCACGCCGATGCCGGCCTTCTGGAATGTCTGATCGATGGGCGTGATCCGCGCGGTCTTCTCCTGCGCAATCCGAAAACCAAGCTCGCCTTCCTGCCGGCCGTCGTCAAACACCGCGTGCCGCATTCCTCCGAGCTTTTGACCTCGCTTGCCATGCGCCAGATCCTTTCGACCTTCAGTGCCGAATGTGATTATCTCGTCATCGACTTGCCGCCGCTCGGACCGGTCGTCGATGCGCGCGCCATGGCAGGCCGCATCGATGGCTTCGTCTTCGTCGCCGAATGGGGCAAGACCGCCCGGCGCGCCGTCCGCCAGGTGCTCGACGCCGATCCTCTCGTGCGCGACAAATGCCTGGGTGTCATCCTCAACAAGGTCGACCAGGAGCGCCTGAAACTCTACCGGGCCTACGGCTCCAGCGAATATTATTATTCGCGCTATTCGCAATATTATCAGGAAGGCGCCTGATCATGCCGGGCCTTCGTCGATCGCCGCTCCTGACCGGAGCGGTGATCGTTTTTGCCGGCGCGACCATGGCACTCGCCGCAAGCCAGATCTCACGTTATGTCCGTTTTGGCGAATTGCGCTCGGTCGCAGGTGAGATCAGCGAGGATCGACCGGTCTCTGCAGCAATGCTTGGTCGCGCCACGGCGCGCGCCGCAGACCTCGTGAGCGAGCGCCTCTGCCAGAGTGAATTCGTCAAGGCAGCCGTCGTGGTTTCCCTGGTCAATCTCGACCGGCAAGACCAGGATCGGGACTACGATGCCTGGGCGAGCGCATTGGGGCTCGCCGAGGATGTCACGCGGTTTTCCTTGACCTGCCGTCCGACCGACGGAAATTTCTGGCTGCGGCTCGCCATGGTTCGCCAGACGATCAGCGAACAGCCGCAGGAGATAGCCCGGCTCGTCACCCTTTCGCAGCTCTACGCCCCAGCCGAGCAGACCGTCATCACCTCCCGCTACAGTCTCTATAACCGGCTGACGCCGGAAACTCTGGCACTCCTGGCTGCACCGATCGGATCGGATATCGGGCTCATTTGCAGGGAGATGCAAAACGCGACCCGCCGGCGCCTGGCGGCGCCGGGAGAAAATCTCGCGAACCAGATCGAGGCGACGGCGCCGGGCTGCAGGATCGGCGTCACACCAGGCGGCAAGACCGGCAGATCCAGATCGGCAACGCGCCGCAGTGTTCCGCTTGATTACCGCGACGCTTATTGGAGGCCTCAGATCTCCAGCCAGAGCCGCGGATTGTCTTCCGACTGGATCTTGATCCAGGTGAGCCCGGTGCGGTTCCAGGGACGCACCATGCTGGTGCGATTGTCGAGCACAAGATCGCCCTGGCTGGTCTTCACCACCAGCACCGCATGACCTTCACCCTGCGGTGTGCGGACAACTGCCATCCTGAGGCTCTTTGACGGCCAGCCGGCGGCGATCAGCTTGCGCCGCTTGGTCAGGGCAAAGTCCTCGCAGTCGCCCGACGTGACATCC
>JBQGDG010000292.1:0-2187 GCA_052038935.1 Neorhizobium sp. | reverse complement strand
ACTGCCAGAAGCAGCCTATTCGCCGTCATGACCGAATGCCTCCGCGCCGATCGTGGCTAGACGTGCGCGTTCCATATCGTCACCTTTGATACGGCGGTTCGCGTCGATCAGCAGGCCGAGCAACAGCGCGCGCTTCTCGTACCGCAGTCCCGCCTTGACGATCAGGCCGCCGAGTTCGATCTTTTCGCGCGTGTCCTTTTTGCGCGCCTCTGTCGTAGTTGACTTTGCCATCCGCTCAAGCCTCACCAGACCCGCCCGTATCCGCGCCAGGCGACTGCGTCGTGGACGACCCACTTGCGGCCCGGCCGTCCCCGGTGTCCTTCTTCCCGGACGCGCTACCTTTGCCTCCGCGAAACCGTTTGGCGGTCTCCTCGAAGGCCGCCTGAAGCTCGGCTTCATCGATCTCGATCTCCCCAAGGCCAGCCTTCAGTGCGATCCGTCCGATGCGTTCGGCTTCACGGGTCTCGGCCTGCTTGAGCTGATCCTGCAATCTGGCAATTTCTTCCCTGATCCGCGATGACGGCTTCTTCATTCCGGTTGCTCCTTTGAAGTCTGGGCGTTGCTCTTGCGAGCCCAGATTCTCCCGGGTGCACTCGAAATGACATCTGCAGATCTGCAGATCGCCACCGGCGATGCTTTGGTGAATGATCCCGGCCGTTCCGAAGGAATGGCTCCAAGGGCGCAATTATACGTCGCGGTGCGACGTGTTGCTTTCATGCCCTGGCGGGGCCGCGTGGCGACCACCACTCCCGACGAACTTAATTCCGATCGGGAGTTTTTCGCGCCGTGGCCATCGCACATCTCTCAGCCAGCATCGTCAGCCGCGGCTCCGGCCGCAGTGTCGTGCTGTCTGCGGCCTATCGGCATTGCGCGAAGATGGAGTACGAGCGCGAGGCTCGCACGATCGACTACACCCGCAAACAGGGCCTGCTGCACGAGGAGTTTGTCCTTCCCGCCGGCGCCCCGAGATGGGTTCGCTCCCTGACCGCTGATCGTTCTGTCTCAGGAGCGTCGGAAGCCTTTTGGAACAAGGTCGAAGCTTTCGAGAAGCGTGCCGATGCGCAGCTTGCTCGCGACCTGACGATTGCACTTCCGCTGGAGCTGTCCGCCGGGCAGAACATCGCCCTGGTCCGCGATTTTGTCGAGAAATTCATCCTGGCGAAAGGCATGGTCGCCGACTGGGTCTACCACGACAATCCCGGCAATCCGCATATCCACCTGATGACGACACTACGCCCCCTGGCCCAGGATGGGTTCGGGTCGAAGAAGGTCGCTGTGACAGGCGACGATGGCCAGCCGGTACGGACGAAGTCCGGCAAGATCCTGTACGAACTTTGGGCCGGATCGACCGATGAATTCAACGTGGTACGGGATGGCTGGTTCGAGCGACAGAACCATCATCTCGCCCTTGCCGGGATCGATCTTCGCATCGACGGGCGTTCTTACGAGAAGCAGGGCATCGATCTTGAGCCCACCATCCATCTCGGCGTCGGGGCCAAAGCGATTGAGCGCAAGGCGGAGCAACAGGGCGTCCGGCCGGAGCTCGAACGGATCGAGCTGAACGAGCAGCGACGCTCGGAAAACGCCCGCCGGATCATCCGCGATCCCGCCATCGTGCTCGACCTGATCACGCGAGAGAAGAGCGTCTTCGACGAGCGAGACGTGGCCAACGTCGTGCATCGCTATGTCGACGATCCCGCTGTGTTCCAGCAGCTGATGATCAAGATCATCCTGAACCCGGACGTGCTGCGCCTGCAGCGCGACACGATCGATTTTGCGACGGGCAATAGGCAGCCGGCGCATTATTCGACGCGAGCGATGGTCCGGCTCGAAGCGACGATGGCACGGCAGGCCATGTGGCTGTCGACTAGGGAGACGCATGCCGTTCCCGAGGCTGTACTGGATGCGACCTTCAGGCGACATGAGCGGCTGTCCGATGAGCAGAAAGCGGCGATCGAGCGCATCGCCGGTCCGGCCCGCATCGCCGCGGTTGTCGGACGCGCAGGTGCGGGCAAGACCACGATGATGAAGGCAGCCCGTGAAGCTTGGGAACTCGCTGGATATCGTGTCGTTGGCGGTGCGCTTGCGGGCAAGGCGGCCGAGGGTCTGGAAAAGGAAGCCGGCATCGAAAGCCAGACGCTTGCGTCCTGGGAACTGCGCTGGAACCGCGGCCGTGACGTTCTGGAC
>JBQGDG010000291.1:0-3307 GCA_052038935.1 Neorhizobium sp. | reverse complement strand
TAGGCGATCCATTCCGTGCGCCAGTTGGCGACATAGCCTCGCGCTTCGCAGGCCATCAGCATGTTGAGGCAGACGGCGCCGGCGGAAAGCACCTGTTCCCATTCGGGGATCTTCGCATGTGCCGCCGCGGTGCTGATGACGCCGACGACGACGGGCGCGCGGGTAAAGCGGGCGAGCTCGGCGTCCCTTGCCGCATCGGCCATGTCCGGGCTCTTGTCCAGAGCCAGCTTGAGGAAGGCTTCGCCGAGCAGCTTGCACACGTCACCGCGATAGACGACCAGCCGCCAGGGCGCCAGTTTTCCATGATCCGGAACCCGTATCGCAGATGCCAGGATATCCTCGAGATCCGTGGGCGACGGGCCCGGCCCCTTGAACTGCGCCACGGGCGTCGAGTGGCGTTCACGCAGGTAATCGATCAGCTTTACGTCATTATTCATGTCGGAAACTTTCATTCGGTGGCGTGCGACAGGATCAGGCCTTGAAATTGCCTCTGCCTTGGTCTTCAAGTGGCCAGTCGGAAATGAAGAGTCAACCGGTTCGTCGAATGTCTGGAACTTCCCTCGCAGCTCGCACCCTGCTCGCAACGACCATGCTGCTTGCCGCGGTGGCCGGCGTGAATGCACAGGATGGCGACGCCTTCAAAAGCTTCCGTCAGCTCGACAGCACGACGAAGATGCCGAAGCTCAATGCATTTTCCCCGACCGCGATCCTGCCGAAGAGCGCCGTCGCCAAGGATGTCCGGTTCAGTGCCAGGCTGACCAACGACGGAGAGGTGATGAGCGACGGCCTGGCGTGGCGGGTCTTCAGCCCGATCGCCGGCGACGACGGCAAGCTCCCGCTCGTCGCGAGTTCGGACGGGGGATCGGCGGACTTCCAGCTGGCACCCGGCGATTATTTCGTCAACGTCGCCTTTGGCCGCGCCGGCGTCACGAAGAAGCTGACCGTTCCCTCGGAAGGCAATGTTGCCGAGCAGACCCTCGTCCTCGATGCCGGCGGCTTCCTGTTGAACGCCGTGGCCGGCACCGACCAGCGCATCCCGCCGAATCAGCTGAGTTTTTCCGTCTATTCGTCCGAAGTCCGCGAAAACGGCGACCGCGCGCTCGTCATGGCCGACGTCAAGCCGAACACGATTGTCCGCCTCAACGCGGGCACCTATCACGTCGTGTCCGATTACGGCGACATCAACGCCGTGGTGCGCGCCGACATCCAGGTCGAGGCCGGAAAGCTGACCCAGGCGGTGCTCCAGCACAGAGCCGCGCAGATCACCCTCAAGCTCGTGTCGCAGCAGGGCGGCGAGGCGATCGCCGATACGGCCTGGTCCGTCCTTACGGCCGCCGGCGACGTGGTCAACGAAAGCGTCAGCGCCTTCTCCACGATGGTCCTGTCGGAGGGTGAATATCTCGCCGTGGCCCGCAATAAGGACAAGATCTATCAGCGCGAGTTCAGCGTCAAAGCCGGGCGCAATACGGATGTCGAGGTGTTGATGCGCAATCCGCGCACGTCCGGCACGCAGGAATCGGCCGAGGCCAGGGACTGAGCGGAAGACTGGCGCAGGCGAGCTCCTCCGATCAGCTCGCCCTCTTGAGCCGCGAGCGCCGCACCGGCCGCATGGAAAACACCGCGCCGTAGAGCAGTGCCAGCAGATCTTTCCGCTCCTTGATGCCCGAGAGTTCCTCCCACGTCATCATGGCGCCGACACGCGCCCGGATCGTGCTGCCGGAGAGGCGCTTGAACTCGCGGATGAGCAAGGACAGCCTGAGCGTCATCGAGATTCGGCTGGCAATGTGGAAAAGCCGGCCGTTCTGTCCCTCGAAATAGATCGGAACGACATCGGCGCGTGCCGCCTGCACCAGCTTGGCCGGAAAGATCTTCCAGGGCAGATCCTCGGCGAGGCCGAATCCCCTCCTGGCCGTCGCCACGCCTCCGGCGGGGAAGATGATGATGGTCGTACCCTCCTTCAGCAGACGCACGGCTTCGTGGCGCGTCTGCATGTTGAGGGCGACAGCCTCCTTGGTTTCCTCGAACGAGACCGGGAGCGAATACGGCCCCATTTCCGGAACCTTGAGGAGATCGTTATGGATCAGCACGCGGAACGGACGGCCGAGCTGTTCCGCCAGAGAAAGGACGGCGATGCCGTCGCCGATCCCGAACGGATGGTTGGCGACGATCACCAGCGGCCTGTCGGCCGCGATGGCCGGCGGCCACTGTCCCTGCACGTCGAGCGTCACATCGATCAGGTCGAGCATCTTGCCGAATACCCGATCGCTCTTGCCGACGATGTCGGTCCGCCAGATATCATAAAGACGGACGTATCGGTCACGCCCGGAAAGGCCTTCGATGGAGCGGATGAACCAGCGCTTGAACCGCGCATCCCTCTCGTTGGCGTAAGATAGTTCCTTGAAACGCAAGTCAGTCTCCGCGGAGCGTCCGCCCATGACACGAAGGAATTATTTCAGTTGCATTACAGTTTTCTGACAGCGCCCGTGCATAACGGGCGCTGTCCTTCAATCTCTTACGCCTTGAGCTTGGCGGCATTACGGCGCTTGACGTCCGGCGGCGTGGCCTCGTCAACCAGCGAAGCGACCGCCTCGTCCAGCGACATGGCCGTCTGCGCCTGCGAGCCGAGGCGACGGATGTTGACCGAACGCTGTTCGGCTTCCTGACGACCACAGACGATGATCACCGGCACCTTGGCAACCGAATGCTCGCGGACCTTGTAGTTGATCTTCTCGTTGCGGAAATCGGTCTCGACCTGCAGGCCTGCCTCGCGCAGCTGCTCGGCGACTTCGCGGCCGTAATCGTCGGCATCCGACGTGATCGTGGCGACGACGACCTGAGTCGGCGCGAACCACAGCGGCATGTGGCCGGCGAAGTTCTCGATCAGGATGCCGAGGAAGCGTTCCATCGAGCCGCAGATGGCGCGGTGGATCATTACCGGCTGGGTCTTTTCCGAGTTCTGGTCGATGTAGAAGGCACCGAAGCGTTCCGGCAGGTTGAAGTCGACCTGCGTCGTGCCGCACTGCCATTCGCGGCCGATCGCGTCCTTCAGCGTATATTCGAACTTCGGACCGTAGAACGCGCCCTCGCCCGGCAGGATGCCGGTCTTGATGCGGCCGCCTGACTGTTCCTCGATCGTCTTCAGGACGTCCGTCATGACGCTTTCGGCGCGATCCCAGAGATCGTCGGTGCCGACGCGCTTTTCAGGACGGGTAGAGAGCTTGACGACGACTTCCTCGAAGCCGAAATCCTCGTAGACCGACAGGATCAGCTCGTTGATGCGCAGGCACTCCGCCGCCAGCTGCTCGTC
>JBQGDG010000290.1:0-6200 GCA_052038935.1 Neorhizobium sp. | reverse complement strand
TATCAGTGGAACCGCACGCTGGTTTCCGAAGGCGAGGACGTCAATCGCGAGCATGTGAAGGAGAAGATCGAGAAAGGCCTGCCGCCGATCGATCCGAACGCCACGACCGCCGATCGCAGCCAGATCGAGCAGCCGGCGCCGCCCGCTCCGGCACCGGCGACACCCGACAAGAAGTCCTGATGCTCGACATATCGCCTGGTTCGACGAGGCCTGCCCCTGCGGCGGGCCTTGTCGAGTTCGCGCCGGCAAAGATCAATCTCGCCCTGCATGTCGTCGGCCAGCGCGCCGACGGTTATCACCTGCTCGAAAGCATCGTCACCTTCGCTTCGGAGGGTGACCGATTGCATATTTCCCCTGCCGGACAGGACGATTTCGGCCTGTCCGGCCGCTTCGGTGCGGACCTGCCCGCCGGCGACGAACCGGGCGAGCAGAAAAACCTCGTCCTGCGCGCACGCGACCTGCTCCGGACCGCAATCGAGGAGCAAGGGTCGGAAGCACCGCCGGTGTCGATCCATCTGGAAAAGAACCTGCCGATCGCCTCCGGCATCGGCGGCGGATCGGCCGATGCTGCCGCCACGCTGCGCGGCCTGTCGCGGCTGTGGGGGGCGGAGCTCTCCGATGGGGCGCTTTCCGCAATCGCCCTCAAACTCGGTGCCGACGTGCCGATGTGCCTGAAGAGCGAGCCCCTGGTGGCCCGCGGCATAGGCGAAGACATCGCCGCACTCGAAACGATGCCGTCCTTCGCCATGGTTCTCGGCAATCCGCTGGTCGGCGTATCCACCCCCGACATATTCCGCCGGCTGAAAAGCAGGACGAACCCGGCCATCGCCGCCCTGTCCGGCAACTGGACGGCGGACCTTCTCGGACTGCGCAACGATCTAGAGCCGGTCGCCCGCGACCTTGCGCCCGAGATCGCAGCGCTCGTTGACATGATCACCGCGGAAGGGGCGTGGCTGACACGCATGTCCGGCTCCGGCGCGACCTGTTTCGGGCTTTTCGATACCGTGGCCGACGCCCGGCTGGCGGCCGAGAGATTGCGGACGCGCTGTCCGCACTGGTATTTTGCCGCAACGGAAACTTCGGGGAGCCGGGGATGATCGGGCTGGACGAGACGCGCACATTCATTCCGCTCGGCATCGCCGTGCTAACCGTGTCGGATACGCGCGCGATGGAGGACGACAAGTCGGGGCAGACGCTGGTCGACCGGATCGAGACGGCCGGCCACAAGGTCAGGGCTCGCGCCATCGTCACCGACGACAGGGAGAAGATCGCCGGGCAGGTGACGGCCTGGACCCTCGATCCCGACATCGACGTCGTCATCACCACCGGGGGCACCGGCTTTACCGGCCGCGACGTGACGCCCGAAGCGCTGGAACCGTTGTTCGAAAAACGGATGGACGGCTTTTCTGCGGTCTTCCACCGCGTTTCCTACGACAAGATCGGCACGTCGACGATCCAGTCGCGTGCTACCGGCGGCCTTGTCAACGCAACCTTCATCTTCGTGCTGCCGGGCTCGCCCGGGGCCTGCAAGGACGCCTGGGACGGCATTCTCAAGGCGCAGCTGGACTACCGCCACATGCCCTGCAACTTCGTCGAGATCATGCCGCGGCTGGACGAGCACCTCAAGCGCAGCAGCACCTGAGCCGCTCCGACGACCCTCCACTTACGACGACCGCCGCGCCCCACCGACGCCGCGTCGGCCGGATCAGCGCTGGGCAGCGACCCAGGCCGGAACGAGTTCGCTCGTCAGCTTTACGGCCTTCTGCCCCTTCGCAAGAGCCTCGAGGCCCATTCCGGATTTCGCGGCGGAAATCGCCGTTTTCTTCGGAAGCAGCAGACCCTGTTCAAGGGGCGGCATCGTTCGTCCGAGCCGCTGGAAAAACGGCCGGCGATGGCTGCGCGCCGGTGAGAAGCGCGCCGCGTTCTTTTGCAGCGCGACATACTCGAGGACCTCGTCGATCCAGCCGACCTGCGGCCGGGCCCCCGGTTCGACCAGCAGCAGCCAATCGCCGCGCGCACTACGCAGGATATCCTTGATGTCCCAGTGATTGTGGAACCGGCAGCCGGCCGCGTCGGCGACCCGCGAGGAACCGTCGCGCGAACCGTGATCGAGCACGATCACGTCGCTCACCAGTCCTTCCACGGCGGCCGAAACGAGGAGCGAAAGCGTCTGCGCCAGCTCGGCCTCCTGGTCGCGGCATTCCATCAATACAGTCAGCATCTTAGACCTTTACCGCATCGCAACAACGATGGCCAGCGGCGGTTTTCGAAGTTTGTTCTTGCAATGTTCTCTTTTTGAGGCTAGGAATTTAGTCATCAGGAACGGGAGCCGATCCCGTTAGGAGCCTTCCGATGAACGAGCTGTCCCAATTGAGGCAGGGTGCATTCGCGCCCGTCCATACGGCAGATATTGCCGATACGCTGGTGCAATCCTCCGGCCTCAGGGTCGATATCGATCGCCGAAAGGGTCGTGGCGCCGGCCTCAACCCGAGCGGACGGTTCGAAGAGAAGCGCCGCGAAGGCTTCGAC
This sequence comes from Neorhizobium sp., assembly GCA_052038935.1. GTDB lineage: Bacteria > Pseudomonadota > Alphaproteobacteria > Rhizobiales > Rhizobiaceae > Neorhizobium. Next base: position 3,671 of record JBQGDG010000290.1, on the reverse strand, counting down.
GACGGCTGGCAGACGATCGAGGAGCTCGAGCCTTTCCGCACCGAGGTGCAGGTGGAAAAGCCGAAGACCGCGATTACGCGCAACGATTCTCCCGACATTCCCTTCGATCGATCGATCAATCCCTATCGCGGCTGCGAGCACGGCTGCATCTATTGTTTTGCAAGACCCACCCACAGTTTCATGGGGCTCTCGCCGGGCCTCGACTTCGAATCGAAGCTTTTCTCCAAGCCGGACGTACCGAAGCTTCTGGAGCGGGAACTGAGCCGGCAGGACTACAAGGTACGGGCGATCGCCATCGGCACGAATACCGATCCCTATCAGCCGATCGAGCGGGAATGGCGCATCATGCGGCAGATCCTCGAAGTCCTGCATAAGGCCAACCATCCGGTGGCGATCGTCACCAAGTCCGCGCTGATCACCCGCGATATCGACATTCTCGCCGACATGGCCTCGAAAGGGCTCGCCAAGGTGGGCATATCGGTGACGACGCTCGACCGGAAGCTGGCACGTTCGATGGAGCCGAGAGCCTCGACGCCGGCGAAGCGGCTCGAAGCGATCAAGGCGCTGACCGATGCCGGCATTCCGACCGCCGTCATGGTTTCGCCGGTCATTCCGGCACTCAACGACCACGAGATCGAGCGTATCCTCGACGCCGCCCATGCAGCCGGCGCGACGGAGGCGAGTTATGTCCTGCTGCGTCTGCCGCTCGAAGTGAGCCCGCTGTTTCGCGACTGGCTGCTGCGCAGCTACCCGGACCGCTATCGCCATGTCATGTCGCTGGTGAAATCGATGCGCGGCGGTAAGGACTACGACGCCGAATTCGGCAAACGGATGAAGGGCACCGGCCCTTATGCCTGGCAGATCGGTCGGCGTTTCGAGATGGCGACGAAGCGGCTCGGAATGATCCGCCGCGGCATGCCGCTGCGCGACGATCTGTTCCTGCGTCCGGACGGCGGCGGCATCCAGCTCTCGCTCCTCTAGGAGATTTCGGAGGGTCGGAGGGAGAGCGAAACGTCCAAGAAATTTCGGACGGAACCCGTCATTCTCCAGTCAACCTCTCCTTCGCATTCAGCTCTGTTCTCGGCACGGCCCCCGCCTCCCTTGCCAGCCGAGATCGCCCCGACCCACCGCGCCCTCGGTGGAGAAGCGACGCCGCAATCGCTGTCGGGGCTTGCAGGAGATCGGGACGGCGTGCGACCCTGCCGCCATGTTGGTTCGCACGCCGCCCGATTCTCCGATGCTTTTCGATGCAGCGCCGCTCGCCTGCGATTTCAGCCTCGAACTCTCAGCCCGCAGCGCAGGCCATTGGCCGGTCGCCGGAACGGACGAGGCCGGGCGCGGGCCTCTCGCCGGTCCGGTCGTCGCGGCGGCCGTCATTCTCGATCCCGACAACATCCCGGACGGCCTCAACGATTCAAAGCAGCTGACGCTCGTCCAGCGCGAGGCTCTGTTCGAGGCGGTCATGGCGACCGCTCATGTTTCGATCGCCGCATCGAGCCCGCGCCATATCGACGAGCGCAATATCCTGCGCGCCAGTCTCGACGCCATGCGCCGTGCCGTGGCAGGCCTGCCCGTCGCGCCGGCGCATGTCCTGATCGACGGCCGCGACGTGCCGAGAGGGCTTTGCTGCTCCGGCCGGGCGGTGATCCAGGGCGACGCCCGTTCGGTCTCCATCGCCGCAGCCTCGATCATCGCGAAGGTCACCCGCGACAGGATGATGGCGCGTGCCCATCTCGTCTTTCCGGCCTATGGTTTCGCCCGGCATGCCGGCTACGGCACGAAGCAACATCGCGACGGCATAGAGGCGCACGGCCCCTGCCCGCTCCACAGGATGAGTTTCAGGCCGCTCCGGAAGGACGTTGCTACGGAGGAATAGCATCCCGATGCCGGATGTCGACGAAACCCCGGCTGGCGTTGGTAGCGGATAGCCGATCCCGCCCTGGCCGCAGACGACGCTTTCCCGGCCAGAAACTTCCGAAAAACCGGAGACCGCATGAAGATCTTCTTTGATGTCGATGGCGTCCTGATCGACGGCTGGCACTCGAACAGCACCCTGCGCAAACCGTGGGACCTGACACTGGAAGCCGACCTCGGCATCGACGGGGATGCCTTTCGGATCATGTTTTTCGGGGCTCCCGGCGCAAGAGCCGGGTCACCCATGTCCGAATGCGTGTCCGGGCGCCGCGACCTTATGGATGCGCTCGCCGATACTCTTCCGAAGGCCGGATATCGGGGAAGTGCGAAGGATTTCGCGCGCTACTGGTTCGAAAAGGATTCCAACATAAATGCCGAGGTGCTGGAAGTCGTCGCGAGGTTGCGATCCGTCCCCGAAACGAAGCTCTACGTGGCGACTGGACAGGAACACCATCGCGCGCGCTATCTCTGGACCGATCTCGGTTTCTCCGGATATTTCGAACGTATCTTCTACAGCGCCGAGATCGGCTACCTGAAGAAGGACGTCCGGTTCTTCGAGGCCATCAACCGCGAACTCGAGATCGGCGCGGCAGAGCGGCCGCTCTTTTTCGACGACCAGCCCGAGATCGTCGCGCTTGCCGGCAGTATCGGCTGGGACGCGACGGCGTTTACCTCCGTCGCGCAGATTCGCGAGCATCCGAGACTGCAGCATGTCTGGCCATAGGCCCCGAGCGGCAGACCCGGCGAGCGGCGAGAGGCGACGGGGTTTCCCCCAACGGAAAAGGCCGGAGCATTGCCCCGGCCTTTCCGAAATCTCCGCCGATATCGATCAGTTCAGACGCGACTGAACCTTACCGATGGCATCCTTGAAGAGCGCGTCCTGCGAGGAGGCGTCGGCCTTGGCGGCGATGACCTTCTCGGCGGCGGCAATGGCGATATCGACTGCGGCAGCGCGCACGGCGCCGATCGCATCGGCTTCCGCCTGCTTGATCTTCTGTTCCGAAACGGCGTTGCGGCGGGCGACGAATTCCTCGGTCTTCTGACGGGCTTCTTCGGTCAGGATCGCTGCTTCGCGTTCGGCTGCAGCGAGGATCTCGGCGGCGTCGGCTTCGGCATCCTTGCGCTTCTTCTGGTATTCGGCCAGCAGCGCCTGGGCTTCCTCACGCAGGCGCTTGGCCTCATCGAGTTCGTTGCGGATATTGGCGGCACGCTCGTCGAGCGATTTCGCCAGCATGCCCGGAACCTTCAGATAGGCGACCAGGGCAAGGAAGAGGATCAGGCCGACGAGAGCAAAAAATGTCGCATCCATGGATCAGGCTCCCGTCTTGGCGGCAGCGACGGCTGCCTTGATGTCGTCGCCGGTCGCCTTGCCGCCGATCAGCTGATCGACGATGGCGGACGCGGTGTCCTCGGCGATGGCGCCGACATCGGCAAATGCCTTGGCCTTGATTTCGCCGATACGGGCCTCCGCGGCGGCAAGCTTTTCCGTCAGCTCGGCTTCGATCGCGCTGCGGTCGGCGGCGGCCTTGGCCTTGGCGGCTTCGCGAGCGGTTTCGGCAATGCCGTGGGCCTTGGAGCGGGCGGCAGCCAGTTCCTTCTCATAGGTCTCGACGGCGGCGTCGGCTTCCGCCTTCATGCGGCCGGCTTCCTCGAGATCGCTGGCGATGCGGCCCTGGCGATCCTCGATGATGCCGCCGACGCGCGGCACGATGACCTTCTTCATCAGGATGTAGAAGAGGCCGAAGGTGATGACGAGC
>JBQGDG010000289.1:0-3570 GCA_052038935.1 Neorhizobium sp. | reverse complement strand
TTTCATCGGCTTTCCCGGGTCCGGATATTACGCGGCGACAAAACATGCGGTCGAGGGTTTCTCCGATGCGCTTGCCGCCGAAGGCGCGCCGATCGGCATCAGGGTCACCTGCGTCGCGCCCGGCCCCTTCCGGACCGACTGGGCCGGCCGCTCGCTGAAGCAGACGCCCGTCGGGATCGCCGAATATCAGGACACCGCCGGCAGGCGCCTGGCCTCGACCGCCGAGATCAGCGGCCAGCAGCCCGGCGATCCGGTGCGTGCCGGCGAAGCGATGATCAGGATCGTCGAGGCGGCCAATCCGCCGCGCCACCTGGTTCTCGGCGAGATCGCCTACAAGGGCGTCACCGGCAAGCTGAAGGAGCGCCGCGACGAGATCGAGGCGTGGAAGGATACGAGCATTTCCGCCGATTTCCCGGGTTGATCCCCGGGGCTGCGTCGGCTCTACCTCGGGATGGCCTCGAGGCGGCCTGCCGGACGGGCGCGAAAACAAGCGGTTCCCAGACCGGCGCCGGCCGGTTTGGTATGACCCGTTTCAGGCCGATTTTTGCCTCGCCTGCAGCCGCAACGCCTTGGTGATCGTCTCTCGGTCGGCCGGGCGGCCGAACAGATAGCCCTGCGCCAGGCCGCAGCCGAGCCTTTGCAGGCGCAGGGCCTGATCCGTCGTCTCGACGCCCTCGGCCACCATGCGCACCCCCAGCCCGGAGGCCATGGCCAGCAACGCCTTGATGATCACCTCGCCGGCACCGCCGGACATGCGGTCGACGAACGTCTTGTCGATCTTGACAATATCGACGGGGAAATTGAGCAGGTGGGTGAGCGAGGCGTAACCGGTGCCGAAATCGTCCAGCGCCACCGTCAGCCCGTCGGAACGCATGTCCTCGATCGCCTGTGCGACCTTCCGGTCCCGTTCGTCCATGTAGACGGTTTCGGTAACCTCGATGACCACGTGCTTGGAAGGCACGTTTTCCTGCGCCAGAGCCCGGTTGATCCTTTCGCGCAGGTTTCCCTGATCGAAATCGGTCATCGACACGTTGACGCTGACATATTGGGGGGCGAGCTCCTGGTCGAGCCAACGGCGAACGTCGCGGGCGACGTGTCCGAGCATCCGGTCGGTCAGCACATGGCCCAGAGAGGCATCCTGCAGCGCATCGGCGAACATCCCCGCGGAGATGATCTGGCCGTTGGCTGCGCGCACGCGGCAGAGCGCCTCCAGCCCGATGATCTCGCGCGTGTCCAGCCTGACGATCGGCTGGTAATGCGCCTCGATGCGGTCTTCCGCGAGAGCGCTCGTTACGGTCTGGAGGATCCGGAAGCGCTGGGTGATGGCGCCGGCCAGACCCTCGCTATAGAGGACGAAACTGCCGCGCGCCGCCCGTTTGGCATGGTGAAGCGCCAGATTGGCATGCTGCAGGAAGGTCGGCACGTCGGGCGCCTGGGACGGGGGGCAGATCGCGCCGCCGCTGCTCGCGGATATCCGCAACGTGTGTTCCCCCTCCTGCAGCGAACGCTGTCCCATCGCCTGCAGGATACGCTTGCAGGTCTGGGCGAGATCGTCCGCATCGTTCTCGACGAGCACGGCGAATTCGTCGGCATCGACCCTGAACGTGTTCTGCGCCCCGGCGATCTCGGCGACAGCCTGGGCCGCCTCCAGTATGAGCCGGTCCCCGATCGTATGCCCGAAGGCGTCGTTGACCCTGCCGAGATGGTCCATGTCGATCAGCAATATGCCGAACGGAGCCGGGACGCGGCGTGCCATGGCCTCGACGGTTCTGATGAAGTTGGCGCGGTTTCCAAGACCCGTCAGCGGATCGAAATAGGCGAGCCGCTGGTTTTCGGCCCTGACCTCCTCGCGCTCCAGCACGATCGAGCACAGGTCCACGCATTCGGCGACGATCATTCGCTCTTCATCGGTCGGGCCGCGGTTTTCCTTGTAGTAGAACCCGAAGGCGCCGAGCACGCGGCCGTCGCCCTGCAGGATCGGGCTCGACCAGCAGGCTTTCACACCGTGCTCCCTGGCGAGGATGTCGGCGAGCGGCTGATAGGGAGCCCAGTTCGGATGGGTGAAGATGTCTTCGACCGCGATCGCCCGGCCGAGAAACGCCGCCGTGCCGCAGGAGCCGACGCCCGGCCCGATCATGATCCCGTCCAGCGCGGCGGAATAGTCCGGGGCGATGGTCGGCCCGGCCAGCGGATGCAGGCGGCCGCCGCGATCGACGGTGACGATCGAGCAGAGCACGCCGGCGGCCAGCTGTTCGGCATGGATGCAGATGTGGTTTCCGGCCTCCTCGACCGAACAGCCCCGCGCGAGCATATCCAGTATTTCCTGCTGAAGCTGTCCTCGCATCGCGGCCATTTATCGACTTGTCCTGCTTTTCAGAGGCCCGGAAACCGGGCGGGGCGGATCATGTTATAATAAACGTAAGTATATCGTTACGGGCAATATGTAATTCCGCGAAGACGGAACCGCGTTTGACATGCGACCGCGATCGCCGGTCGATGCGCGGAAAATCCCTTTCTCCCGTGCCCGTGCCACCTTCGGCCGGGCCGGTTGCGTCCCGCGATGCGAAATCCTATCTCATGCATTGGAACAGGAGCGGCGCGGTGCGCTCCCCGATTGGCACGAGATGGATGGAAACGCATGACCGAGCTGAAGCTTCTTGCTCTCGATACGGATGATCTGGGCGTGATCTCCGCCCATATGCAGGATGCGGTCTTCAAGCTCGCCGATGTGCGCTGGTCCGCATCGGAGAAGACCTTTTCGATCGCCGCCAACCGTTTCGACTGGCAGGCCGCGGCCGGCAGGCGCAAGGGGTTCGAGCGCCATCGCGCCGCGCTTGTGCTCAAGAGGGTCGATGCGGTCCGTTCGAGCGGCATCGACCGCAACCGCAAGGAGGACGTGCTGTCGCTTCTTGCCCTTCGTTTCGTCCCGAAGGGCGAGGGGCCGGACGGCACGGTCGAACTGGTGCTTTCCGGCGGCGCGACGATCGCATTGGATGTCGAATGCATCGAAGTCGCTCTTGCGGATATCGGCGGCGCATGGGAAACCCCATCGAGGCCGCGCCATCCCTGATGCGGGATGAGGACTTGCTCCGGGCCTCGTCATGGCATTGGAATGGGAAGGACGACCCGCGTGGCAATCTGGCTTGAACAGGCATCCGAGGATTTCGAAGCGCGCTTTGCCGCGTTTCTGTCGACCAAGCGCGAGGTTTCCGAAGACGTCAACGCCGTCGTCAAGGCGATCGTCGACGATGTGCGCGCCCGTGGCGACGCGGCGCTGATCGACTATTCCGCCCGCTTCGACGGGGTCGACCTGGCGAAGGACGGCATCCGTGTTTCCGAAGCCGAGATCGATGCCGCGGTGGCCGAAACCGCTCCCGATGTGATCGATGCGCTGCGACTTGCCGCCGAGCGCATCGGAAGACACCACGCCCGCCAGATGCCGAAGGACGATATCTACGAGGATGCGATCGGCGTCGGTCTCGGCTCGCGCTGGACCGCGATCGAGGCGGTCGGGCTCTATGTCCCGGGCGGCACCGCGAGCTATCCGAGTTCGGTCCTGATGAATGCCGT
>JBQGDG010000288.1:0-2355 GCA_052038935.1 Neorhizobium sp. | reverse complement strand
GTGGAGACCGCCTGCCAGAACAGGATCTTCAGGTCGCCATCGGTGCCACGCTCCGCATTGGCCGCCGTGCCGGAAAGCGCCAAAGCGGCGACGGTACCAGCCAAAACAAGCTTCAGTCTTCTCATGCTGCTTTCCCCTTCTTGGTTCTCTTGACGAGTTGTTGTGATTGTTTCGGGCTATCGCCGGGCGGATCTTCCCGGGACCGCGGCCTTGCGCCTGTCAGTCCCTCCGCCGGGCTCCGTTGTCGCTGCCCGCGATCGCAATTTCAGCCGCTTTTAGACACGTCCCTCCCTTCGCGTCAGGCGTGTGTGACCAAATTTTGAGCCATCTAAGCATAGGCCTATTTTTCGTTCAAGGCCGAAAATTGAAGCTTGCAAAATGCAGCGCCGACAGCGCAATATCCCGTCAGACCGAGTAGGAAATCTATAAAAAACAACGAGGTGAACAAATGCCCGTGCTCAATCGCGCAGCCGAGATGCAGGAACAGGTGGCCGAATGGCGCCGCCACATCCATCAGAATCCGGAACTGCTCTACGACGTGCACGAGACATCACGCTTCGTCGCGGAAAAATTGCGCACCTTTGGTTGTGACGTCGTGGAGACGGGCATTGGCCGCACCGGCGTCGTGGCGGTCATCAAGGGCAAGCACGGCGAGGGACCGGTGATCGGCTTCCGGGCCGACATGGACGCGCTGCCGATCCTCGAGACGAGTGGCAAGCCCTGGGCCTCCAAGACGCCTGGCAAGGCGCATTCCTGCGGCCATGACGGACACACGGCGATGCTGCTGGGCGCCGCGCAATATCTTGCCGAGACCCGAAACTTCAAAGGCTCGGTCGCATTGATCTTCCAGCCGGCCGAGGAGGGCGGCGCAGGCGCACTCGCGATGATCAACGACGGCATGATGGAGAAATTCTCGATCAAGGAAGTCTACGGCATGCATAACGAACCACGCCTGCCGATCGGCAATTTCGCCACCCGCAAGGGCGGCATCATGGCGGCGGCCGACGTGTTCGAGATCAGCGTCCACGGGCGCGGCAGCCATGCCGCGCAGCCGCATAACTCGATCGATCCGGTTCTCGCCGCCTCCCACATCGTCGTCGCGCTGCAGACGATCGTCTCGCGCGAGACCGATCCGCTGCGCTCCCTCGTGCTGACCGTAGCCTCCATCCATGGCGGGGAGGCGAGCAACGTCATCCCGGCCACCGTCAAGCTTGCCGGCACCGTGCGGACCCTGATGCCCGAGACGCGCGATTTCGCCGAGAGGCGGCTGAAGGAGGTCGCGCAGGCAACGGCACTCGTGCATGGCGCGACGGCCGAAATCGTCTATCGACGGGGATATCCCGTGACCTTCAACCATGACGGAGAAACGGATTTCGCGGTCGAGATCGCCGGAAAGGTGGCCGGTCCCAAGGCCGTCGATCCGGTCATGCCGCCGCATATGGGAGCGGAGGATTTCTCCTACATGCTGGAAAAGCGGCCGGGCGCCTTCATCTTCATCGGCAACGGCGATTCTCCGAGCCTCCACAACGCAGCCTATGATTTCAACGACGAGGCCATTCCCTACGGTATCAGCTACTGGGTAACGCTCGCCGAAACCGCGCTCGCGGCCTGACATCGGATCGTGTTTTGAGGCAGTTCCGGGTGCGTGCCAAATCCCGCCCGGGAACTGCAGTAGAAGGAGAGGCGCATGCTGCTTTCCGGAAGCCAGATGGAACGGTCGGGAGGACCGGCGGGCCCGATCCTTTCGGTTCGCAACCTGTCCACCTCGTTCAGGGTCAACGACGAGTGGCGGACGGTGGTCCGCAACGTCTCCTTCGATGTGGCACCGCGCGAAACGGTGGCGATCGTCGGCGAATCCGGGTCGGGAAAGAGCGTCACCTCGCTGTCGATCATGCGGCTTCTGCCGAAGAGGACGAGCCGTATCGACGGCGAGATCTTTCTCGAAGGACGCGATCTGCTTTCTCTGCCGGAGGAGGAGATGCGCCAGGTACGCGGCAACGACATCTCGATGATCTTCCAGGAGCCGATGACATCGCTCAATCCGATCTTCCCGATCGGCAGGCAGATCGGTGAGGCGCTGACCGTCCACAAGGACATTTCCAGGGCCGAGGCGAAGGCCGAGGTGATCCGCCTGCTCGAAAAGGTTCGCATCCCCAACGCCAAGGGACGCTACGACGAATATCCGCACCAGTTTTCCGGCGGCATGCGGCAGCGCGTGATGATCGCCATGGCGCTCGCCTCGAAGCCGAAGCTCCTCATCGCCGACGAACCGACGACGGCGCTCGACGTCACCATCCAGGGCCAGATCCTCGACCTGATCAAGACCTTGCAGGAAGAGGAGGGCATGTCGGTCCT
>JBQGDG010000287.1:0-9787 GCA_052038935.1 Neorhizobium sp. | reverse complement strand
AGCTTGGACCGGATACCGTCCTGCTTGCCCTTGCGGTGCATGATGTTTTTGAACTGTGAATGGCCAGCCATGGCACCCCTGATACTTTTTAGCCTGTTTGGGAATGGCGCCTTATAATTTCGAAGGCGCCGTCGTTCAAGGCATTTCAGCCATGCAGGCGGCCGTCCGCTCCTGCCGCCGCAGGAACAAAGCTCCGCCTCCTGCCGTTTGATCCTCGGACCGCAAGAAAACAGAAGAACAAGGAGATTTGCTCAATGGCCAGCCTGACCGAAGCGCGAGAAGCCCCCGAACGTCAGCTCTGGGACGAGATCAACGGCGTCCATGCCGGCATGCTGGGCCTGGAAGGCACCCACATGCACTTCCAGCCGATGGCGCCGAATGTCGATCAGAAGACCGGCACGATCTGGTTCTTCACCAAGAGCGATACGGACCTCGTCCGCGCTATCGGCGCCGGCGGTCGCGCCCATTTCTGCGTCACCGGCAAGAACCACGATTACCACGCCTGCCTTGCCGGCCTGATCACGGTACAGCTCGATCCAGCCAAACGGGATGAATACTGGAGCGCGGTGACCGCCGCCTGGTACGAACACGGCAAGGACGACCCGTCGCTGACGATGCTCGCCCTGCGGGTCGAGGATGCCGAGATATGGGCCTCGACCGACAGCTCGCTCAAATTCGGCTGGGAAATCGCAAAGGCGAACTGGAAGGACGAGAAGATGCCGGAAGTCGGCGTCAAGCAGCACCTGACCTTCCCCAACTATCACTGACCCTCCGCATGAGCGTCGACGGCCGCAGGGTTCTCACAGGCCCTGCGGCACCATGATCGTCGGTTTCTTCGGCAAGGAGCGCATCGACACCCTCATCGTCTTCTCGCGGGAATAGGCGATATCGAACTTCCCGTCGAACATGCCGAGAAACGTATCGAGCGGAGGCCCGAAACGGTGCATCGGCAGGATGAGCGAGGACCGCAGCCGCTGCACCACGCGGCTCATGCTGTCGGCACCCATCGTCAGCCCGCCGTCGACCGGGACCATGAGGACATCGAGACGTCCGATCTCGGTATACTGGGCCTCGTTGAGTTCGAAATGCAGATGGCCGAGATGGCCGATGCACAGTCCCGCCACCTCGAAGATGAAGATGGAATTGCCGTTTTCCTCGACCCCTCCACCCCAGTTGCGGATATCGGAGACGACGTTGCGGATATAGACGTCGCCGATCATTTCCTGATGCTGCGCCTTTTCGCCCGGCACATCGCTCCAGCCATGCAGCACATGCTTGATGCGGGGATCGGGCGTCAGCGAATAATGGGTCGAATGGGCCCTGTTCATCGTCACCACGTCCGGCAGCCTCGATGGCTGATAGACACCGCTGTAATCCGTCGCGATGCCGATCCCACCCGGCGTCTCGATGAAATAGGTGGAGTGCCCGACGAAGGTGATCTCCACCTCTTCCCGCTCAGCCAGCGTCAGTTTCTGCTGCGCCTGCACCAGCTGAAAGCCGGAAGGCCTGAAACTCGCGAACCGCACATCCGGCAGCTTTTGCGCGATTGCCTGGCATTGGCTGACCGGCAGGCCGGCATCCTGCGCGAAGGCTGAGAAGGCGGAAAGAAGAAGACCTGAGAGACCGAATGCGAGAGTTCGCAGCATCATGCCACACCCCGTGAATTGCGTTCATGCTCATTCCGCAAAGAACGATGCGGGAAGCTCGGGCACCCGTCCAGCAAGCAGCCGGGCGAAAGGCCTCACAATTCCGTCATTGGGCAGAAGCGGGTAAGCGGCAGCGTCACTCGGTTCGCCAGGTCACATGCTACACCGGCACGCACCGCAAAACGACGCGCGGTAACAAACGGCCGGAATTCGACTGTGGGGGAATAACAGAGACCTCACGGAAATGGCCGGAACCGTTCCGGCCTAACCGCCTTCACCGCCAGAAGCTCGGGATCGTTTCCGCCAGCCGCGGCCCGATCCTGAGCGGCTCGATCTTCTCTGCAAGACCGGTCGTATCGGAAATCTCGACGCCGAGGCCACAGATCGTCGCCGGTCCGCTCGCTGCCTCGAAGCGGCCCTTCGGCATTTTGGAGATGAACCGGTTGAGCGGCTCCTCCTTGTCCATGCCGAGCGAACTGTCATAGTCGCCGCACATGCCCGCATCCGACATGTAGCCCGTGCCGCCGTTCAGGATCTGGCAGTCGGCGGTCGGCACATGCGTATGGGTACCAACCACGAGGCTTGCACGGCCGTCGACGAAATGGCCGAAGCACTGCTTCTCGCTCGTCGCCTCGGCATGGAAGTCGAAGACGATCGCATCGGCCTGATCCTTCAGCGGCGCGGCTTCCAGAATGGCCTCGGCCGACTTGAAGGGATCGTCGAGCTCCGGATGCATGAACACCCGGCCCATGATGTTGGCAACGAGCACGCGCGCGCCGTTGCGGGCATAATAGAGACCGGATCCCTTGCCGGGCGTACCGGCCGGATAGTTGGCCGGTCGCAGGAACTGGTCGTGGCGGCCGGCGAAACCGACCGCTTCCTTCTGGTCCCACACATGATTGCCTGTCGTCACCACGTCGGCGCCGGCATTGATCGTCTCGAGATAGATGTCTTCGGTGATGCCGAAGCCGCCGGCGGCGTTCTCGCCGTTGACGATGACGAAGTCGAGCCGGAGGTCCGATATCAGGCCCGGCAGCCTCTCCCACACGGCGGTGCGGCCGGTTTTCCCGACCATGTCACCCAGAAACAGTAGGCGCATTCTTATCCAATCTTCGCGATGGCTTCATCGGCAAGATCGCGATAGCCGCTCTCCGTCAGTATTCCGTGAAGCCTCATATCATGGGGTTCTTCGGGCACTGATGCCACTTCCTGGCAGTCGAATGCAATGCCGATCAGGCGCGGGTTCAGGCCTTTTTGCTGCAAACGGTGAATCGCCCGGTCGTAATAACCGCCGCCATAGCCGATGCGGTGGCCGCGCCGGTCGAACGCCGCGAGCGGCACCAGCATGATTTCGGGATCGAGTTCCGGTGCGTCTGGTCCCGGCCCGAACGTGCCGAACGTGCCGCCGACCAGCTCCGCACCGCGCAGCAATTCGCGAAAGACGATATTCACCCGGTCCAGAACGACCGGCGCGCAGAGCCGCGCTCCCCTGTCGCGCAGCAGGTCCATCAGCGGCCGCAGGTCCACTTCCGAACGGATCGGCAGGAAGCCCGAAACGATGGCGCCCCTTTCGATTTCAATCGCACCCATACCATGCGCTGCGATCGATAGGCTCTTTTCGATCCGCTCGACCGGCGCAAGGTCGTCCCGCGCCGCCAGTCGCTCCGCCCGGAGCTCAGCCTTGACGGCGCGGCTGCCCATCAGGCCTTTTCCGTCGAACGGGAGACAAGCAGCTTGTCGATACGCCGGCCGTCGAGGTCTATGACCTCGAACGTCCAGCCATGGCTGGTGAAGGTCTCGCCGAGTTCGGGCAGGTGTTTCAGCTCGTCGAGCACGAAACCGGCCACCGTCTCGTAGCCCGGATCCTCCTCGATCGAAACGCCCATCTGGGCCGCGAACTCGTCGACGGGCATCCAGCCCGCAATCAGGAAGGATCCGTCTTCGCGCGGCACGATCGCCGGCTCCTCGGCGGCATCCTCCTGGAACACGCCGGTAATCGCCTCCAGCACGTCGCCCGACGTGATGATGCCTTCGAAATGGCCGTATTCGTCATAGACGAGCACCATATGTGCCGGGGCCTTCCGCAGCGCCTGGATCACGTCCAGTGCCCCCGTGAGATCGGAGACGACCGGCGCCTCCCGCATCGACTGCTGTACGTCGAACAGCTTTCCGCCGGACATGAAATCGTAGGCATCCTTGACGAAAAGCACGCCGATGATCTCGTCCGAGCTGCCCTTCCTGACCGGCAGACGCGACCGGGTCGTCGCCCGCAGCTGCATCCGGATTTCCTCCGGATCGTCTTCGGTGTCGATGACCTCGACGTCGCGACGCGGCGTCATCAGGCCGCGGGCGGTCCGGTCGGCAAGCCGCATGACGCCGCTGATCATTTCGGATTCGCCGCTTTCGATCACTCCGGCGCTCTGCGCTTCGGCAAGCACGGTGCGGATTTCCTCATCCGTCACCCTGTCACTGGATTCGCCCTTCTGGCCGAGCAGGGTCAGCACGAAGCGACCGGATATGTCGAGGAACCAGACGATCGGCGCACCGAACGTCGCGATGAGCTTCATGACGGGCGCGACGCGCGCGGCCACCGCCTCGGGAGCACGCAATGCAATCTGTTTCGGCACGAGTTCGCCGACGATCAGCGACATGTAGGTGATGACGACGACGACACCGCCGACGCCCACCCAGTCGGCGGCATTTTCGGACATGCCCTGCATTTCGAGCCAGCCGGTGAGGCGCGTGCCGAGGGTTGCGCCGGAAAAGGCGCCGGAAAGGACGCCGACGAGCGTAATGCCGATCTGAACGCTGGAAAGAAAACGGCCCGGATCCTCGGCGAGTTTGATGGCCGTCGCGGCTCCGCGATTGCCTTGCTCTGCCATGACCTTCAGACGAACGGGACGAGATGAAACGACGGCGAGCTCCGACATTGCAAGAACACCATTCAAAACGGTGAGCGCAACGACGATGATGATTTCGGTTAACAAAAGGGGCTCTTCGGCTGGGACAATATCCTGCGCGCAATAACGATGACCGCTATCGCGCGGCTGCCGTTCAATTCAGAAGTGATCTCGCGCACAGTTCGGAAAACCGCTTTCGGTTCTCGGAACTATGCACCTCCACTTGTGATGCAAAATCATAGGGTCCCGTTGCGGGTATTGCAATGGCTGGAACAAACGAAAGGCGATCCGGCCCGCGTCACAGCGCAAGGTCGAGCATCATCTCCGCCCGGGTTCCGAGAGACCGGGGCACGTATTGGATGGATGCGCCGAGCGTCGAGGCCATGGATTTGACGATACGGCTGCCGAGACCGGTGCCTTTCGGAACATCGCCTTCCTTCCAGCCGACCCCGTCGTCCTCGACCGCGAGCAGTGCCCTGTCGTCCCCCTGTCTCTTCAGCGATACCCTCACCTCGCCTTCCTTGCCCGGGGGATAGGCGTATTTCAGCGCATTGGTGAGGAGTTCGGTGACGATCATGCCGACGGAGACGGCGCGGTCGGAGGTGAGAGCCATGCATTCCGCATCAAGCCGGATCGACGGCCCGTCCCTTTCGGATACGGTTCCCTGCACCTCGTTGACGAGCGTGCCGAGATATTTGTCCATCTCGACCTGCCGGACATCGTCGGACGTATAGAGGCTGCGATGCATGCCGGCGATGGCGGTGATGCGCGCCTGGGTTTCGCTGAGCGCCGCCTTGACGTCCTCGTTCCTGCTGCTGCCGACCTGAAGCCTGATCAGGGCGGCGACGAGCGCCAGGCTGTTTGCGACGCGGTGATTGACTTCGGCGAGCAGGACTTCCGCCCGCTCCTTGCCGATGCGTATTTCCTGATCGGCCTTTTCCTTGGCCCGCCGCAGATCCGCATTGGCGATCGCCTGGCTGAGCGCGCCCTGCATCAACGGCCAGAATTCGTCGCCGACCGTCTTGATCACGTAGTCCGCGGCGCCGTTTTTCATCGCCTCGATGGCAATAGTCGCGTCGCTCGATCCGGTGACATAGATCACCGGCACCAGAGAAGCCTGCTCCTGGAGGCGATGGAGAATGTCGAGCCCGGTCTCTGCGCGCAGATAATGATCGAGGACGATGGCGTCGACGCCGCCTCTCTCGACCACCGCCATGGCGGTCGCCCCGTCGACGGCGGGGATCACCCCATAGCCGGCACGGCCGAGATGGCGTTCCGCGAGACGGGCCAGGGCGACATCGTCGTCAACATACAGGATCGTTCGCGGCATCTCGTCCTATCAGTGTCCGGGTATCTGCATTACGGCAAAGAACAGCCCGAGCTGTCGGATTGCGTGTGCGAAATTTTCGTAGTCCACAGGCTTGGTAATATAGACGTTCGCGCCGAGATCGTAACAGCGCTGAATTTCCCGCTCATCGTCCGTCGTCGTGAGGATCACCACGGGCAGTCGCTTCGCATGCGGGTTGGACTTTACCTTCTCGAGGATGTCAATACCCGACATATCGGGTAGGTTCAGGTCGAGCAGGATCAGGAGGTAGCGATCCTGGTTGGCGGCGCCGCTGCGATCGGTTCCGAGGATATAGTCGAGCGCGTCGTTGCCGTTGGCGAAAGGCACGATCTCGTTGTTGACGCCGGCGCGGCGCACGTTCTTCTCGATGAGGCGCGCATGCCCCTCATCGTCCTCGATCATCACGATGGTGACTTCCTTACCGGCAGCTTTCATGACCCGTTACTCCTGACATACTGGGACAAATCCATGGGCAGGCGGATGACGAAGGTCGCCCCGCCGCCGAGCGTGGATGTCACAGTAATTTCACCCCCTAAATTTCTAACTAACGATCGGACGTGAGCAAGGCCGATGCCCTCGCCGGGCCTGTTCTGGACGCCCGAGCGGCGGAAAAGCTCGAAAACCCGCTCGTGGTCTTCGGGCGCGATGCCGCGTCCGTTGTCGGCGACCTCGATCTTGACGGCGCCGCGCCCGATCGGCACGGCCTTGACGCTCAGGTGCAGCGGCCGCTCTGGATGCTTGTATTTGACGGCGTTGTCGAAGAGGTTGCCGAAAATCTGCTCCATGGAAAACCGGTCGGTGACCAGCCCACGGGCGGCCTCGACGGTAATGGCGACTTCTCCGCCCGCATCGTTGACCTGGTGATAGATACTGGCCGCCGTCGTTTCGAGTAGCTCTCCGAGATTGACCCGCTCGGGCTTGAGCTCCCTCCTGCCGTCCCGCGAAATCTTCAGGATGGCATTGATCAACGCATCCATCTTCTTGGTCGAAGAGCGGATGAAGCCGATCGCCTCCGGCAGATCCTCCTCGACGGCAAGACGCGCCTCGCGCACATCGTCCTCCGTCGGCTGCGCCCCGTCGGCGAGGACATAGCTGCTGATCGACTTCAGCGACGCATCGAGTTCGCTGGTGAAACCCATGATATTGACCAGCGGCGCGCGAAGATCGTGGGAGACGATATAGGCATAGCGCTGGATTTCCCGGTTCGCCTGTATCAGATCCTCGGTTCTCTCGTTGACACGCTCCTCGAGACCCGCGTTGAGCTCCTCCACCTCGGCGCGCGCGTGGGAAAGCTCCCGCACGTGCTGGACCACGATGCCGATCGCGCCGCCGATCACCAGGATGATCAGCAGTCCGCCGCCGAGGGTCACGTATTGAAGGGTGCCGGCAGCTTCGCGCAACTCGCCGATCCCTTCCACCAGACGGCCGTCCAGCTGTTCGATGACCTTGCCGATCGTCTCGCGCAGCTGCTGCATGGCCTGGAAGCCGGCCTCGTTGCGCACGATCGCGACCGCGTCGGCCACCCTGCCCTGGCTCGCGAGATTCAGCGTAGACTGCATCTCGGTCACCTTTTCGGCGATCAGGCGCCTTATTTCACCGACTGGCACGTCCACCGCGCTCTGGTTGCCCGCTACGCGATCGAGCCGGTCGACCTGCGCCGGGAGCGCTTCGATCGCCTTCTGATAGGGATCGAGAAAAGCTTCGTTCTGCACCAGAAGATAACCGCGCTGCCCCGATTCCGCGCCGTTGAGCATCAGCAGAAGATCTGCCGAGACCGAACGCACCGCCCTCAGCCGCGTCACGTCGTCGAAATAGCTGCGGGTGGCCTGAGCCAGGAAAAAGGACGATAGCACTATGCCGAAAAGGATACCGGCACCGACCAGCAGCATCAGCAGGGATGAGCGGGCGAAAGTCGTGTTCGAAAAGGGCATGGAGCGAAGCCGCCTGTTGGAAGGGACGGCAAGACCTTGGCCGTGGCGCCCGCATTGTCAATGCCGGAAGAGGCGCATGCACAGGGCACACACAACAATCGTCTCGGGAAAGGGAGGAAGTGCGATCCACGGCGACCGATGGAGGTTTACGATCCTGGGTGCCTACAAACGTAGGTGGGCGCCATATGTCCAGGCCCACGGGCCTGGTCAGGGACAGCTCCCTTTGGATCGAGTATGGCCCCAGGGATTGTGGTTCCTGTCGGGAAGCGCAGACCGCAGCACGCAATATATGTTTGAAGATCGCCCTGCGCCAGTGGCCGCCACGCTAATTTTTGGGAAGCGTCAGTTGATCTCCGTCGCGCTGCGACCGTTGAGCTTGGCAGCCAGCCCCTCTATCCGCGAGGTCAGCTCGCCGATCGTCGAGACCAGCATGTCCTCGTGCCTCTGCTGCACTTCGAGCGATCCGTCGCGGTTGGACTTCAGTCCCTCGATCTCGGCTTCGAGCGACGACACCTTGCGCGTCATTTCCGCCAGCTCGTCCATGATCATGATGCCGGCCATGACCGTGATGCGCAGGTCGCCGATCTCGCCGAACTGGCCCTTGAGATGACCGACATAACGGTCCAGCCGCGCGGCAAGCTGGGTAAGATGATCCTCCTGCCCCTCTTCGCAGGCCATGCGATAGGCCTTGCCATCGATCGTCACTGTTATCTGGGCCATGACAAACCTCTTTAGCGATCGAGCACTGCGCGTATGGTCTCCATCGCCGTTACCAGACGTCGGGATACTTCGCGATTGACCTCTTCCAGCCGGTTGGCGCGGAACTGCGACTCGTCGAGCTCCTGGGCGAGACGGGCGCGATCGGCATGCACGCGCCGCACCTCACCCTCGACGTCGCGGCTCTCGCGCTGACGTTCGATACGGGCGTCGACGGCGTTCTCCAGGCTGCCGACCGCCGCGCGGAGTTCCGAAAGCGCCACCTCAACCGTCTTTTCTGCCGGCATTCACCTATCCCGCTGAAAACGCGAGCCCGGCCGAATCGGACGGCGGAACCTCGCTTACAAGCGCGGCAGATTATTCACCGTACGAAAGCGGGTCAACGAGGACGCCCCCTCTCTCTGCCATCGAACTGTGGATCAAGCGTCTAGAAAGGCCGCTTGCACCTCTCTGCCCAAAAGTCGGACGACCGGTTTGAGGCCCGATCATTATCTGGCCTCCGCGTCCTTGCGTTTGTTGACTTGCTCGTTTCACCTGATAAGGATCAGGCGCTTCTTTGAAGGCCCTTCTACGGGCCCCTGACCGACACCCGGACACAGTGGATTAGCCATGACTTCTCGCGAACAAAACGACCGGATGGCAAATGCGATCCGTTTCCTCGCCATGGATGCCGTCGAAAAGGCGAATTCCGGCCACCCCGGCATGCCGATGGGCATGGCAGACGTGGCAACCGTGCTGTTTTCCAAATATCTGAAGTTCGATCCGACCCGCCCGCACTGGCCGGACCGCGACCGCTTCGTCCTGTCGGCCGGCCACGGTTCCATGCTCCTTTATTCGCTGCTCTATCTGACCGGCTATCAGGACATGACGGTGGACGACCTGAAGGGTTTCCGCCAGCTCGGCTCCAAGACCGCCGGCCATCCGGAATACGGCCATGCCTCGGGCATCGAGACGACGACCGGCCCGCTCGGCCAGGGCATCGGCAACGCTGTCGGCATGGCGATCGCCGAACGCAAGCTGCGTGAGGAATTCGGCGCCGACCTGCAGGATCACTACACCTACGTCATCAACGGCGACGGCTGCCTCATGGAAGGCATCAGCCACGAGGCGATCGCGCTCGCAGGCCACCTGAAGCTCAACAAGCTCATCCTTTTCTGGGACGACAACTCGATCACGATCGACGGCGCGGTGTCGCTGTCGGATTCGACCGACCAGATCGCCCGCTTCAAGGCCGTTCACTGGAAC
>JBQGDG010000286.1:0-11204 GCA_052038935.1 Neorhizobium sp. | reverse complement strand
GCCATGCCGGGTTCGGTTGAGCCGTCCAAGTGTGGGCAACCACATGCAGCGAGGCGAGAGGATCATCCGTAGGGGCTGGATACCCCGAGAGAACGCCGAGGGCCACGCACATGCGGAGCCACATCATTCATTTTTCAGAGAGGTCCCGCATGTGCGTGCGCTTCTCCGGGATGATCTTGGAAAACCACGGCAGCAGGCTGCGCGGGGTCGATAGGCTTGCCCGCGACGGGCAGCCACGAGACCCGGCCGGGGGCCGGGCGGCCTACCGCGGAGGATACCGATGCTCGCCGCCGCGGAAATCGCTGACGGAATAACAGCCGTCTTCGGCCCGCGCCGCGCTCCTGGCGAGCGGCGCCTTGCCGTGGCCGCCGGGAATATCCAGCACATAGGTCGGCTGGCAGAGGCCGGAAATGGTGCCGCGCATGGCCGAGACGATCTCCTGGCCTTCGGCGATCTCCATGCGGAAATGGCCGGTGCCGGGCGCCAGATCGGGATGATGAAGGTAATAGGGCTTCACCCGCGTTTCGACGAAGGCCTTCATCAGTTCGCCGAGCACGGCCGGATCGTCGTTGACGCCCTTCAGCAGCACCGTCTGGCTCAGCATCGGAATGCCTGCATCGACCAGCCGGGCGCAGGCGGCGCGGGCCGCGGCACTCATCTCGCGGGGATGGTTGGCATGGAGCGCGACATAGGTCGTCTTGCCGCTTTGCTTCAACGCGTCGATCAGCGCATCGTCGATCCGGTCGGGATCGACGACCGGCACGCGGGTATGGAAACGGACGATCTTCACATGTCCGATCGCAGCCAGGCCGCGCATCATCTCGGCAAGCCGGCGCGGCGACAGGATCAGCGGATCGCCGCCGGTGAGAATGACCTCCCAGATCTCGTCATGCTCGCGGATATAGGCGAGCGCGGCGGCCAGTTCGTCGGCGCCCAGCGTGCCGTCGCCCTGCGGACCGATCATTTCGCGGCGGAAGCAGAAGCGGCAATAGACGGGACAGACATGCACGGCCTTGAGCAGGACCCGGTCGGGGTAGCGATGCACGACGCCCTTGACCGGACTGTGGGCGGCATCGCCGATCGGGTCGGCCAGTTCCTCGGGGGTTGCCACCAGTTCCGCCGCATCCGGCACGAACTGCCGGGCGATCGGATCGTCCGGATCGTCCGGATCGATCAGCGAGAGGACGGTCGGCGTCAGGGCGATCGCATAGCGGTCGGCGACGGCGCGGATCGGAGCGAGCGCGTCCGGCGCGACGAGGCCGGCTGCGGCAAGCGCGTCGGGTGTCTTCAGGGAGCGGTCGGCGGTCACGAGATCACCTCCGCCACCGGCGCCCACATCACCTGGTCGATGCGGGCCGCACCCGTCGCCAGCATGGCCAGCCGGTCGAAACCGAGGGCAGCACCGCTCGCCTCGGGCATGGTCTCGAGCGCGCCGAGGAAATCCTCGTCGATCGGGTAGGTCTCGCCGTAGATGCGGGCCTTCTCCGCCATCTCGTGCTCGAAGCGGCGGCGCTGCTCGCCGGCATCGGTCAGCTCGCCGAAGGCGTTGGCCAGCTCGACCCCGCAGGCATAGAGCTCGAACCGCTCGGCCACCCGCCCGTCGCGGGCAGACGGCCGCGCCAGGGCCGCTTCGCAGACGGGGTATTCGCACAGGATGGTGGCGCGGTCCCTGCCGAGATGCGGCTCGATCCGCTCGACCAGAACCTTGCTGAACAGGTCGGCCCAGCCGTCGTCGTCGGCTACCCGCATTCCCGCGCCGCGGACCGCCTCGGCAAGCAGGCCGCGGTCGGTCTCGCCGGAAGCGTCGACGGAGGAAAGCAGCTCGATGCCGGCGAAGCGGTCGAAGGCTTCCGCGAGCGTCAGCCTTTCCGGCTCGGCGAACGGATCGATTTCCATGCCGCGGAAGGAAAAGCGCGTCGTGCCGGTCGTCTCCGCCGCGAGCCCCAGCATGTCGGCGCAGTCCGCCATCAGCTGCTCATAGGGCTCGCCCACCCGGTACCATTCCAGCATGGTGAATTCGGGATGATGCAGCGGCCCGCGCTCGCGGTTGCGATAGACATGGGCGAAGGTGAAGATGCGGCTCTCGCCGGCGGCGAGCAGTTTCTTGGCGGCGAATTCCGGCGATGTGTGCAGGTAGAGGGGCGCCGAGCGGCCGTCGATCGTCAGCGCCTGCGTCGCGAAGGCATGCAGATGCGTCTCGTTGCCGGGGGAGACCTGCAATGCGGCGGTATCGACCTCGACGAAGTCGCGGCTGTCGAAATGGCTGCGCAGCGCGGCCTGAACCCTGTTGCGACCCATGAGGAAAGGCCGGCGGTCGGCATGGTTCGCCGGCTGCCACCAGGAAGCGCGGATCGGGTCTTGTCGGGAAGGGCTCATTTGCGGCTTTCTTCACCCGTTCTTCCGGGCAAGGCTTCCACTCGGCGCGATTTTAGGGTAGGTGCGCCCGGAAAACAGTCGTTTGTCCGTTCGGGGACGACATCCGTCCGTCCTCTACGACGCATTTCCGGCCGAAACAAGCCGGCACGCGCACAAGGGAATTTTATGGTCAAGATCATCGCCTCTTCCGTCCGCAAGGGCAACGTTCTCGAAGTGGACGGCAAGCTCTATGTGGTTCTCACCGCCGAGAACTTCCATCCCGGCAAGGGCACGCCCGTCACCCAGGTCAACATGCGCCGCATCGTCGACGGCGTGAAGGTGTCGGAACGCTGGCGTACGACGGAACAGGTCGAGCGCGCCTTCGTCGAGGACGTCAACCACCAGTTCCTTTATGAAGACGGCGAAGGCTTCCACTTCATGAACCCGGAAAACTACGACCAGATCGTCGTCGATGTGGACACGATGGGCGACCAGAAGGCCTATCTGCAGGAAGGCATGGTCTGCATCCTGTCGATGCATGAAGGCGTGGCGCTCGCCCTGCAGCTGCCGCGCCACGTGACGCTCGAGATCACCGAGACCGAGCCGGTCGTCAAGGGCCAGACGGCGTCTTCCTCCTACAAGCCGGCTATGCTGTCCAACGGTATCCGCACCTCGGTGCCGCCGCATATCGATGCCGGCACCCGCGTCGTCATCGCCACGGAAGACAATTCCTACGTGGAACGCGCCAAGAACTGATTATTTTGCCGGGGCATCGTCCCCGGCTTCCCTCGTGGCATTAAAAAAACCTCCGGAGCAGAGCTGCGGAGGTTTTTTTGTATCCGAAGAAAGAAGCGATGGCCGGCGGACCGGCCATGTTGTCAGTCCTTGAGGACCTTGGCGGACGCCACCTGCGTCGTCGCGGCCGAACCGACGGCGTAACCGCCACCGATGGCGACGTTGAGCGAGACATAGTCCTGCGCCATCTGCTGGATCGCGGCCGCCAGATTGGCCTGGGCGGCGGAAACCTGCCGCTGCGCGTCGAGAACGTCGAGCAGCGAGGAGGCGCCGTCCCGATAGCTTGCGGTCGCGAGCTGCAGCGCTTCCTCGTAGGACTTCACCGTGGCGCGAAGCGCGGAAACGGTGCGACCGTCGCGAGCGACGGCGGCGAGGGCGTTTTCAACTTCCTCGACGGCGCCGAGAACGACCTGCTTCCAGTCGAGATAGGCTTCGCGGGCGGCGGATTCAGCCGACTTCACGTTCGCCTTCAGCGCGCCGCCATCGAAGATCGGCAGCGACAGGGACGGGCCGAACGACCAGGACAGGACGCCGTTCTCGCCGCGGTTGCTGAGGTGGGTATAGGACGGCGAGATCGAACCGCCGAGCGTGATGGCGGGGTAGAGCTGCGCTTCCGCCACGCCGATGCGGGCGACGGCCGCCGCGAGCTGGCGCTCGGCGCCGCGGATGTCCGGGCGATTGCGGATCAGATCGGCCGGCACGCCGGACTTCGGAGTGAAACGAGCGACCGGCTGACGGGCGCCGCGCTGCAGTTCGGGAACCAGCGACGAGGCCGGCAGGCCGAGAAGCGTCGCGATCCGGTGGGACGCGAGGCGGAACTGGGTTTCGAGACCGGGAAGCTCGGAAAGGGTCGAGTTGACGAGACCTTCCGCCTGAACCACGTCGAGCCTGGAGGCCGCGCCGGCTTCGAGCTGAAGCTTGGTGAGGTTCAGCGTCTCGCGACGGGATTCGAGGTTCTGGCGGGTGATCGCGATCCGCTCCTGATAGTAGCGGACGTCGATATAGGCCGCGACGACCTGCGACAGCAGCGTCAGGCGCGCGACGTCGATGCTGGCATAGCTGGCATCGAGCGTGGCGAGCGCGGCTTCCTTGTTGCGGCGGTAGAGGCCGAAGATGTCGAGGAACCAGGAGGCGCTGATGCTGCCGCTCGCCGCTGTCTGCGGTGCCGTCGAGGTCGGGCTCAGCGGACCACCGATATCCTTGGTGCCGCTGCGCTCCACCTGGGAGCCGAGATCGAGCGACGGCAGGCCGCCGGCGCCGGCTTCGATGACGTTTGCCTGAGCCTGGTTGATGCGCTCGAGCGCCTGCAGTACGTCGAGGTTCTGCGAGAGGCCCTGTTCGACGTAACCGTTCAGGCGCGAATCGGAGAACGCGACCCACCAGGCCTTGGTGGCGACGTCTTCGTTGCTGCTTGCCGAACCTTCTGCGAACTTTGCCGGCAGGGAGATTTGCGGCGGGGCGTGATCCGGACCGAGGGTACAACCGGACAGGAGTAATAGGACGAGCGGTGCGGCTACGCGAGTTGACTTCATATCTTTGACCCAAAGCCCTTAACTGATGAGCCCGCCCAATCGCGGGGCAGTCATTACTGAAGCTGCCGACATTAATCAGAGTCGGCAGACGGACGCTATCGATCCGTTAACGGATTCACACTGTCTTCTCTCGTTTTTCACGATTTGATAACCGCCTGACGACAACAAAAAAGGACGGAACGAAGAAAATTCCGAGCAGTGTTGCAGAAAGCATACCACCGAGCACGCCGATGCCGATCGCATTCTGCGCCGCGGAACCGGCACCGGTGGCGATGGCAAGCGGCACGACGCCGAGAATGAAGGCGAGCGACGTCATGATGATCGGCCGCAGGCGCAGCCTCGCCGCCTCCAGCGTCGCCTCGATCATGCCCATCCCGGCCGCCTGCCGGTCCTTGGCGAATTCGACGATCAGGATGGCGTTCTTGGCCGCGAGGCCGATCGTCGTCAGCAGGCCGACCTTGAAATAGACGTCGTTCGACTGGCCGAGGAAATAGGCTGCGGCCAGCGCTCCGAGGACGCCGATCGGGACGGCCAGGATGACCGAAAACGGGACCGACCAGCTTTCGTAGAGCGCCGCGAGGCACAGGAAGACGATCAGCACGGAGAGGGCGTAGAGCATCGGCGCCTGGGAGCCCGACAGCCGCTCCTGGTAGGAGATGCCCTGCCAGGCGACGGTATAGCCGCCGGGCAGCGCCGTCACCAGCCGTTCCATCTCGTCCATCGCCTCGCCGGTGCTGACGCCCGGCTTGGTCGCGCCGTCGAGCGAAATCGCGCTCGTGCCGTTGTAACGGGCAAGCTGCGGCGTCCCGGTCACCCAGTCGAGCTTGCTGAAGGAGGAGAAGGGCACCATCTCGCCGTCGCTGTTGCGCGCATACCAGTATTTGATGTCCTCCGGCTGCATGCGGTAGGGGCCGTCGCCCTGGACGTAGACCGGCTTCAGCTCGTTGTTGAGGGTGAAGTCGTTGACGTCGCGGCCGGCGAAGATGGTGGCGAGCATCGAGTTGACCGCCGCCAGATCGACCCCCATCGCGCCGAGCTTTTCCTGGTCGAGCAGGATCTTCAGCTGCGTCTCGCTGCGCTGGCTGTTGGAGCGCAGCGAACTGATGAAGGGATTGGCCGTGCTTTCCTGGATCAGCCGCTGCGAAACCTGGGTCAGCGCATCGTTGCCGTTGTTGCCGCTGTCGACGATATACATCGAGAAGCCGCTGGAATTGCCGAGACCCTGGATGGCCGGCGGCAGCAGGGCGAAGACCTGGGCGTCGCGCAGGCCGAAGAAATGCGCCTGGGCCCGCTGCAGGATTTCGGGAGCCGACTGGCCGGCGCCCTCGCGCTGGGCAAAGTCGCGCAGCTTGGTGAAGACGATGGCGTTGTTCTGTCCCGTTCCGTTGAAACTGAAGCCGAGCGCTCCGAACACGGCGTCGACATTGTCCTTTTCCTTGTCGAGGAAATAGGATTCCACCTTCTTGACGACCTCTTCCGTCCGCGCGGTGGTCGAGCCGACCGGCGTCTGGATGATCGTCATCAGCACGCCCTGGTCTTCCTGCGGCAGGAACGAGCTCGGCAGGCGGGTGAACAGCCAGCCGCAACCGCCGACGATCACCGCGAAGACCAGCATGACGCGAAGCGGACGCTTGAGGAGATAACCGATCGTGCCGACGTAACCGTTGGTCGTACGGTCGAAACCGCGATTGAACCAGGCGCCGATGCTGCGCTTCTTGCGGCCGTGATCGATCGGCTTCAGCATCGTGGCGCAAAGCGCCGGCGTCAGCACGATGGCGACGACGGCGGACAGGAGCATGGCCGAGACGATGGTGACGGAAAACTGCCTGTAGATGATGCCGGTCGAACCGCCGAAGAAGGCCATGGGAATGAAGACCGCCGTCAGCACGAGGGCGATGCCGATGATGGCGCCGGTGATTTCATGCATGGACTTTTCCGTCGCCTCCCGCGGCGACAGGCCCTCCTCGTCCATGATGCGCTCGACATTCTCGACCACGACGATGGCGTCGTCGACGAGAAGGCCGATCGCCAGGACCATGGCGAACATGGTCAGCGTGTTGATCGAATATCCGGTGAGCGCCAGGATGCCGAAGGTGCCGAGAAGCACGACGGGAACGGCGATCATCGGGATGAAGGTGGCGCGAAGGTTCTGCAGGAAGACGAGCAGCACGACAAAAACCAGCACGATCGCTTCGATCAGCGTGTGGACGACCTTCTCGATCGACAGTTCGACGAAGGGCGTCGTGTCGTAGGGATAGGTGATCTCGACGCCCTCGGGCAGAACGGTCGCGACCCTGTCGAGCTCCGTCTTGACGCGTGCGGCCGTATCCAGCGCATTGGCGCCGGTCGCCAGATTGACGGCGAAGCCTGCGGCGGGCAGCGTATTGGAGCGGGAGCCGCCGCCATAGGATTCCTGGCCGATCTCGACGCGCGCGACGTCGCTCAGCCTCACCGTTGCGCCGTCCTGCTCGACCTTGAGGATGATGCGCTCGAATTCGTCGACCGTCGTCAGCTGGCTCTGCGCCGTCATCGTCACGGTCAGCTGCTGGCCCTGCGTCACCGGCTGGGCGCCGAGCGCGCCGACCGAGACCTGGGTATTCTGCGACTGGATCGCCGACGTCACGTCGGCGGCCGTCAGCTGGTATTTCTGCAGCTTGAACGGATCGAGCCAGATGCGCATGGCATAACCGGAGCCGAAGACGTTGATGCTGCCGACGCCTTCGAGGCGCTGCACCTGATCTTCGATGGAAGTGGCGAAAATATCGCCGAGATCGACAGAACTGCGCTTGCCGTCGACCGAAACCAGCGCACCGACCATGAGGATGCTCGAGGTCGAGCGGGCGACCTCGATTCCCTGCTGCTGCACGACGTCGGGGAGCTGGGACTGGACGAGCTGCAGCTTGTTCTGCACCTGGACCTGGGCGATATCCGGCAGGATGCTGTTGCCGAAGGTGAGTGTGACGGTCGAACGGCCGGTCGAGGACGACGATGTCATGTAGGTCAGGTCGTCGAGGCCGGTCATGCCGTCCTCGATGATGCTCGTCACCGACTTTTCGACGGTCTCGGCGCTCGCGCCGTTATAGGTCGAGGAGATCCTGACCGTGGTCGGCGCGATGTCTGGATATTGCGAGATCGACAGCGTCGTGATCGCAAGCGCCCCGCCGAGCATGATGACGATCGCGATGACCCAGGCGAAGACGGGCCGTGTGATGAAGAAATGCGCCATTCGGGGGTTCCTTGCGGTGCGGGGAGCGTGCGGTCCGTCGCCTTACGGCTTCGGTGCGTCGACCTTGGGGCTTTCGACGACGAGGCCCTGGTCGTCGACCGTCGCCTCGACCGCCTGGACGGCGGCGCCGTCGGCGATCCACTGGAACCCGTCGACGACCAGGCGATCGCCGTCTGCAATTCCCTCGGTCACCAGCCAGTTGTTGCCCGAGGATTTGCTGCTGGCGAAGGCCCGCGTCTCGACCTTGCCGTCGGCGGTGACGAACCTGGCCGAAAGCTCGCCCCTCGCATTGCGCGTGCCGGCCCGCTGGGGGATGAGATAACCGTTCTCGTTGCCGACGGTGACGCTCGCCCGCACATACATGCCGGGCAGGATGATGTTGTCGGGATTGTCGAAGACGGCGCGGATCTGGTAGGTGCCGGTGGTCTCGCTGACGGCGAGTTCCGACATGTCGAGCCTGCCGGTGCGCTCGTAGCGGGTGCCGTCCTCGAGCGTCAGGCTGATATCGGCCGTGCGCGGGTCTCCGTGCA
Organism: Neorhizobium sp.; assembly: GCA_052038935.1. Taxonomy (GTDB): domain Bacteria; phylum Pseudomonadota; class Alphaproteobacteria; order Rhizobiales; family Rhizobiaceae; genus Neorhizobium. Next base: position 2,766 of record JBQGDG010000286.1, on the reverse strand, counting down.
GCCTGCCGGAGGCGACGGCGGCCCGCAGTTCCAGGAGATTGGTGCTGGAATCGATGAGATCGATATAAATCGGATCGATATTGCGCAGCGTCGTCAGCGCCGTCGTCTGGTTGGCGGTGACGATATTGCCGATGCTGACCTGCGAGATCGTCGTCACGCCGTCGAAGGGAGCGCGGATCTTCGTCAGTTCGAGGTCGATCTTTGCGGCGTTCAATGCGGCTTTGGCCGATTCGACATCCGCCTGCGCCTGCAGCAGCGTGACCTTGGCATTCTCGTATTCGATCTGGGTGGCGCCGCTGTTGACCAGCCGCTCGTAGCGGGTGAGGTTCGCCTGGGCCGCCGGGATGCTCACCTCGGCCTTCTGCAGCGCGGCCTGCGCCTGGGCCACGGTGGCGGCATAGGTATCGTCCTCGATCTGGTAGAGAACGTCGCCGGCCTTGACCTCGCTTCCTTCCTTGAAGGTGATCTCGCGGATGGCGCCGGTCACCCGCGGGCGGATTTCCGCGGTCTGGAACGCGACCGCGCGCCCCGGCAGGATATTGGTGATCGGCCGGTCGGCTCTCTTCATCACGACGACGCTGACCGGCTGCGGCGGACGTGCCGCGGCCCCTCCGCCACCCCCCGCGGCGCCCTGGTCGGAATCGCTGCAGGCCGAGAGGGCAAGGATGGCGAGGAAGGGCAGGATCAGTTTGCGTCCGTTCATGGGCGTCATCCAAATCAGAGGTCGGGATCTGCGGGAAACCGGGCAACGGCGGCAGGATAACCTGTCCCGCCATGTTCGAATAGGGGCGCCTCCCGGACCCGGGCAGGCGGCCAAGGGTGAAAGTGACGTAAATTAATAATCGTCACTTTACAAGCGGATTCTGCAATGCAGCATTCACCAGGGCGACCAGACCATCCAGCCGTTCGTCGAGCGCGGCCTGGCTTTCATGGGCGAGGAAGACGGGGTGGAGAACGCCGGCGAAGCAGGCGGCGACGTGGCGGCTGGTGGCGCGGCAGTCGGCGCAATGGTAGATGCCGGCCTCGACGCCGTCGCGGACGAGCTTGAAGAAAAGCTCCTCGATGAGCCTTCTGTAATGAAAGCCGCTCTCCAGTTCCGTCTTCGCCACCAGAAAGACGATTTCGAGAAAGAACGGGTTCTCGCGAATATCCTCGAGATGGGCCTGCATCAGCCGGCGCACGACGATGCCGAGTTTCGCCGGCGGCGGCGCGGGAGCGTCCAGCGTGTCGAACCGGCCGATCATGCGGGCGATATGGCGATCGCAGATGGCGTCGACCAGCGCCGTCTTCGAGCGGAAATGCTTGAAGACGTTTGCCGGCGACATGCCGAGCCCCTCGGCGATGTCGGCGACCGAGGATTTGGCGATGCCGCGCGCGCGAAACAGGGCTTCGGCGGCTTCGAGAATGTCCTCGCGGGTCTCCTCGGCTCTGCGGCGCGGTTTTCGCACGGTGGCTCCCGTTCGGCTGCTCGTTCTTAAAGGAAATAGGGCTGGAGATTGGCGCGGATGCGCGACAATACGGTATCGCCGCTCTCGTCGGCGACGAAGGTCTCGCCGGTGATGATCTCATAGGCATGGCGGTAGACGCGGGCGGTCTCCTCGACGAGATCCTTCGGGATTTCCGGAATGTCGTCTTTGTAGGGATCGCAGCGCTCGACCACCCAGGCCCGGATGAAGTCCTTGTCGAAGCTCTTCGGCCGGCCGCCGGTGCGGAAAGCCTCTTCATAGCTGTCGGCCATCCAGTAGCGGCTGCTGTCCGGCGTGTGGATCTCGTCGGCGAGGATGATATTGCCCCCGGCATCGGTGCCGAACTCGTATTTCGTGTCGACGAGGATCAGGCCCCGCTCGGCGGCCATCTTCTGGCCGCGGGCAAACAGGGCAAGCGCATAACGGGAAAGCGTGTCCCACTGTTCCTGGGTCAGGAGCTTGTGTTCGATAATGTCGGCAGGTGTCAGCGGTTCGTCATGGCCGCCGTCGAAGGCCTTGCTTGTCGGGGTGATCACCGGCTGCGGCAGGGCCTGGTTGTCCTTCAGCCCGTCCGGCAGGTTCAGGCCGTACATGTCGCGCTCGCCCTTCTTGTAGAGGGTCAGAAGCGAGGTGCCGGTCGTGCCGGCGAGATAGCCGCGTACGACGATCTCGACCGGCAGGATGTCGAGCCGCCTGCCGACGACGACGTTGGGATCCGGATAGGCAATGACGTGGTTGGGGCAGATGTCCTTCGTCGCCTCGAACCAGTAACGCGCCGTCTGGGTGAGGACATGGCCCTTGTCGGGGATACAGGTGAGGATGCGGTCGAAGGCGGAGAGACGGTCGGTGGCGATGATGATGCGTTCGCCGCCGGCAAGGTCGTAGTTCTCGCGCACCTTGCCGCGGTAGTAGTCGGGGAGCTCGGGGATGAAGGCTTCTTCCAAGACGCGCACGGCCATCACTTTCAAAAAGGGGCCTCGGGCGGGTGAGGCCTATATAAGGGGACAGGGCCTGCTATCGCATGTTTCGCCGCCGATGCACAAGGCGACGGCATGGAGCGGGGCGGCGGGCAGCAGGCGCCCGCGTCAGGCCCGCGGTTTCTCCGTCAAAACCGGCGGCCCGGTGCGGGAAATCGAAAAAAATCTTCCATAACAATGGCTTGCGCTTTTTTTGAATTTTTTGCGACGTGTTGTGTTGACTTGGAAAAGGGGTTGCCTCTATAACCCGCCTCACTGACGAGGGCGGCGGCGCTGCTGGCGACGATGTCCTTCGTTCTGGAGAAATCCGGAAAAAATCACAG
>JBQGDG010000285.1:0-2426 GCA_052038935.1 Neorhizobium sp. | reverse complement strand
CCAGGCTGAAGGCCGAGGGCCGTCCGGCCCTCATCACCTATTTCATGGGCGGCGATCCGGATTTCGACACCTCGCTCGGCATCATGAAGGCGCTGCCCGAAGCCGGCGCCGACGTCATCGAGCTGGGCATGCCGTTTTCCGATCCGATGGCCGACGGACCGGCGATCCAGCTTGCCGGCCAGCGGGCGCTGAAGGGCGGCCAGACGCTGGCCAGGACGCTCGATCTCGCGCGCGAATTCCGTAAGGAAGACGACGAGACGCCGATCGTGATGATGGGTTATTACAACCCTATCTACATCTATGGCGTCGACAGGTTCCTCGACGATGCGCTGGCATCCGGTATCGACGGCCTGATCATCGTCGATCTGCCGCCGGAAATGGATGACGAGCTCTGCATTCCCGCCCTTGCCAAGGGTATCAACTTCATCCGCCTGACGACGCCGACGACCGATGAGAAGCGCCTGCCGAAGGTTCTCTCCAACACGTCCGGTTTCGTCTACTACGTCTCGATGAACGGCATCACCGGTTCGGCCCTGCCGGATCCGGCGCTCGTGTCGGGCGCCGTGGCCCGCATCAAGGGCCATACCGAACTGCCGGTCTGTGTCGGCTTCGGCGTCAAGACGGCGGATCACGCCAAGGCGATCGGAGCCTCGGCCGACGGCGTGGTCGTCGGTACCGCCATCGTCGCCCAGGTGGCCGGCAGCCTGACCAGGGATGGGGCTGCGACCGCGGATACGGTGTCCGCCGTATCCACCTTTGTCCGCGGCCTGTCGACCGGCGTGCGTTCCGCCCGCCTTGTTGCCGCCGAATAACTGACCCAGATAAGGGTCTGACGAATTTAAAGATCGGAGTAAGCCCAGTGAACTGGATCACCAACTATGTCCGGCCGCGCATCAACTCCATGCTTGGTCGCCCGGACCGGGACGTGCCGGAAAACCTCTGGATCAAATGCCCCGAAACCGGGGAAATGGTCTTCCACAAGGATCTCGAGGAGAACAAGTGGGTCATTCCCGCTTCCGGCTTCCACATGAAGATGCCGGCAAAGGCGCGCCTGAAGGACCTGTTCGACGGCGGCGAATACGAGGCCCTGCCGCAGCCGAAGGTCGCCCAGGACCCGCTGAAATTCCGTGATTCCAAGAAATATGCCGACCGCCTGAAGGACAGCCGCCTGAAGACCGAGCAGGAGGACACGATCCTCTCCGGTCTCGGCAAGGTTCAGGGCGTCAAGCTCGTCGCCGTCGTTCATGAATTCAACTTCATCGGCGGTTCGCTCGGCATGGCCGCCGGCGAGGCGATCGTCAAGGCGGCCGAGCGGGCGCTTTCGGAAAAATGCCCGCTGATCATCTTCCCGGCATCGGGCGGCGCCCGCATGCAGGAAGGCATCCTGTCGCTGATGCAGCTGCCGCGCACCACGGTCGCCGTCGACATGCTGAAGGAGGCCGGGCTTCCCTATATCTGCGTCCTCACCAACCCGACCACGGGTGGCGTCACCGCCTCCTACGCCATGCTGGGCGATGTCCATATCGCCGAGCCCGGCGCCGAGATCGGTTTCGCCGGCAAGCGCGTCATCGAGCAGACCTTGCGCGAAAAGCTTCCTGAAGGTTTCCAGACCTCGGAATACCTGCTGGAGCACGGCATGGTCGACATGGTCGTCAAGCGCCACGATATCCCGGCGACGCTCGCCCGCATCCTGCGCATGCTGATGAAGCAGCCGGTCCAGGAAGCGCTGCCCGCTCCGGTGGTGGCCGCCTGATCCTGCGCCGGAAAAAGGATCGAGTTTCGGGATGACGATCATGAACGAGCCCGCTGCGAGCGAGGCCGAACGCGAGATCGGGAAGTTGATGGCCCTTCATCCGAAGGGTTTCGACCTCTCTCTCGGCCGGATCACCAGGCTTCTCGAAACGCTCGGCAATCCGCATCTGAACCTGCCGCCGGTCATCCACGTGGCAGGCACCAACGGCAAGGGATCCTGCACGGCCTTCTGTCGCGCGCTTCTCGAAGCCGGCGGTCATTCGGTCCATGTCGATACCTCGCCGCATCTCGTCCGCTGGCACGAACGCTATCGTATCGGCGTGAAGAACGGACGCGGCGAGCTCGTCGGCGATGCCGATCTCGCCGATGCCGTGCGCCGCGTCGCGAAGGCCAATGCGGGCGAGATGATCACCGTTTTCGAAATGCTCACCGCGGTCGGTTTCCTGCTGTTTGCCGAAAAGCCGGCCGATGCCGTCATTCTCGAGGTCGGCCTCGGCGGCAGGTTCGACAGCACCAACGTGATCACCGATCCGGCCGTCTCGGTCGTCATGCCGATCGCGCTCGATCACCAGGCCTATCTCGGCGACAAGGTCGAGCTGATCGCCGCCGAAAAGGCCGGCATCATGAAGCGTCGCCGCCCGGTCGTCGTCGGCCAGCAGGAGTTCGAGGCGGCG
>JBQGDG010000284.1:0-9730 GCA_052038935.1 Neorhizobium sp. | reverse complement strand
CCCGCCATCGGCCCGGAGCTGGCGGTATTTCCGCTTGAACGTCTCGCCCGTGGCGAGTGCGTGCCTGAGCGCCTCCGCCACGTCGTCGCGGTCCTCCGGGGAGACGACCTTGGACAATATGCCTTCCAGCGAAAACGGCTCTGTATCGTCCTTCCTGCCGATCTCGATCCCGACCTGCCGCGAGAGAGCCTCGTTGAAGAAGACCGGTCGCCCGATCGGATCGCATGACCAGATGGGCGTCGGGACCGTGTCTATGAGCGTGCGGAGCCACCGCTCGTTCTCCTGCGCCGCCTCTATGCTGCTGACCGCGGCGTGGATGTCGATCGACGTCCCCAGCCAGTAGACGACCTCGCCCTCGGCATCCAGCTGCGCCCGCGCGGTCGACTGGAGCCATCTGAACTCGCCGCTTGCGGTCCTCACGCGGTGCGATACGTCGTAGACGCGCGCGCCCTCGACGGCGGCCATCCAGCTCTGGGCCAGCCGTGGATAATCCTGGGGATGGAGCAGACGCTGCCAGAGATAGCCGCCCTCGGCGTCGCGCGAGACGAAGTCCTCCTGGGAGAAGCCGGTATGGGCGGCCATGCCGGCGCTCTGCCAGATGAAGTCGCCGTTGGACCAGGCTGCCCAGCCCAGGCCCGGCATGGCTTCGACCTGCCGCCTGATCTGCTCGATCAGGTTCGAAGAGGTCCCGCTTGAACCCGCCACCGTCCACACTCCGCGCAAATGTTCCAGAGAACTGAAGCCACAATTCGAATGCCGTCAAGCCGGCCCCGTGCACAACCCTTAGCCAAGTCTTCCGCGAACGCAATCGCCCGCCGGCCTGTCCGGTCGCGATGACGGGGCGCCGCTTTTCGTCTTCTCGCGGATAGGTTGAGGCGCTGTGGTCGCGATCGCCCGGGCGGTGCGTGGCGGCCCGTGCGGCGAGCGCCCGGCGGGCGTGTCCCGTCCGGGCTGCGGTGATGGCGCAGGTACGATCGCCGCTATTGCGAGACCGTGATGTCTTCCGCCGGGATGCTGATGCGGCATCGCAGGCCGTTCCGGTCGAATGTCATCTCGGCGCCCCCGGCCGGTGAATATTTCAGGCTCCGTTCGATCACCGTATGGCCGAAGCCCTTTCGCGCCGGAGCTCTGACCGGCGGACCGTCGCGCTCCACCCAGTTGATGATGCGGCTGTCCCCCGACGGTTCGGCTTCCAGCCGGACGATGATCGAGCCGCCATCGGTCGACAGCGCGCCGTATTTCGCCGCATTCGTCGCCAGCTCGTGGACGATCAGGCCGAGCGGAACCGCCGCCCGAGGCAGGAGCTCCACGTCCCCGCCTTCTATCGAGAAGCGCCTGTGATAGTCCGGCACGAAGGGCGCGAGTTCGGCCGCGACGAGTTCGCTGAGGCGGATCGACGACCACGACCGGTCGGCGAGGATGTTGTGGGTCGCGGCCAGGGCGTGGATGCGCCCGGCGAAGGACTGGCGGAACCCTTCGAGCGTATCTTCCGTCGAGGCCGTGCGGTTGGAGATGGACACGACGAGCGCCAGCGTGTTCTTCACGCGGTGATCGAGCTCCCGCATCAGCAGGAACTGCTGCCTCTCTGCGGCCTTCCTGGCGGAGAGATCGACGAGCGTCGCGACCGCGCCCTTGGTCTGGTTGTCGGCGACGAGGAGCGGCGCGGCGCTGACCAGGACGTCCTGGGTAATGCGGCCGCGCGGCGCGATCGCTTCGACCCCCTGGACCGATTGCCCGGAAATCGCCAGCGATATGAAATCGTCTCCCTGAAGCAGTCCGGTCGCGGCCGGGAATTCCAGGCCGAAAGCCTCGCCGAACAGCAGGCCGACGGGATCGCAGGATGCAAGCGCCATGGCGGCCGCGTTGGCATGCGACACCACGCCGTCGGCATCGGTGACCACGACCGCTTCCGCCGCGGAAGCGAGAATGGCCATCGCCGTCCGCTCCGCTTCCTGGTTGCGCTCCGCCTGGATGCGGTCCGTGATGTCGGTGAAGGTGACCGAGACGGCGTCGTTGATGCCGAGCTGGACCGCATCGGCTTTCAGCAGGAGACGCCTCAGCGTCCCGCCCACCTGGATCTGGATCTCGCAGCTGGTCTTTTCACCCTGCGCGTGGCGCAGCGCTTCCTCCACCTTCTGGCGGTTGGCCGGGTCGAAGGCGTCGAAGAAGCCGTCCGCGGCAACGCTCTCCTTCGGCATGTCGAGAAGGCTGCACAGCGCGCCGTTGCAATAAAGCAGGTTTCCGTCGCCGTCGAAGGCCGCCGCGCCGATGTCCATCGCCTCCATGAACGAGCGGTAGGAATCGTCGCCCCCCAGCGTGAACACCTCGTCGGAGCTGACGGCGTTCTTGCGGATCACCAGGGCGTCGATCTCGCCTTCGCGGATCGCGCGGATGATTTCCTCTGCTTCCTCGAGGCGTCGATAGAGCTCTTCTTTCGAAAGTTCCGACCGCGCCATGCTCATTCGTTGTCACTTACCTGGAGGTTGACGAGCACTTTCTCGGAATTGGAGAGGTCGCCGATGATCTTGCGGATCGGCGTCGGCAGCTCGCGCACCAGCGTCGGGATCGCCACGATATTGTGTTCGCGCGCCAGTTGCGGCGCCTTCTTCAGGTCGACGACCTCGATCGTGTATTTGCCCGGAAGGTTCTCCGAGCAGATCTTCTCGAGGTTGCGGATTGCGGCGAGAGACTTCGGCGTCTCTCCCGCGACGTAGAGCACAAGCTTCTTGGGGCCTGCCTTATCGGGTGTTTCAGAAGTTTCCATTGTCGTCCTGGCCATCCGTGCGACGGCTTTTCTCCATCCTGCGTTTGTCCGATGCAGCCTGTTCGAGATAGATATCCTCGGCTGCCGTAACCGTCTTCAACTCGCCTTCGTCCGCCTCCAGTTCGGCCTGCAGCGCTTCGATCTGGGCCAGAACCTTGCGGCGCCGGTGCCTGATCTGCTCTGCCCGCCGCGCGACTTCGGCCTTTCTTTCCACTTCGGCGCGCCGGGCTTTCGCCTCCTCGGACTGCCGCATCGAACCCGTCAGCGCCCTGCCGTCGCCGATATAGGGCGGTATCAGCGTAATTCCCTCATCGGACATGACGAATTCGCGAACCTGGTTGGAATGCGCCATGCCGCGCGCCTTGAGAAGATAGAGTTCGCGGTTGAATTCGCCGCCGATCTCGCGGTTCAGCAGCAGGATCCATGCGTCCATCAGCGACGAGAGGCCTGCATCGGTCTCGTCCGTCCCGATCTGCGAATGCATGAGATGGGTGAAGACGGCGGTGGTGCCGCGGGACTTCAGGAAGTCCACCATGCGCAGGAGCATCGACTGGACTTCGAGGGAGTCGCCGCTGCCGGTAAAGGCAGAAATGGGATCGAGCACGACGATCGACGGATCGAGCCGGGTGATTTCGCGCAGCATCACGGCCAGGTGCATCTCGAGACTGTAGAAGGTCGGGCGCGCGGCTATATAATGCAGCAGGCCGCTGTCGATGTGCTTCTGCAGGTCGCTGCCGATCGACCGCATGTTGCGGACGGTCTGGTCCCTGGATTCCTCGAACGAGAAATAGAGCGCCTTTTCTCCCCTTTCGCAGGCTGCCGCGGCGAACGACGCCGACAGGGAACTCTTGCCCGAACCGGCGACGCCGCTCAAAAGGATGCTCGTGCCGCGGTGAAAGCCGCCGCCCGCCAGCATCGAGTCGAGATCGGGTACGCCCGAGGAGATGCGTTCATCCGAAACCTTGTGATTGAGACCGAGGCTCGTCACCGGCAGGACGCTGAAACCGTCCTGGTCGATCAGGAACGGCACCTCGTTGGTGCCATGCGCCGTGCCCCTGTACTTGACGATCCGCAGGCGGCGGGTCGAGATCTGGTTCTGGACCCGGTGATCGAGCAGGATGACGCAGTCCGAGACATATTCCTCGAGCCCCTGGCGGGTCAGGGAGCCGTCGCCGCGTTCACCGGTGATGATCGTCGTCAGGCCCTTGTCCTTCAGCCAGTCGAACAGGCGGCGGATCTCGGCGCGCAGGATCGCGGGATTGGTGAAGGCGGAGAACAGGCTCTCTATCGTGTCGAGGACGATGCGCTTGGCGCCGATCTGGTCGATCGCCAGCTCCAGGCGCAGGAAGAGCCCTTCCAGATCGTAGTCGCCGATCTCCTCCAGTTCCGAAGGATCGATCGAGATATGCTCGAGATAGATCTTGCCGTCGTCCACCAGCTGCTCGACGTCGAAGCCCAGCGATCTGACATTGCTGATGATGTCGGAGGGACGTTCCTCGAAGGTCACGAAGACGCCCGGTTCGTCGAAGTCGCGTGCGCCGTTGAGAAGGAATGTCGAGGCAAACAGCGTCTTGCCGCAGCCGGCCGTGCCGCAGACCAGCGTCGGACGTCCGGTGGGAAGTCCGCCAAGCGTCAGTTCGTCGAAACCCGTGATACCCGTAAGAGATTTTCCGATACCTACGGGAGCGTTCATGAGCATATCCATCAATTGAGCAGTCGATTTGCCTTAGCCGATAAATCGGCAACCGGCAAACGGGAGTCAAGGCCATCCCCGCCGCAGCGCGTATCGCCTCCGCCCGGCCCGTGGAAGGCCGATGGGGCCGGACAAAAAAGCCGCCCGGAAGAACCCTTCCGGACGGCTTTCCCTCGTGCCTTACAGGCGGTATTCCTAGAACTTCACACCGACGCCGATCTGGATGACGTGCTGGTCGAAATCGACGTTGGCGCCACCGAGGTCGCCGTCGCCGTAGTCGTTGTAGCGGTATTCCAGACGGCCGAAGACGTTGTCGGTGAAGGCGTGGTCGACGCCGGCGCCGATCGTCCAGCCATGCAGCGTGTCGTCGTCGTCGCCGGCCGGCGAGTTGAGTTCGACATTGGTGGCCGTCCAGCCGCCTGCTGCGTAGATCAGCGTGCGGTCGAAGGCATAACCGACGCGGCCGCGGACGGAGCCCGAGAAGCCGCTCTCGATTTCCAGGCCGCCGCCGTAGTTGTTGTCGTTCCAGTCGTAGTTGACGTCACCTTCGATACCGGCGACGAAGCCGCTGGAGAACTGCCAGTTGTAGCCGACGAAAGCGCCGAGCCGCCAGCCGTCGAAATCGTCGGAACCGGCGCCTTCGAGGCTGCCGTCACCCCAGCCGTAACCGGTATGGGCGCCGATATAGGCGCCGTCCCAGCTGAACGACGGGGCGGTTTCGACCGCGACCGGAGCGGCCGGGATGCTTTCGACGGCATCGGCTGCGAAAGCGGCGGACGACGCGGTCATGGCGACGGTAGCGGCGAGAACAAGAAGACCCTTCATGGATTTTCCCTCCATACTGTATTTTGCGTTATGGACCGCCATTTAGGAGGCCCCGCTAAAAAAGCTGTAGCGGAAATGCCACAGGTGGAGGAATCGCGCAGGGTGTCGCCCAAAACCCGGTCAATCGTCCGTTTCGGGCCGATTCTCACGGGACGCTCCGTTTTTTGTGATCCGCCCGCTTGACCGCGGTCTCGGCCATGCGGTTCACATGGGGCTTGGCGATCGCCCGATCGACGGGCGGGGCAAATGCGCCGGGCAGTCTGCCGGGATGCGAGACCGGGGAGGACTGCATGGCTGCCGAGAGCGGGGAAACGGGCTACGCGAGCCTTCTGCGCGGCCGGGAAGGGCGCATGCTGGGGCTGATTTCCGCCGGTATCGGCCTGCATGCCTTCAACCAGTTCGCCATCGTCGCCGCCATGCCGCTCGCGGCGGCCGAGCTCGGCGGGCGCGAATGGTTCAGCTGGGTCTACAGCCTCTACTTCATCGGCTCGATCGCCGGCGGCACGGCGGCAGCCTCCGTCCGCGACCGTCTCGGCACGCGCATGAGCCTCGCGCTCGCGTCCATGGTCTTCGCCGCCGGCGGGCTGATGGCGATGGCCGCGCCGGCATTCGGCTTCATCGTCGCCGGCCGCCTGCTGCAGGGGCTCGCCGACCGCCTGATCGTGGCGGTCTGCTACAGTCTCATCCCGGCCAATTTCGGCTCCTCGCTGATCGCGCGCGTCTTCGCCGTCGAAGCCGTCGTCTGGGCGGCCACCGCGCTGCTCGGTCCGCTGGTCGGCGGCCTGCTGGCGCAGGCGTTGTCCTGGCGCGCCTCGTTTCTCGCGGTCGGGCCCCTGCTCGTCCTGCTTGCCGTCTTCACCGCCACCACCCGGCCGAAGACCGGTGGTGGCCGTCAGGCTGCCTTTCCGCCGCTGACGGTCGGCCTCTGCGTCGTCTCCGCCCTGATCTTCACCCTGTCATCGACCGGTAGCGATACGCTGCGGCAGGCCGGTCTTCTTGCCGCCGGCATCGCGGCGCTGGTCGCCGTCGTCGCGTTCGACGGCCGCCTCGGACCGCAGCTCTTCCCGGCGAGCGCCTTCGATCGCTCATCCGTGCTCGGGCGCGGTTTCCTGATGCTCTTCCTGATGTCGGCCGGTCATTCGGCGGGCAGCACCTATCTCGCGCTTCTGGTCCGCGAGGTCTTCGACCTCGGCCCGGCCGCCGTCGGCTACATCGTCGTCACCATGGCGCTGACCTGGAGCGCGGTCGCCATGGTGGTCAGCCGCTTCGCGTCGCTCGATGCGCGTCACCGGACGATGCGCATCGGCCCGCTTTTCCAGATGGCCGGCTTCGTCGCCATAGCGGCCGCGATCGGCCTCGGATGGCTGCCGCTGGTCGTTCTCGGCCAGATGGCGATCGGCGCCGGGTTCGGGCTCGCCTGGGCCAATGTCAACCAGGCCGCCATGGAGGCGGCCGGCGAGGGCGAGAGGGACCGGGCGAGCGCGCTGCTGCCGACCATGTCGACCGCCGGCTATGCCGTCGGCGCGGCGGTTTCCGGCACGATCGCCGCCGCCACGGGGCTGGCGGCGCAGCTGGCCGACGGTACGGCCGGCGTCACCGCGGCCTGGCTCTACGGCACGGCTGCGGCCGGAGCGCTCGTCAGTTTCGCCCTCGGCTTCGGCGTTCGCCTTCCGTCGCGCTGACCTGTCCGGCGCCGATACGAGGCGCTTTTCGGCTGGACAAATGGGGCTCGCCCCTTAGGTTACCCTGCGCCGGGACCATCCGGCATTCCAGTCATTTCACCATGGCGGCGTATCCGGCCATGGCTGCGCAGAGAAAGTTCCAAGCCCCGAATTTCATTGAAACCGATCAGATAAGGCAGGCAGATCATGGGATTAGCACCACAAACCCGCACTCTGGGTGAGGCGTCCAAACCAAAGTCCGACTTTCGCCCCATCAAACTCGGCACGGCACCCATTCTCGATCCGACACGCCCCGTTCCACCCGGCGTCGTCTTCATGAGCACGTCGGAACTGGCAGCGCTCGATGACGCCATGTCATGCTGCGGCCGTTATACGCTGCAGAATACCCAGCACCACAGCATTGCCGGCGTCACCTCCGACGGCCACTCCATCTTTGCGGTCCACAGCAAGTTCGGCGGCCGCAACCTCGTCTCCATCGGCGCCTTCGATCCGCTCGGCACGCCGGTCGTGCCGACGAGCGAGCATCGCGCGACGCTTTTGAAGTTCGTGCCGAAATCCGAAAAGATCATCGTCATGGATGCCAAGGCGAGCGGCGCCCTCGGCTTCAGGACCAACGGTACCAATCCGCGCGGCGGCGTCTATGTCGGCAACCGCACCATGGTCTTCGATCTGGGCTTCACCATCTCGGACGATCCGAGCTGGTCGATCGACGGCGACGCCTCGATCACCACCGATTGGGACGGCAGGGTGAAGAGCCAGGCCTATGGTCTCAAGGGCCGCTACGAGGACGCCTCGCTCTCGGCCCGCATGGAGCGCAGCGGCACGCAGACGACCCATATCGTCGAGGCGGCCTATGACCGGTTCACGCTCGGCGCCCGCCAGACGTCCGGCGGCGCATCGCGCAACCGGCAGGTCACCGCCGGCTGGCGCGTCGCCAGGAATGCCACGATCAGCGTCTACTGGAAGCCCGACGTACGCCCGCCGACCTCCGCACCGCTGCCGAAGACCTTCTCGATCCGTGATCAGCCGGCTTTCGAGGATTACAGCAATTACGGCCTGACGTTCAAAATCGAACTCTGAGCCAGGTATCAGGCCGGTGGCGCATCCGTGCCGCCGGCCGCGATCGGGTCGTTTGACCAGAGGCGTTCGATCGGGGGCATCCGATCAGGGGGAGGGCGATCCGCAATGCTGTTTACCGACAGTCCGTTTTTCGATGCGATCGTCATCGTCTCCCTCGTCGCCGGCGGCATGCTCGGCGCCCGTCTCGCCCGCGCCCCGGCCTGGAAGGGCGGCGTCATCGCCTTTGCCGCGTCGCTCGTCCAGATCGCCGCCGGTACCATGCTCGGCATCGAGAACGCCATCGTCCTCGGCCTCGTCTATCTCTTGGCGGTCGGCCTGATCGGCGGGCGTTTCGGCCTGAAGCTCTCGGCCCGGCAGATGGGGCCCGTCGTCATCGGCAGCTTTCTCGTGCCGGTGGCCGTCATCCTCGCCTATATCGCCATCGTCGTCGGCCCATGACCTCTCGCGGAGGAACGGCCGGCCGGCCGGCGCCGTCGCGTGTCAGCGCAGCGCCTCGGCCAGCGCCGCGAAAATGCGCGGATCGCGGGTCTGCGACACGTTGAAACGCATGAAGTTGCGCGCCGACTGGGACAGGCTGAAAGCGTTGCCCGGAGCCAGCACGATGCCTTTCTTCAGGCAGGCGCGCGCCACGTCGGCGGCGTCCGTCTCGCCGGGCAGCCGGCACCAGAGGAACATGCCGGCCTGCGGCTGCAGCACCGGCACGATGCCGAGCCCGCCGAGCCCGGCCGAAACCTCCGCCATCGCCCTGGCGAGCCGCGCCCTAAGCGTGTCGACATGCTTGCGGTAACTGCCGTCCGACAGCGCCGCATGCACCACTTCCTCGGTCAGCCGGCCGCCGCTGAAGGATGTGGCGATCTTCAGGTCGGTCAGCCCGTCGATCCAGTCCGGCCGGGCGGCGATGAAGCCGCAGCGCGCCGCCGCCGACAGCGTCTTCGAAAAGCTGCCGATATGGATGACCCGCTCCAGCCCGTCGAAGGCGGCGAGCCGGGGTGCGGCGACTGTCTCGAAATCGGCGAAAATGTCGTCCTCGACGATGGTGAGCTCGTATTCCTCGGCAAGTTTCAGCACCCGGTGGGCGGTGACGGGCGAAAGCACCGCCCCGGTCGGGTTGTGGATCGCCGAATTGGTGATGTAGAGCCGCGGCCGGTGTTCCGCGAGTGCGGCGGCGAAGGCCGCGAGATCCGGCCCGCCCGGCCCGTAGGGCACGCCGACGATCCTTGCCCGGTGCGCCCGCAGGAGCGCGTGGAAATTGAAGTAGCACGGATCGTCGACCAGCACCGTGTCGCCGGGCTCGATCAGGAAACGGCAGATCAGGTCGATCGCCTGCGTGCCGGATTCGGTGAGCAGGATCTTCTCCGGCGAGGCCTCCATGCCATGTTCGGCCATCCGCCGCGAGATGAGCCGGCGCAGCGGCGCGAGCCCGAGCGGCGCGCCGTAATCGGCAAGAGCCGAAGGTTCCGCCCGTGAAAGCGTCCGCAGCGCCCGCCGCATCGCCTCCTCCGGCAGCCATGCGGGGGGCAGCCAGCCGCAGCCGGGTTTCAGCGTGTCGTCGCCGCTTTCCAGCGACTGGCGCGAGATCCAGAACGGATCGACGGCACGGTCGAGCTTCGGCCCGGCCTCGGCCGGCGAGAAGGGAGCCGCCTGGTTGGCCACATAAAAACCCGAGCCCGGCCGCGAGACGATCGC
>JBQGDG010000283.1:0-2983 GCA_052038935.1 Neorhizobium sp. | reverse complement strand
CGGGCGCAGGCCAGCATCGCATAGGCCGCTTCCGGGATCATCGGCATGTAGATGGTAACCCGGTCGCCCTTCTTGACGCCGTGCTTCTTCAGCACGTTCGCCAGCCGGCAGACCTGGTCGTAGAGCTGGTTATAGGTGATCTTCTTGTCGATATAGGGATTGTCGCCTTCCCAGATGATGGCGGTGCGTTCCCCGTGGGTCTTCAGGTGCCTGTCGATGCAGTTGTAGGAGACGTTGGTGAGGCCGTCCTCGAACCACTTGATCGAGACCTTGCCCTTGAACGAGGTGTTCTTCACCTTCGTATAGGGTTTGAACCAGTCGATCCGGCGGCCATGCTTGCCCCAGAACTTGTCCGGGTTCTCGATGCTCTCCTCATACCATTTTTCGTATTTGTCCTTGTCGATGAGCGCCTTGGCCTTTGCCGACTTGAGAACCGGATAGACTTTTTCGGACATGAATCTCCTCCCTTACTGGCACCTGGCACGGACGAGCACGCCCGGCGATGCGATACGGCATTCATAACAATTGGGGCATGGCCCGCAATTAGACAAACGATCATGTCGCTTCGAAGAATTGCATTTCTGTACCAATTCGATTATACGGCGATGAATTCCCGGAAAAATGTGGTTGATACCCACGGCCCGCGACACCGGCGCGGACGGACAGAGGAACTATACCTATGGCTCAAACACTGCTCATGCCGAAGGCGACCGCCGTCTGGCTTGTCGACAATACCGCGCTTTCCTTCGACCAGATCGCCCAGTTCTGCAAGCTTCACCCCCTCGAAGTGAAGGCGATCGCCGATGGTGAAGCGGCGCAGGGCATCAAGGGCCTCGATCCGATTGCCACCGGCCAGCTGTCCCGCGACGAGATCCAGCGCGGCGAGAAGGATATCAATCACAAGCTGAAACTGTCCGAGCCCAAGGTTCGCGTGCCGGAATCCAAGCGCCGCGGCCCGCGCTACACGCCGGTTTCCAAGCGCCAGGACCGTCCGAACGCCATCCTCTGGCTCGTCCGCAATCATCCCGAACTCAAGGATGCGCAGATTTCCCGCCTCGTCGGCACCACCAAGTCGACGATCGAGCAGATCCGCGAGCGCACCCACTGGAACGCCGCCAACCTCGCCCCGATGGATCCGGTAACGCTCGGCCTCTGCAGCCAGATCGATCTCGATCTGGAAGTGGAGAAGGCCTCCAAGGGTCGCCCGCTGCCGACGGCCGCCGAACTCGGCGCCTCGCTCCAGCCCGCGTCCGAAACGGAAAACCTCGGCTTCGGCGATTACCGCAACGAACGCGAGGAAGAGAAGGAAATCGACGCGGACGCCGTCTTCGCCAAGCTCTCCTCGCTCAAGTCGACCCGCAACGACGAAGAAGACGAAGAAGACCGTTTCTGAGCCTGCCGGTCAGAGGAATTTCGAGGCCCCGGAAAATTTCCGGGGCTTTTCTTTTTGGCGTTACGCGGGCTGCGCTGCACGGGCGCCGGCACCGCGGGCAAATCCGTGCTTCTGCAGCGTCTCGCCGATGACGTCGAGCGTCGCCGGATCCTCGATGGTTGCGGGCAGGGTCCAGGGCAGGCCGTCGGCGATCTTCTGCATCGTTCCGCGCAGGATCTTGCCGGAGCGGGTCTTGGGCAGTTTCGGCACGATCATCACCGTCCTGAACGCGGCGACAGGGCCGATCTCGTTACGCACCATCTCGGCGACCTCGCGCGCGATCGCGTCGGTTTCCCGTGAAACATTCTTCTTCAGGACCAGGAAGCCGCAGGGGATCTGCCCCTTGATGGCATCGTTCACGCCGATCACCGCGCATTCGGCGACATCGGGATGTTTGGCGCACACCTCTTCCATCGACCCCGTCGACAGCCTGTGGCCGGCGCAATTGATGATGTCGTCGGTGCGCGCCATGACGAAGATATAGCCATCCTCGTCCATGACGCCGGCATCGGCCGTCTTGTAATAGCCGGGAAACTCTTCCAGGCATGCCTCCCGGAAACGCTGGTCGGCATTCCAGAAGCTGACGAGACAGCCCGGCGGCAGCGGCAGCTTGATGACGATATTGCCGAGTGTTCCGCGAGGCACCGGCTTTCCGGCATCGTCCAGCACGTCTATCGCGTAACCCGGCATCGGCCGCGTCGGCGAGCCGTACTTGAAAGGCATCAATCCGAGCCCGACCGTATTGGCCGCCACCGGCCAGCCGGTTTCCGTCTGCCACCAGTGGTCGATCACCGGTACTTTCAGCTTCTGCTCCGCCCATTTCAGCGTTTCGGGATCGGCGCGCTCGCCGGCCAGAAACAGCGCCCGCAGGCCGAGAAGATCGTGGTTCTCGACAAGTTCGCCGTCGGGATCGTCCCGTCTTATGGCGCGGAAGGCGGTCGGCGCCGTGAACAGGACCTTGACGTCATGCTCGGCGACGATCCGCCAGAATGTGCCGGCATCCGGCGTGCCGACCGGCTTGCCCTCGAAGATCACGCTCGTATTGCCGGTGAGAAGCGGCGCATAGACGATATAGGAATGGCCGACGACCCAGCCGATATCCGAGGCGGTCCAGAACACCTCGCCGGGCTTCACCCCGAAAATGTTGTACATGCTCCAGGCCAGCGCCACCATGTGCCCGCCATTGTCGCGCACGACGCCTTTCGGCCTTCCGGTCGTGCCGGACGTGTAGAGGATGTAGAGCGGATCGGTCGCCTCGACCGGAACGCAGTCTATCTCCCTGCCGCGCGCCTTCGCCACCATATCGGCGAAGTCGTGCTCGCCGCGCCCGGACCGCAGGTCCGCCTTCAGCTCCTTGCGCTGCAGGACGAGGCAATGTTCCGGCTTGACCCGCGCAAGCTCGATCGCCTGGTCGAGCAGCGGCTTGTAGGCGACGACGCGGCCCGGTTCCAGGCCGCAGCTTGCGCTGATCACCAGTCGGGCCTCTGAATCGTCAAGTCGCGCGGCGAGTTCCTGCGCCGCAAACCCGCCGAAGACGACGGAGTGGACGGC
>JBQGDG010000282.1:0-2113 GCA_052038935.1 Neorhizobium sp. | reverse complement strand
CCAGTTCGATGCAGGCGAGCAGAGGAAAAGGATGGCCTGGGCAATGTCTTCCGGCTGCCCGTACCTGCCAAGCGGCACGCTGCCGTTCGCCGATGGCGCGGCGCGCTGAGTGACCGTGTTCCACATCGGTGTCTCGACCGGGCCGGGTGCGATGACGCTTGCATAGACGCCCTTCGCGGCACCCGCCTTCGCGACCCACTTCATCAGACCATGGACGGCGGACTTGGCGGCCACATATGCCGGGCCGGAGGCAACTCCGCCGATCTTCGCCGCGATCGACCCCAGAGCGACGATCTTGCCGCCGCCGTTTTCGGCCATGAAGGGATAAACTTCCCGGACGGGATTGACGACACCCATGAGATTGACGTCGAGGATCGAGCGCCACTCCTCGTCCGT
Source organism: Neorhizobium sp. (assembly GCA_052038935.1). Lineage (GTDB taxonomy): Bacteria > Pseudomonadota > Alphaproteobacteria > Rhizobiales > Rhizobiaceae > Neorhizobium. The sequence continues at coordinate 1,717 of JBQGDG010000282.1, read as the reverse complement.
GGATTCCGTCAGCGGCTTGTGGGTAATCGTCCCTGCGCACAGAACCAGTATGTCGAGCTGCCCGTGACGATGCAGAATATCTGCGACGACCGTCTTGGTCCCGGCGGACGAGGTCACGTCGTATTTCGCGTATTCGATCGCGGGGCTGTCGAAATCGGCCGCGTCGGCGATGTCGGTCGCGATCACCTTGGCGCCCGCCTCTGCAAGCGCCAGAGCCGTGGCCTTGCCTATCCCCCCGCTAGCACCTGTTATGAGAGCTACGCGTCCGTCGAGGCGAGCCGGGGCACTGATCGGTATATTCATCGAAAGCTCCTGAATACATGGCGTTTGCTCCCGTCCTCGTCGGACGGGAGCGGCTTTGGATGAGGAGCTTATTGGGCAGGCGCGTCGAATACCGACGTGGGATAGGGACGAAACTCACGAACAAGCTCGAACTTGCCGTCCTTGGCCAGGATGATCCCTTCCTGGCGAGTTCCGCGGTGATCCCCCGCCTTGAACGACACGCCCTGTGCTCCTCCCACCGAGGCGTTGTTCAAGGTTTCGAGTGCCGCGATCAGGTTTTCCCCGGTTAACGGCTTGCCGCTATCCAACAACGCTTCGAAACCCTTTGCAAACAGCGCCGCATTGCTCCAGCCATTGAGGCCGAAGACGCCGATCGGATCGCCAGGATAGTGCTTGGCGACGGATTCTCGATAGGCTTTCACGTCCGGCTCCTCGCTGCTCACCGGCAGCAGCCAGGACGAGAAGTATGTTCCATCGAGGAGATCCCCGGCCAGCTTGACCGTCGACGGATCCGCGGTGAAGAACGGAGCGAACCATCTCACATCGAGCGCCTGCAGGTCCGCAGCCTTGAGCGCTGCGGCAAGATTGGCGTTGGATCCGAAAAGAATGACGGCCTCGGCTCCGGAATTCGCCACCCTTCGGATATGTGGACTGAAGCTGGTCGTCTTGACGTCGAAGGGCACGGACTCCGCGGGCTCGAGACCCAGTTCCTTCATGTACAGGTCGAAACCACGCTTCGCCGATTTCCCGAGTTCGTCATTCTCCCAGAGAAGGGCGATTTTCTTCAGGCCGAGATCCTTGACGGCGTAATCGACGTTCGAAGCCGCGGACCAGCCGTAGTCCGGCAGAAGCGGAAACACGTTGGGCTCGACAAAGAAGGCGCTGGCACCACCGATCGGCCCGATCATGGGAACCATCTTTTCCCTGGCATACGGAATGGCCGCCACGTTGGTCGCAGTACCGACCGGAGCCGCCAGCGCAAACGCACCATCCTCTTCGACGAGCTTGCGGCTGACAGCGACGCTGCGTGCCGGATCGTAACCGTCGTCATAGGTGATGTAGTTGACCTTCCACCCCTTGATCCCGCCGTTTTCATTCAGGTGTTTGAAGTAGGCATCCGCGGCATGGGTAAGCACCGAATAGAACGGCACGGGGCCGGTGACGGGTGTGAAGGCTCCGACCGTAACGACCTTCGCCTCGGCGTCTATTCCCTTCGTCTGCGCTAGGACTGCGGTGGATCCCGTCATCGCCAGAGCGACAACGCCTGCGGCCGCCCCAGTCAGTCTTGCGATACCTGGCAACATCTCGATCCTCCCATCGATTTGACCAACCATCAATCTGGACCGGACCGTATGGCATGACCGAAATGCGGTCAACATAAAATGCATTATGCACCGCAGCAATTCCTTGATCATCAAGACAGATATAGGGCCGC
>JBQGDG010000281.1:0-27636 GCA_052038935.1 Neorhizobium sp. | reverse complement strand
GTGGATCTCCTCCACGAGATCACCCCGTCGCTGAAGGCGGAATACGCCCTTTTCGGCAGTTATATCGATGGCGATACCTCGGATATCGCCCGGATCGAGCCGCGGATCGGGATGGCGTGGGCACCGGTCGACGGACATTGGCTGCGGGCGGGCTTTCTGCGCAGCAGCATCGATCTGACAACGCCGACGCTGTCGCCAATCGGTGTCGTCGGCCTGCAGGCCAACGCCATTTCCGTAGAGGCCGACGGGTACGCCGATACCTACGCATTCCGCTGGGATGCCGAGTGGACGCCGAGTTTCTTCACCGCTCTCCAGTACCAGCATCAGGATCTGGACGACCCGCGGATCGCCATCCCCCTGACATCCAGTCCCTTCTCCACCTCCGAAGGCCGGATCGACCGCGCCAGCCTGACCGCCAACGCGGTGCTCGGTTACGGTTTCGGCCTATCCTCGACCGTCGCCTACACGGCGTCGAAAGACGAGGGGACGGACATGCTGACCTCCGGCGGCTCTCTGCCGTTCATCCCCGAATGGGCGGGGCAGGTGGCGCTCACATGGGTCAGCGAGGCGCGTATCAAGACCACGCTCGCCGCCAACTATGTCGGTGAGCGGGTGAACGAAGCCGGAACCGAACTCGACGATTATTGGACGCTGGACGCCAATCTCGTATGGGAGCCTTTCGACAAGCGATATGAGCTCGAACTGGCTGCCTACAACCTTCTCGACGAGGATATCGAACTGAGCACCGCCATACCCGGCTGGGGGCGCTCGTTCAAAGGCACGCTCAAAGTCCGTTTCTGATGCGCAATCCGTTCAAGCCTTTTTCGTTTCGCTCGCTCTTTGCCTCGCGCGGCTTCCAGGTTCTGGTCCTGTCGGTCTGCGTCTTCGCCATGATGAGCCTCGCGAGCCGCCTGCCGGCCTGGTCGCTGCTCGACTACCGGGCCTTCGATTATCTGTCGACGATCGGCGGACCGGAGCTTCCGCAAGACAGTACGATCATCGTCGCGATCGACGAGCCGTCGCTCGCCGAGATCAATATGCAGTGGCCCTGGCCGCGTCGGCTGCATGGCCAGCTCGTCGCCAACCTGCGCGCCGCCGGTGCGAAGGTCATCGGTCTCGACATCATCTTCTCCGAGCCGTCGACCGATGCCGATGACGAGGCGCTCGCAGCAGCGCTCGGTCCCGATGTCGTGCTGGCGGGCGACGAGACGGTCGTCACCTCCGATCAGGCCGACCAGTTCATCCGGGTCATGCCGCTCGACATGTTTACAGCGAAGGGTGCAGCGGTCGGCATCGCGTCCGTCGCCCTGCATCGTGACGGCGTCCTGCGGCAGATACCATCCTATTTCGACGGGTTTGCCGCAACCATCGCCACGGCGGCGGGGGAGGCCGTCGAAATACCCGATGAGGGCCGGCTGATACAGGCTTTCGGCGGGCCGCGGACCTATCGGACCGTATCCTACTACCAGGCGCTCGACCCTGAAAATTTCCTGCCGCCCGGCTTCTTCAGGGACAAGATGGTGATCGTCGGTCTCAGCCTGCAGAATGCGCCGTCGATCGAAAGCGGCGGGGCGGACGCGTTCGCCACGTCCTACACGGTCCATAACGGACGGCTGACGGCAGGCGCCGAAATCCAGGCGACGATCCTCGACAATCTGAGGCTCGGCGGTTCCATCTCCGAGTCCGGCAATGCGGGGAAACAGGCGTTTCTCCTGCTCGCGGCAATCATGGCAGGGCTGCTCGTCAGGCGGCAGACGGGCTGGCCGACGATTGCCGCCGGAGCTGCCGCCGTCGCCGTCCTCATCGCCGCCAGCTACATTGCCCTGCGGTCAGGACAGGTCTTCGCATCCCCGGTAGCGCCGGCGCTGGCCTTCATCGGCATTGCCGCTGCGCAGGCGACGCTCGACTACGCCCAGGAGCGGCGCAACCGGCGGCAGATCACTCGCGCCTTCTCCCAGTATCTGGCGCCGGCGCTGGTCGCCGAACTCGCGAAGGATCCGAGCAAGCTCAAGCTCGGCGGCGAAAAACGCCGCCTTTCGATCCTGTTCTGCGATGTGCGCGGGTTCACCACCATTTCCGAACAGCTCAAGGACGATCCGCAGCAGCTGACGGCGCTGATCAACCGGTTGCTGACGCCGCTGTCGGATATCGTGCTTTCGCACGGGGGGACGATCGACAAATATATCGGCGACTGTCTGATGGCATTCTGGAACGCGCCGCTCGACGATCCCCACCATGCGCGCAACGCCGTATCCGCGGCGCTCGACATGCTCGCCTCGATGGACGGGCTCAACGGCGAACTCTGGCGTGAGGCGGAGGCGGCGGGACGGCCGTTCTTTCCGCTTCGCATCGGTATCGGCATCAATACCGGCGATTGCGTCGTCGGCAACATGGGGTCGGAACAGCGTTTCGACTATTCGGCGCTGGGCGACAGCGTCAATCTGGCCGCCCGGCTGGAATCGGCGTCGAAAAGCTACGGCGTGTCTTTGCTCGTCGGCGAAGCCACGGCGAGCGAAACGGACGCTGCCTTCGGCATATTCGAGCTCGACAGGATCAACGTGAAGGGCAAGCTGGAGGCGACGCGGGTATTCACCGTCGTGCGCGAACGGGACGAGGCGCGCGCCGAACGTCACCGGCAGGCTCTGTCGGCCCATTACGCCGGACAGCTTCCTCCGCAAGACCTCGTGCTCGGGCTCAGGCAGGACGTGCCCGAACTCACGGCCTATTACGACCGGATGATGCCGGACGCCGAGCGTCCGGCAAGCGAGCCCTGATCGCGGCGATCCTCAGTGCAGCAATTCCGGCACGACATCGTCTTCCAGGATGCGGAACGCCTTGAACAGCGCATCGACGAGAATATCGGTCAGCCGGTCCGCATCGTTTTCCTGGAGATAAAGCGCGATCATCTGATCGGACGGCTGGTTCAACTGATCCATTTCATTCGACATTCATGTCCCCTCTCTTCGTCCTCATGACGTGGAGGATCAGATTGCGTTGTCAGGCTTGTGCCGGGCTGGCGTCCGATTGCGGCCCTCGATTCGTCTCGTTTCGGCACAGGCCGTCCCATCATGAGATGGAGCGTGATCGGAATAGGACAAGGCATAAAGAGGCGTGGGGCTCGAGGTCGGAACCTAAGCGGGCGGGACGGGTTCACCCTTTGTGAAGATGTAGCGGCGATTGTGCCTTCATCACCGGGCGATTCGCCCGCCTCACATTGGAGAAGGCATGACGCTACTGCAGTTTCCCGCCGCCCGCCGCGCCGCCGACGTCAGGCGATGCGCCGACGCCCTCAACAGACTTCACGGAGAAGAGGCAAACCGGTTCTGGCGAACCGAGATGGCGTCCTTCGCCGAGGGGTTCCGTCAGCAGGGGGCTGCAGACGACGAGATTCGTCATCAGGCGGCGCTGTTCATGCATGCGGTGCAGATGGAACTCCAGGCATCCTATGCCGAAGAGGAAATGGACGTACGGGCCTGATCCGGATCGCGCCGGGCGCCTTTCCTATTCGTGTCTCAGCGCTTCGATCGGGTTGAGCTGCGCGGCGCGCCGAGCCGGGAAATAGCCGAAGATCACGCCGATCGCGGCCGAAAAGACGAAGGCGAGGGCTATGATCGTCGGGCTGGCGACAAACGGCACCTGCAGATAGTTCACCACCGCCAGCGCGAGTGCCAGCCCCGCGAGGATGCCGGTGATGCCGCCGAAGATCGACAGCATGACGGCCTCGACGAGAAACTGGGTCAGCACCTGCGTTTCCAGCGCGCCGATCGCCAGCCGGATGCCGATCTCGCGGGTACGCTCCGTTACCGATACGAGCATTATGTTCATGATACCGATCCCGCCGACCAGCAGGCTGACGGCCGCGACCGCTCCGAGCAGGCCGGTAAGAAGCACCGTCGTGCCGGTCATTGCCGCGGCGATCTGCGACATGTCGTTGACGCTGAAATCGTCGTCACGGCCGATGGCGATGCGCCGGCGCTCCCGAAGCAGGTTTTCGACGTCGGACTGCACCTTGGCGGTCGACACGCTTTCCTGAGCCGAAAGGACGATGCTGCCGATCGTCGTCGTGCCGCCGATCCGCCGCTGATGGAGTTTCAGCGGCATGATCACGACATCGTCCTGATCGTCGCCCATGCCGGACTGGCCCTTAGCCGCCAGCACGCCCACGACCGGGCAGGCAATATTGGAGACGCGAACGGTCAGGCCGACCGCGCCGGCCGTGCCGAACAGTTCGCGCCGCACGGTTTCGCCGATGATGCAGGCCGCCTGACTTCCGCGGTCCTCGTTGGGCAGAAACTCCCGGCCCGCTGCGAGATCCCAGTCCTGCGCGACGAGATAGTCGTTCGTCGTGCCGATCACGCTGCTCGATCGATTGGCGCCGCCGGCGATGACGGTGGCGGTGCCGCGGTTGATGGGCGCGACGGCACGCAGCCCGCCGACCTGATCGCGGATCGCCTGAACGTCGTTGTCCGTGAAGCGCTTCGCTTCGCTGCTTGCCCGGCCGGGTCCCCATTGTCCGGGACGGACGAACAGCGTGTTGGTCCCGAGACGGGCCAGTTCGTCCTGCACCTTCGCCGTCGTGCCGTTGCCGACCGTCACCATGGCGATCACGGCGGCAACGCCGATGACGACGCCGAGAACGGTGAGAAACGAACGCATCATGTTTCGGCTGATCGCCCGCCATGCGAGCTTGACCGTTTCAAACCACATGGCGCGCCTCCGCAGACCGGTCTTCGTCGCCGACCAGATGGCCGTCGACGAAACGAAGCAGCCGCCGCGCATAGGCTGCGATATCCTCTTCGTGGGTGACCATGATCACGGTAATGCCGTTGTCGCGGTTCAGCCGGGTGATCAGATCCATGATCTCGATGCTCGTCCTGGTATCGAGATTGCCGGTCGGTTCGTCGGCGAGCAGGACCGCGGGATCCGTGACGATGGCGCGCGCGATGGCCACGCGCTGCTGCTGGCCGCCGGAAAGCTCCTGCGTCGTGTGGCTCTCGCGTCCCCGCAGCCCCACCTGTTCGAGCGCGATCATCGCGCGGCGGCGGCGCTCGCCGGCATCCATGCCCCGATAGATCAGCGGAAGCTCGACATTTTCCACCGCCGATGTCCGGGCGAGCAGATTGAAGCCCTGAAAAACGAAGCCCAGCATGTGGCGGCGCATCAGGGTCAGCTGCGCGCGGCTGAAGCCGCTCGTCGGTATGCCCTGGAACAGGTATTCGCCGGAGGAGGCGATATCGAGGCCGCCGATGATGTTCATGGCGGTCGACTTGCCGGATCCGGACGGGCCCATGATGGAGACGAATTCTCCGGCGGATATCGCAAGGCTGACGTGATCGAGCGCCCTGATCGTCGCTTCTCCGCGGCCGTAGAGCTTGGAAATGTCGCGAAACGCTATGAGCGGGCCGGCCATCGTCCTGTCTCCGTCAGCGGCTGCGCAGGGCGGCATCGGTAATCAGCCTGTCGCCTTCGCGGATTTCGCCCGATTTCAGCACGGTGAACTGGCCGTCCGTCGGTCCAGTCTCGACCGGCACGCGCTGCGCTGCACCGTTGCGCTCGATCCATACCGCCCGGCCGGCAGGGCCGCCATTGTCCGCACGGTTGCGGTTGCCGCGCGGTCTCGGCGGAGAGAAGAGGCGTGTCAGGAAGCTGCCGCCGCGCGCCTGGGAAGTGGCGGGCGGCGAATAGCGAAGCGCCGCGTTCGGCACGAGCAACGCGTCGGTTACCGCCTGCACCGTCACGTCGGCCGTGGCGGTCATGCCCGGGCGCAGCAGGAGGTCGTCGTTGTCGACCGTCAGGATCGCCTTGTAGGTGACGACGTTCGAAACCGTTTCGGAGGCGAAGCGCACCGCCTGTATGACGGCCGGAAAGCTCTTCTCCGGATAGGCGTCGACGGAGAACTTCGCCGGCTGGCCTTCCTTGACCTGGCCGACATCCGCCTCGTCGACTGCGACCTGCAGCTCCATGCGCCGCAGATCGCCGGCGATGGTGAAAAGTACCGGCGCGTTGAGGGAGGAGGCGACGGTCGCGCCGGGATCCACGTCGCGGGTGAGCACGATGCCGTCGATCGGCGACACGATCCTCAGCTTGGAAAGATTGACCTCCGCCAGCCGCAGGTTCGCCTCTGCGGAAAGAACGGCTGCCTCGTTGATCTCGGTGGTCGCGAGCGCCGACTCATGGGCGTAGGTCGCGGCATCCAGTTCCTGCTGGCTGGAAATCCGATTGCTGACGAGGCCGGTGAGGCGGTCGAGCGATGTCTTCGCAGAGGCCGCTTCCGCCTTCGCCTTCAATACGTTCGCCTTCGCCGAGGCAAGCTGGGCGCGGGCGCTCTGCACATCCGCCTCCTGCTTGTTGGTATCGAGTTCCAGCAGGGTTTCCCCCGCCTTGACCGGGCTGTTGTAGGTGACGTTTACCTTGCGTACCGTGCCGGACAGCTCACTCGATATGTCGACCTGATCCGTGGGCTGAACCGAGCCGGTGGCCGTGACGATGACGGACAGATCGCCCCTTGTGGCCGGCTGGGTCGTATAGGCATATTGCTGCCGTTCGCCGCCGGCATAGACATAGAGCCCTGATCCTGCCGCAGCCGCGGCGACGATGGCGACGGCCAGCCATCTGCCCCGGCCACGCTTCCGCTGCCGGCTCGAAAGGGCCAGGATCGAGGCCATGTCCGCATTGTCCTTCGGATCGGGCGTCAGGGGAGATTCGGGCGCGTTCAAGATATGCCTCGTCGTTGATCGGATCGGCGGACACCGCCAATTGTCATTGCCACGAAAGCCGCGACGGAAAAACTTAAATAACCGTAAGCTGTTAGTACCGCGATCCATGATGCCGGAAAGCGCGCCTGCCGCAACCGCGATATCGCCGGTGCGACATCGTCGCGCCGCCCGTCTTGTCGATGCATCGAAGTTGACCCTCGCGCGTTTCCTTACCGCAACAGAGGAGATCTGCCATGATCGATGCAGCTAAAATCAAGGAACATGCGGAAGTCATCGGTGCCGACGGCGTCCATGTCGGTACGGTCGATCGCGTAGAGGGAAGCCGGATCAAGCTGACGAAGAAGGACAGCGGGGAGGGTAGCCACGAAGGCCACCACCATTTCGTCCCGCTCGAACTCGTCGCCGACGTGGAAGGCGACAAGGTCAGGCTGTCCGCCGATGGCGCTGTGGCCGTGTCCTTCGAGGAAGAGGACAGCGGAAAGTCCGTCCATTGAAAAAGATAGGCCGGCGCCCGGTCAGGGCGCCGGCCGCTTCGTTTATGGCCGCAGACGGGCGGTGACGATCACTGCTGGCTGCTTGGCACGCCGAAACGCTCCGGCAGGAACGCCGTCTCCGTGTCCGAACCGTCGAGACGGGCGGACTTGGCGGTCGTGGCCGGGTCGAATGAGGTAAAGGCAAATACGACGGCCAGGCCGCCTACAACTGCCGAAGCGAGGGCAAGCATCACGTTGGTGCGTCTCATCGAAATTCTCCTTTGTGCTGGGAAAACATCGAGCCCGAACAAATGTTCCGGTACTATCACTGATGTAAAACGAACTTTGACGATATCCGGCAGCGTAAAGCCGTCAGGCTCGCCGATGAATATCCGTCGTTCAGCTTTTTGCGGAAAGATCCGTGGGAGAGGCCATGATCTGGGCGCCGCCCAGAGACTGATCCATGTACTTGAATGCGAGGATGCTCAGCACCGATGCAATGAGAAGAACGAAAATGATCCGCATGAGGGACTCCTTAGGCGGAGATAACCGACGAGGCCAATACTTGTTCCGCGATAGTCCGACAGGCTACGGCCCGAGTATAGGAGGATCATGCTGATTGCTGTTTGGTCGAACGAGGTCTGGTGATCGTCACTCGGGAAGAAGTGGCAGTACCGGTTCATCATCATTGCACAAGATCCATGAGCGGCCAGAGTTCGAGCCGCTTCTGGCTGCAGGCCGACCTTGATCCACGTGGAGACCCGGCCGGTACCAATTTTCGATCCCGACTGAGCTCCATGCTATGTCCGTGGGAGCGCTTTTCAGATTGCCCGAGCGCGAAATTACCGACTTACAGCCCCGTATTCATTCTCGTATACAGATTTGGATGGCGGTGTGATTGACTGAGGCAGGGTGATGTGATCGGACAAACCTGGTTTCGACGAAGAGCGACTTTGCATGAATGAAGAGATCAAGCCCGTCGGCGCGGTGCTGTACGACATCTTGAAGGGGATGGCGGTTGATTTCGCGTTCAAGCCCCAGGAGCGCATCAACGAAGTGATGCTGGCCGCGCAGCTGAATGTCAGCCGCACGCCGCTGCGAGAGGCGCTCAACCGTCTGGTTGCGGAGGGGTTCGTGACGACGAAGCCGCAAAAGGGCTTCTACGGGCGTGTGCTCGATACCAAGAGCATGGCCAACCTCTACGAATTCCGCTCCTACCTGGAATCTTCCGTGGTGGAGCTTTTGTGCCGAAATGCAACCGAGGCTGATCTTGCTGCGCTGGGAGTGCTGGCCGAGGGCTATAACCCCGACACCGGTGTCGATCCATCTCCCGCCGAATTGCTCGCGCGAGATGAAGCGTTCCATGTCAGGATGGCGCGACTGACCGACAATCTGGAATTTGCCGCGGCGTTGGAATCCGTGAACGAGCGCATCCGCTTCGTGCGAGGCATCGAACTGCGTACACGCGGCGCGACCAGCCACGAGCACGTAGATATCGTTCGTGCGATCAGTGCACGCGACGTGGAGCAGTCGGTTGCACTTGTCCGTTCGCACATTACCCAACATGCGGGTCATATCCGCGACATCATTCACATGGGCATAGCCGAGATCTATCTCAGCGGTGAATAAAACTGGTGCGCATTGAATTGGCTGGCAGACGCCGCGCCCGGAAACTCGTCCAGACGCGGCGTCTGCTCGTCTCAAAGAATACGTGACAGAAAGTTGCGCGTCCGCTCTTCTCGCGGGTTCTTGAAGAACGAAACCGGGTCCCCCTGTTCGACAATTTCGCCGCGATCCATGAACACGACCCGGTCGGCGACCTCGCGGGCAAAGCCCATCTCGTGGGTGACGCAGATCATCGTCATGCCCTCGCGGGCGAGGTCGATCATGGTGTCCAGGACCTCCTTGATCATCTCCGGATCGAGGGCGGATGTCGGCTCGTCGAAAAGCATGACCTTCGGCGCCATGCAAAGGGATCGCGCGATCGCCACGCGCTGTTGCTGGCCGCCGGAAATCTGGCCCGGATACTTGTGCGCCTGGTCGGGTATCTTGACCTTCTCCAGATAGTGCATCGCGACCTCGTCGGCCTTCGCGCGATCCGTGCCGAGCACCCAACGCTGCGCGATGGTGCAGTTCTCGAGAATTGTCAGATGCGGAAACAGATTGAAATGCTGGAACACCATCCCGACATTGCGACGCACGAGATCAAGGCGACGAGTGGTCTGGGAAAGGTCCGTGCCGTCGACGATCACCGACCCCTGGCCGAATTCCTCGAGCCGGTTGACGCATCGGATAAGCGTAGACTTGCCTGATCCGGACGGTCCCGCAATGACTATTCTTTCGCTGCGCCGGACCGTCAGGTCGATGTTCTTGAGGACGTGGAGCGGACCAAACCATTTGTTGAGCCCGATGATCTCGATCATCTTCTCGCCGTGGGCCTGAGCCGTTTGAGTGCTGGATTCCATGGTTAGTGCCCGACCTTGAGATTGTGCTCCAGCCGCTCCGCGATGCGTGTCGCGGGGAACAACAGGGCCAGATAGACGATTGCGATGCAGGTGTAGACCTCGAGCGGGCGATAGGTTTCCGCCGTGATCAGCATGCCGTTATAGAGAAGATCCGGCACGGCGATGGTCGATACGAGGGAGGTCGTCTTGAGCTGGATGACCGACTGGTTCATGAAGGGCGGGATCATGCGCTTGATGGCCTGCGGCAGGATGATGGTGAGCATCATCGGCCAGTACCGCATACCCAGCATGCGCGACGCCTCCCATTGGCCGCGGTCTATCGACAATATGCCGCCACGGAAGATTTCCGCGTAGAAGGAGGCGACATAGAGCGTCAGGACGATAAACGCAGCCCAGATGCCGGAAATCTCAACGTCTATCAGCACCGGTAGCGCGTAGTAGAACCAGACGAGCTGCACCAGAGGTGGCGTGCAGCGGAAGATCTCTACGAAGAAGACGATGATACTTCCAACAATGCGCCCGCAGTTCAGGCGTGCCATGCCTATGATGAGTCCAAGCAGCGCGCCGGCGAGGATCGTGGCAACCGTGAACGCGAGCGTCACCACAATGCCGCTGCCTATCAGCGAGCTGTATTTGAACAGAAATGTGAAGTCCCACTGATACATAGCCTCTTATTCTCCGGGCCTGTTGTTCCCCATGCGGACGGTCGCTCTTCGTGTCTTGGGCTAGAGCCACCGCTGCAGTGTGTAGTCGTATATGCCACCGCTCGGTATCGCGGTGCCGTCTTTGAGCCGCGGCTTCTCGATCTTTCCCGAGGCGGTCTTGGGTAGTTTGTCGTGATAGGCGACCTGCCGGGGCAGCTTGAACTTCGCAAGGTTCGCCATGCAATGCTGCATGATGATCTCGGGTGACACACCGTCGGATGTGTAGGACGGCGTGAGCGTCACGCTGATGCGAAGTTCCTCGCCCTTCAGCTCGTCGGGAATGGGGATGGCGGCGACCTCCTCGATGCCGTCGACCCGCTGGACGACGGTCTCGACTTCCAGGGCGGAGATGTTCTCGCCATTGCGGCGGATCACATCCTTGATGCGGCCGTGCATGTAGAGGAATCCGTCTTCGTCCTGGCTGAACAGGTCGCCCGTGCGGAACCAGCCATCGGTGAAGGCGAGTTCGGTCGCCTCCGGATTGTTGTAGTAACCGAGCATCATCGCGGGGCCGCGCACGAGGAGTTCGCCGGGTTGGCCGGCGAGCACTTCGGATCCCGTGGCATCGACGATGCGGATTTCGCGGGTCGGTTCCGGGAGGCCGACGCTGCCGGGCTTCCAGGAGATTTCCACCGGCATCGATACAAGCGCGCCGGTTTCGGTGGTGCCGTACATTTCCTTGATCGGAGCACCGTTGAGACGCTGCATCGCTTCCCGGAGGGTCGCTTCCGACATGCCCATCGTGCCGGCCCATTTGAGCTTGAGACGGTCGATGCGCGGATCCGTCTCCTGCTTGGCGAGAGCGGGGGTTACCGAGCAGAACTCGATCTCGTTATCGACGAGCCAGCCGACCATGCGGGTAAGGCTCTGATGCGGGGCCACATAGGCCGTCGCCCCCATCAGCAGCGTCATCAGGAAACGCCACTGCCCGCCCATGTAGTGGAAGGGCATGTCGATCAAAATACGGCTGAGCTGCGGTCCCTGGGCAGCACGGATATGCGTGATCAGAACCCAGTATTCCTGGGGCAGCATGCATGCTTTGGGCGCTCCGGTAGAGCCCGAAGTAAACTGCAGCGTCATCAAGTCGGCCGGGCGACGATCGATGCGTTGCCGCATCGGCTCGCTCGCGTCCGCCAGCATCGAGATATCGCCTGCGCTGTCGGGCACGAGCCCGCCGATGGTGACGATCCTGGAGAGCGGCAGTTCCGGCAATGGGCCGACTTCCGCCAGGAGCGGCGCATGGGCCGCGTGCATGACGAGGAATTCGATCTCGCCGAGAGAGATGACATGCGCCAACTCGCGGGCGGTGTAGCGCGTGTTGACCGGCACCAGCACAGCGCCGAGCCTGGCTATCGCCATCCAGACGATCGCGAGTTCGGGTATGCTGGGCGCCATGAGCGCGACATGGGTCGAAGGGCCGACGCCGACAGACCGCAGGGCGCCGGCATAGCGGGCGACCTGCCTGTCGAATTCCCGATATGTGAAGGTCTCGCCGGTTTCAACCTGCACCCAAAGGGGGCGATCCGCGTATTGCTCGACGGCCTGATCGAAAACTTCGCCAACGCTGGCGGGAAGGCGCGCAGTCTCGACATAGCTTCGGCGCGCCCACAATTCTTCGGTCAGCGTATCCGTATCCCGTGTCATCTGATGGAGCGTGGTCATTGCTCAGCCTCCGGCTGGAAAGTCGGCAAGGCGAATTCGCCGGCGTGATCTGCATCGACCAGGGTGATCCGGTCGCCGATGGCAACCTGCTGCTGCCGGCTGGTCGCGACGCGCGCGATGAGGAGTGCGCCGCTGTCGAGCCGGATCTCGGCAAGCACGATAGGTGCATCGGCAACGAATGCCTCCGGCAATCCCTTGTGCACGAGACTGAAGCTCACGATGCTGCCGCGGCCGCTGTCGGCCTGATGGATCGTGTTTTCCGACCAGCATGAGGGGCATGCGGATCGCGGATAGAAGAACGACGTATCGCAGTCCGGGCAATGCTGGATCAACAGCCGGCCTTCTTTCCATGCGTCGAGCATGGCGGCGTTGGTATGGGTTCGGCGAACGCCGGGTCCTTGTGGTTTTGGTGATGTCATCGTGCAACCTCCAGAGCCAGCGCGGTTGCGGAAAGGCCATGGCCATACGAGACCATGCCATAGCCGATCACAGTGCCGCGCTCGGCTGACTGAACCTGACGATCCCCGCCTTCGCCGCGCAGCTGGCGGATGGCTTCCGTGATGCCGATCATGCCGCCGCCGCCGCCGGTCTGGCCGCAGGAAAGCTGGCCGCCGCCGGTATTGAGCGGCAGGTCGCCGTCGTGGCGCATGACCGTGCGTTCGAGAAATGGCCCGATCTCGCCCTTGGCGCAGAAGCCCATGTCCTCCAGCTGGATGGCGACCATGATGGGATAATCATCATAGGCCTGCACGAAATCCGTATCTTCCGGTCCGAAACCGGCAGTGTCCCAGAATTTGTCGCGAAAGAGTTCCCAGCCGCCGCGTAGTGGTGTGACCTCGCCGACGGGATGATTGTGCCGTTCCGCGAATGCGTTCACGACGACACCCTTGCCTTGGGGGACTCGATCGATTGGACCAACCAAAATGGCTTCCGCTCCGGAGCAGGGCATCACGCAGTCGAACAGGTGAAGCGGTTCGGCGATGGGGGGAGCATTGAGATAGTCGTCGATCGTCATCGGGCCGCGTAGAAGCGCGGCCGGATTGAGGCGCGCGTTGGCGCGCTGATCGACGGCGATCCTGCCCAGCTGGGCGCGGGTGGTGCCATAGGTCTGCATATGCTTGCGCTGAACCATGCCGAAAAGGCCGTTCATGCCGCCGAAACCGTGAGGGGCGAGATAGTCGCTGACAGCAGACGTGAATCTGTTGATGCGATCCTTGAAGAAGTTCACATCCTGGGCAGCACCGGCGAGGCAAAGGACATGCGTGGCCCTTCCGGCTTCCACCGCAGCAATGGCGTCGGCAACATTGACGAGAGCGCCCGCGCCGCCCGCATTCGACACGCTCGCCCAGGTGATCGAAATTCCGAGATACTCGGCGAGTGTAACGGCATTGTCCGGCGGCAGGGTGGTGGAGCTCACGACGAGGCCGTCGATGTCGCCCTTCGAGAGGCCGGCGCTGGTGAGGGCCGCTTTCGCGGCCATCACCATGTAGGATTGCTCGGTTCGCTCAGCCGCCTTTTGATAGACCGAGCTTCCGTAGCCGATAATTCCTGCTTTACTCGAAGGCATCAGAAGTTCAATCCCTCGGGCAGGTCTGCTTCCTGGATGTCCATTTCGGCAAGCGCATTGATGATCCATTCGCGGATCTGGCCGTTGCCGCGGTTAAAGTCGGTCCAGGCGTTGAGGAACTGCCTGAAACGGCCGTCGCTGTCGTACTGGATGGCGGCGGTGGTGACTGTTTCCATCGCCGGGGTGGGAATGAAGAAATCGCCCATGGAGGGATTGGCCTTGCGCGCGGCGAGGCCCAGGAATACCGAGCAGGCAAAGCAGTCCGCGCGGCCGCTCGCCACCGACATCACGCATTCGGAAGACGTCTTGTAGGCGATATGCGTTGCGTTCGGCGCGAAGCGGCGAAC
The DNA here is from genome assembly GCA_052038935.1 of Neorhizobium sp. Taxonomy (GTDB): domain Bacteria; phylum Pseudomonadota; class Alphaproteobacteria; order Rhizobiales; family Rhizobiaceae; genus Neorhizobium. The sequence goes on along the minus strand of JBQGDG010000281.1, from coordinate 13,702 downwards.
GATGGTTTCGCGAGAGGTGCCGAGGTCGAAGGCGATCTTCACTTCCGGCTTGTTCAGCTCATCCCAGGTCTCGGCGCGGAAGCCCTTCTTTCCGACGAAAGACGGCTTGTTGTAGAAGAGCGGCGCCGGGAAATCGATCATCAGCGCGCGCTTGGGCGTCGGGTTCAGACCAAAGGCCATGTCGATCTTGTTGGACTGCAGGTCGAGAACCGAGTTGCCCCAGGTGCTCTCCAGCATCTCGACTTCCACGTCCAGATTTTGCGCGATGTCCTTTGCCATCTCGACGCAGAAGCCGCGCCATTCGCCGGACTGTAGATCCTTGCGGAAATAGGGCTCCTGGTTGGCGACGACGGCGAAGCGAAGCTTCTTGGTTCGCTGGATGCGCTGCATCGTGCTTTCGCCTTCGACGGCCTGGGCCTTGGCCGGGCCGGCCCCGGCGCCGATGAGGGCTGCGGCACCAAAAGCACCGGTCAGCGCGTACATGTTTCTGCGAGTGATATCCATTTTCGTTCCCCTTTTTGGTGGTTTGGCTTATTTCAACTCGGCGACGGTCAGGGCCTCGATCAGCGGATCGAGGCTGTCGTGCTTATCCAGATTCCAGATCACGTCGATGACCTTGTCCTGCGCCGCTTCCGACAGCACGACGGCGGCAAGGCTCTTGAACTTCCGTTCGAGTTCTTCACGGGACATCGGCGCCTCGGGCTCGCCCTTCGGGAAAGGCACGTAGCGCGTCAAGGTGCGGCCGTCCTTCAACAGGACGATCGTTTCCGCCGGCCATTCGCGTGGGAATACTGCCGACATCTCCGGGTCGGCCTCGACCTTCACGCGACCGGCGAAAGCCTGGAAGTCGGTTCGGGCGATGGTCTCGTCGTTGAATGAGGCCTCATCCGCATTGCCCAGATGCGCCACAATCGCCAGCGTGTAGGGAATGCTCATTTTGGCGTCGAACGGCGTCTTGGGATTGGTGCGGTGCGGTCGGTTGGTCACCGCGATATCGTAGGTCCGCACAGTGATGGTCTCGATATCGTCCGCATCGATGCTTTCGTCCTGCATGATCGAAAGCAGTCCGTCGATGGCGGCATGATTGTAGCGGCAGCAGGAATAGGGCTTGATGCTCGTCTTCGCGGTTTCCCAGACAGTGCCGAGGTCGTCGGTGATGCGGTCGAGATTGTAGACGTCCGAGAAAGATTTGCAGAAGCCCTTGTCCTGCTCGAGGATGTTGGCCGGACCCGTCAGGCCTTTCTCGGCGAAGATGGCGGAGATCACGCCGTTCTGGGCCGCGGCCGCGGGAACCAGGCGCTTGCCCATGTCGCCTTCGCCGTAAATGCTGGCGTTGAGGCCGCCTGTCTGTGTGCCCGCCAAGCCCAGCGCCCAACGCATTTTTTCGACATCCAGACCGCGCAGATGTGCAGCGGATGCGGCTGCACCGAAGGATCCGCAGGCGCCCATGCTTAGATATCCGCGTCTCCAGAGCGAGGGCTGGACCGCGTTGGCAACGCGCAGGCAGGCCTCATAGCCGGCGACAACCGCAGCCAAAAGCTGCTTGCCACTTGCGCCGTCACGCTCGGCTACCGCGAGTGCGGCCGGTATCACGGCTGCGCCGACATGGGTGATGGATTCGCGATGGGTGTCGTCCAACTCGATGACATGCGAGGTCAGGCCGTTGAGATAGGCGGCGTGGGCGGCAGAACTGCGGATGCCGAGCCCAAGTACGAGTGCTTCGGGCGCGCCGAGCATTGTCTTCGCGACATCTTTTGCAACGCGCCCCTCAGTCATTTCAGCGGCGCCTAAACTGCAACCGATCAGATCGAGTATCAAGACCTTTGCTGCTTCGAGCACATCCTGAGGGATGTCGTCATAGGTAAGTTCGGCCAGGAATTCGGCGAGGACTTGGGTTTCACCTGCTGCAGGCATTGTCGATCAGATCTCCAGGGAAAATGCTCTCTCACGAAACGGCTCGGTGTCGTCGGCCGCCTTTATGGCTAATGATCCAAACATCCGTACATTTGGATGTCAATACAAATAATCGGTGGCGGTCTTCGGTTGTCTGTGCTCTAAGTCTGCTCGAGAGGGAGGCGGTATGTGGCTGCGGTGGCGCCCGAACCGCCGATTCGAAGAGGTTATGGATGTTTTTGAGGGATACGACGCCGAGCTACATGAGGGTGGCATTGGAAGTGAAGCAGCGCATCGACACCGGGAAGTACCTGCCCGATCAGCAGATACCCACCGAAAACGAGCTGCTGGACGAGTTCGGAGTTTCCCGCCACACCATACGTGCGGCGATCGGCGAGCTCGTTAACAAGGGGTTGCTGCGGCGGCAGGCAGGCAGGGGCACATTCGTCCAGAAACTGGACAGCACACGCCCGTCCTGGGCGGCCCGCTCGATGGAGGATCTCCTGGATCGCAACTTCGGCGACACGATTGTCGCGCCCCAGTCCCATCTGCTCGAATCCGGCAGCAGCGAAGAGGCTCTGGCGCAGCAGAGGTTGCACTCACGTGAGCCGGTGACCCGCTTTGCCTGGGCTCGCTACATGGGGGACAGGCCCGTCTCCATCTCCGAAGTCGACCTGCCGCGCCCTTTCGCGGCGACGATCCCGCTCGATTGGGCCGAGAAAATTCGCGACCGGCGCCTTTTGCGCCTCGTCGAAGAGGGGACTGGCCTTTCGGCGGTTCGCGTCCGGCAGGTCATGGCCGCCGTAGCGGCCGCGCCCGAGGTGGCGGAGCTTCTGGATGTCGTGCCGGGCACGCCGCTGCTGTCGCTGGAGCGTCTTTATTTCACAGAGGACGAAACCATCCTCGAATCGTCGCGCATTCTGGTGCGTTCCGACCGGGCGATCCACGTCATCGAGCTTGAGCATCGTTCTCTCGAAGACGGCCAGTAAGATACAGCTGCCTATGGAGAGCGGCTCCTAGCCGGCCGCTTTCACCTTTTACAGGTTGAACCGGTCTTGGGGCGCTTAACGCGCCAAGGCAAATACCAGTCGATTTCAGAAATGTATGCCGACCTGAATACAGTTTTATGCCAAGGCTGCGGGGCGACCGATCTCCTCGATCTCGCTCGGAAGCCGAAACTCTTTCAGGCGCAGCGGAATTGGAGAGGGTGAAATGACCCATGTGATAATCGTCGGGGCAGGCGCTGTCGGAGCCCACAGTGCATTGGCGGCCCGACGCGCGGGTTTTGAGGTCACGATCGTCGAGCCGGGCGAGCCCGGGGGAGAACAGGCAGCCAGTTTCGGAAACGCGGCATGGCTGTCGTCCCACTCGGTTCTGCCTCCTTCCGAGCCCGGAATATGGAAGCGGCTGCCTGCTTATCTTCGCGACCCCCTGGGGCCGCTTGCCATCAATCCGACCTATATGCTTCGGGCAATGCCGTGGCTGACGCGCTATCTTCTCTCGGGTTGGACCGAAGCACGTGTCGTCAGGACTGCGCATGCCCTGCGGCATCTGCTCATCGACGCGGCTAGCCTGCATCGCGACATCGCCGCCGAGGCGGGGTTGTCCGAGCTGATTGCCGCAGATAGCGGCCTTCTGCATATCTACCCGGATCGCGACGCTTTCCTGAAGGAAGAACGAGCCTGGCGGATCAGACGGGACGCCGGCATCGCGTGGCGGGAGCTGGATGCCGATGCGCTTGCCGCCCGCGAGCCGCATCTCGCCCGATCATACGGGTTCGGGATCGAGGTGGGTGAAGCCGGTTACTGCCGCGATCCGGGTGCCTATGTCGCGGGCCTGGTCGCCTATGCGAAGGCGAGCGGCGTAAGCTTCGTCAAGTCTCGCGCGACGGGGCTTGTGTTGTCTCAAGGAAGGTTGAAAGCCGTCAAGACAGAGACTGGGGATGTCGAAGCCGATCGCGTGGTGATTTCTGCCGGCGTGCATTCCGCCCCGCTCGCCCGTTTCGCCGGCGATCGCGTACCGCTCGACAGCGAGCGCGGTTATCATGTCAGGATCGACGATGTCGCGGGATCCGAGCGGATCGGCCCGATCACGCCTGTGATGGCGCACGATCGGAAGGTGGTGATAACCCACACCCGCGACGCCCTTCGCGTTGCCGGTCAGGTCGAGATAGCAGGCATTGCCGCGGCTCCGAACTGGAAGCGTGCCGAAATCCTGAGGCAACATCTCCTGGCAATTTTCCCCGGCCTTCCGCGAGACCTCGCGCCTGATCGGCTGCACATGTGGCTGGGGCACCGCCCATCGACGCCGGACGGATTGCCGGTGATCGGCACTGCATCGGCTTCCTCCGATGTCGTCTACGCTTTTGGCCATGGTCATATCGGCCTTGTTTCATCCGCACGCACCGGGCGGCTTGTCGGGCAATTGCTGACGAACGCGCAGCCGGAAATCGATCTTGCGCCCTTCAGCCCCCGGCGCTTCTGAAAGGAGAAACCAATGGCTTCCTTCAAAACGCCCAGGGTTCGTTATCTCAGCGAGGCCGATATCGCGGCTCTCGGCCTATCGCCGGGACGCATGGCGGACGCGATCGGCAAAGCCTTCGCCGATCGCGCCGAGGGGCGGGTTCAGATTCCTCCGAAGGTGATCATCAAGCAGCATGACGGCGCGGAATTTTATGCAATGACCGTATCGGTCGCCGACGGCATGAGCGCCATGAAATGGGTGGCCGGCGGTAGTCAGGCGGGCAGCGCGGCGAACCTCCCTTCGTTTACCGGGCTTATCGTCCTGAGCGACACGGCGAGCGGACAGCCCCTGGCTATTCTGTCCGCATCTTCGATCACCGCCGACCGAACGGCTGCAACCAGCCTTCTGGCGGCACGCCACCTCGCCCGAGCCGGCGCCGGAACCATTGGTCTCGCAGGGTGCGGCGCTCAGGCGAGGGCGCATCTGCGCGCATTCGCGGCAGAATATCCGCTTTCGACTGCACTGCTCTTCGGCAGGGGCGAGGCCAATCTTCGGGCGACGGAGGAAACGGCTGCGGAGCTGGGTCTTGCGACGATACGCTGCTCCGAGATCGAGGCGCTGCTGCGAGGCTCGGACATCGTGATCTCCTCCATCACTCCGAAATCCGGAAGCGCGCCGATAATTGATGCAGGCCTGCTTCCGCCCGGAGCGTTCGCGAGCATGGTCGATCACGGTGCGAGCTGGACGATCGATGGCACAAGGGCTTTCAGCGCCTTGCATACGGATGATCTGGCGGCGACGCGGGACCGCAGCGTGGTCGAACCTCATCTGCGGGAAATGCCGGTCGGCTCCGATTTCACCACCACGGGCGGAACCTTCCGGCGCATGGCCGAAGATGACCGTATCGGGTTCGTTTTTGCCGGAACCGCGCTCGCCGATCTGGCGGTGTGCCACGCAGTTCTGCAGGCCGCCGACCAGGCCGGGCGCGGCACGTTGCTCGAGCTTTGACGTTTATGGAGGATCGGGAAATGGGCATGACGTCGATCATACTTGTCGGCTGCGGAAACATGGGGCGCGCCATGCTCGAAGGCTGGCTCTCGTCCGGGCAGGCCGCCCCGGAACATGTCGTCGTGATCGAGCCGGTGGAAGCATTGAGGGCGGCGGCCTCGACGCTTGGCGTCAAGGCGATCCCCGACATGGCCGCTCTCGATCGGTACATCGAGCCCGATTTCGTCATCTTTGCCGTAAAGCCGCAGGTCATGGCCGATGTCGTGCCCGGCTTCGTGCGTTTCAAGCGCGGTTGCACCTATGTGAGCATCGCCGCCGGCACGCCCATAGCGGCTTTCAAACGGATGCTCGGTGAGGATGCCGCCGTCGTTCGCTGCATGCCCAACACGCCGGCAGCCATCGGCAAGGGAATGATTGCTGCCGTGGCCGACGACCGTGTCGATCCGGCAGCATGGAGGCGGCTGGCCTCGCTTTTGTCGGCGAATGGCGAGTTTGCGGCAATCGAAGACGAAAACCTCATGGATGCCGTAACCGCCGTGTCTGGCTCCGGTCCGGCTTATGTCTTCCATTTCATCGAATCACTGCAAGCCGCGGCATGTGCCGCGGGTCTGCCGCGGGAGACTGCCAAGCTGCTGGCGATGCAGACCGTTTTCGGTGCTGCGGCACTTGCGGTCGAGAGCGCAGACGAACCGGGGGAGCTTCGCAGGAAAGTGACCAGTCCGAAGGGCACGACGGCTGCCGCGCTGGATGTGTTGATGGCCGGGGACGCGATGTCTCGGCTTCTGGAAAGAGCCGTCGATGCAGCGCATCGGCGCTCGATCGAACTGCGTCAGCAGGATGCGTGACCGAGCCCACGATGCTTGTCCGAACGGGTTCTCGAAACCCATTGCTGACGGTGGATAATCCTGTATACAGAACGGAATACATTTAAAGCGTGATCGAAGGAGATCAATGTGTCGACTGCAAACATGACGCCCGCCACGCTCAATGGAGCGCAGGTCATCCTTCGAATGCTGGAGCTGCACGGGGTGCGCCACGTCTTCGGCCTGCCTGGCGAAACGACCATCGGCTGGTACAAGGAATGGCAGGAAAGCTCGAACATCGAATATGTGCTGACGCGTGACGAGCGGACGGCATCCTTTGCGGCCGAGGCTTATGCCAAGATTACCGGGCGTCCCTGTGTTCTGGAAGCGCCGAGCCCGGGCGTTACGCATTGTACGCCGGGCATCACCGAGGCCTATCTGAGCTCGGTGCCGGTCATCTATTTCAGCTCGGACATCCCGATCAATCAGGACAAGAAACATGGTCTGACGGGTGTGGATCAGACCGCGCTCTATGCCAGCATCTGCAAGGAATCCTTCTACCTGACCAACGTGAAGGACATTCCCTTCCTGATGCGGCGTGCCTTCCGCGTCGCGACATCCGGTCGTCCGGCGCCGGTGCATATCCGCGTTCCCATCAACATCTTTCACGACACCGCCGAGATCACCGACCTTTATGCCGAGGCCGATTATCAGGTCTATCCGGCTCATCGTCCCGTGGCGGATCACTCGAAGATCCGAAAGGCGATCGATGTTTTGCTGGCCTCGAAGAAACCCGTCATCGTGTGCGGGCAGGGCGCCTTGATATCGCAGGCATCGGCAGCGGTTCTGGAGCTGGCGGAGCTTCTGCAGATTCCCGTCGGCACGACGACGCCTGGCAAGGGAACGATCGCGGAGACACATCCGCTGGCGCTGCGGGTGATCGGTGCTCGTGGAGGCATGGATTACTCGAATAGTTATGTCCGGGATGCCGATACCGTCTTCTTCGTCGGCACGAATACCGATTCCAGCGGAACGGATCACTGGAAGCTCTATGGAGACGCATCGAGCAAGACCTTCATGCAGCTCGATGTGGCGGAAGGCCATGTCGGCAACAACTTCCCCCTGGCGGTCGGCATGGTCGGCGATGCGCGAGCCAGCCTCGAATACATGATTGCCCTGATCAAAGCCGAGCATCCCGGCGGACGCCGCGAGATCCTCGATCTGAACCCGATGAAGCGCACCGCCCTCGATGCGGTGTTCAATTCGAACATACCCATGCCCGAGGGCGTGGTGTCACCCGTCAAGCTGACCCAGGCGCTCGATGCCATTCTCCCCGACAACGCGATCGTCACCGCCGAGCCCGGCATCAGCGCGATCTTCCCGTCGGCACTTCTTTCCCTGAAAAAGGCCGGCCGCCGCTACATCACCAACTACTCCATGGGAGCCCTCGGCTATTCGGTTCCGGCCGGTATCGGCGCGGCATTCGCGAACGATGGTCCCGTCATCTCCTTCACGGGTGACGGCTCGCTCGCCTTCGTGCTCGGTGACTTCGAAACCATCCGCCGCAGCGGCAAGAACGTCACGGTCATCCTCACGCGCAACGACACCTATGGATGGATTCGCGGCGAGGCGGTGCTTCTCGACAATGTCGATGTGCCCTGGACCACGGAGTTCGGCGCGGTCGATTATGTGAAGGTCGCTGAAGGCTTCGGCTTCCGCACGGCACGCATCAGCTCGGAGGCGGATATCGAGGCAACCCTGCGGGAGGCTATCGCCCATGAAGGCGCGAGCTTCATCGAGATCATGGTGCCCTCACAGGACAAGATCATCCCCTTCGTCCCCGCCTGGGTTCGAGTCGCCAAGGAACGGAATCTGCCGTACTTCAGCTAGTCTGGAATTGCCCTCGGGAAATTCCAGCGGGGTAGAGCGGCGCGATCCGCCATGTGTCTGGTGTCGGACATGGGCCGTAAAGGCTCGACATGCGCCATAGTTCTCGGTGATCCCGCGTGAGGATTGCCGAGAATTATTGCCGCTATATTTTTGATTTTATTGAGAATTTTTGGTGAGAGCGCAGGGGTTCGAACCCTGGACCTACTGATTAAAAGTCACGCGGTAATCCTATGTTTTGCAGGTGTTGTAGAAGCCCGTGTGCCAGATATGTGCCATTTAGTTCACTGTAATGTTTCGGCGATCTTGTCAAACGCTGTTTGGTGATCGTCGCTGGGGAACAGATGGCCGTACCGGTTCATCGTGATTGCGTATGAGGCGTGGCCCGCCAATGTCTGCACCGCCTTCGGCTGCAGTCCGGCCTCGATCCATGTGGAAACGGCGAAATGGCGCAACGCGTGCCAGCCTATTGGGTCAATGCCCGCAGCGTCGACTAGTGGGCTCCAGAATCGCTTGGTCATGTTCGTATGCCGCGTGAAGTTGCCGCGACTGTCCGGAAAGACGAAATCATCATCTTTTCCAAACTTAGTTGTGTCGCGCCAGGCGGTGAGGGCGGCGACCATCGACTTGCCGAGCGGGATCGTTCGCCGACCAGCCGCACTCTTGGTGGTGTCGATACCGCCGAAGGCGTCGACCCGGCACTCCACGGTAAGTTTGCCCGTCTCGAGATCAAGGTGCCGCCAGCGCATGGCCCACTGTTCTGAGGCGCGAAGGCCAGATGCCGCGGCAAACCGGATCTGAAGCTTGAAGTTGGCCCTTACCATCTGCTCGCTAACTTTCCCGTTCTTCGCGGCCTTGTCGGCGTCAGGATCATTCACATCGGGTTCGGCAGCGAGAAGAGCGGCGAGGGCGGCTTTTGAGGGCGGCGTGACACGTTCGGAGTCTTCATCGCGAGTCCCGATGACCCGGATCCCTTTAGCGACGTTCATGGCGGCAAGGTCATTCTCGACCGCATGCTTTAATACGCGGGAGAGGGTGCCTAGAACTCTCCGGGTGGTGACAATGCCGGCGCCGTGCCTTCTCATCTCATCTCGGAACTTGACGATCCTTGCAGCCGTGAGATCAGCGAGCTTGATGGCTCCGATACCGCCTTTGAACCCTATCGTGTCCTTGCGAGCAACGCCGGCCCGGCGCACCACATACTCGTTCACCGGATCAACGTAATTCTCGCAATGTTGACGGGTCGTTCTGAGGTATGTCTCGGTGACCTTCTCGCCGCGGTCGCGGCGCTCTGTCATGTATCGGCAGAAAGTGGCGCACGCAGCCGCAACGTCAGCCTTGTCTGCGAGGGGACGATAAGTCCCAGCACGCGTTGTCCCCTGCAGTTCGCCTAGCCTCGTCTCGGCATCACGCTTAAGGTTGAACTGTTCGCGGTGGCGCTTGCCGAAGCGATCAGTGAAGTCAATCTGCCACGCCTCATGCTTGCCGCTCGCATTCGTCCAAGTCCGTTTTTTAACCTTAGCCATACGACCTCCTGACATTCGAGTCACATGATGAGGCTTCGGCACACGGAAAGCAACCTGTTGACGAGCGGCAATGTGAACGGCGTAACTTTCGTCACGGTTGGGGGTTGCCAAGGTAATTTGCGACCGCCAGCGTAAAATTCTGATTGCGCACTGCCATTGTGTACATCAGCCTTCTGAAGATCACGAACCAAAGAGGAGAAAACATGTCACCAGCGAATGACAATATAGTAGAGGGCGATTTGCTCATGGGCGCCCCAGCCATCGCCAAATACCTCGGCGTGACCCAGAGGCAGGTTTATCGGCTTACCTACGACAAGATAGTCCCCCATTTCAAACTCGGCGGAACCGTCGCCGCTCGACGTTCGTCGCTGGCAGCGTGGATGATCCAGACCGAAGCCGCCGCAAGGGCTTCGGCATGACGCCGCATCGTATCAACATGCGAATGAAGGACCGGCCTTCCCGGATATCGGCATACGATCGACGCCTTGCGGCTATACATGAAGCCGGTCATGTCCTGATGGCGATTTATCTTGGCTATGAGGCCGATGCCTGGATCCACCCGCATCAATCTGCCGATATGCGGAATGAGAAGGCCTGGCTTGGTAAAATGATCATTCGCAACCAGCCAGCTGACCTCGACAATCCGCACATGCGTATGGTGGCAGTCGCCGGGATGGTGGCGGAGAGGCTTTGGAAGAATGGTCATGACGATGAGTATGCGGAGCCATACAGTTGGGAGGATCTCCTGCTCGACGGGGACATCATGTCGTTTAGCGACTGGCGCCTAGCTGGTAGCACGCCAGGTGACCCTGACGACGGCTTGTATGATATTGCCGCTGAAGTCGCCGAGCTGTTCATGACAGATCTCTGGTCGACGCTGACGGGAATATCGCGCTCGCTTATGAACGAGGCCGGGGTGATCCACAACTTCAAGAACGTGAGCGAGCCGCCGGCACAGGCGCTCGCCGCCTAACCCCCACCCATCATCACCCACATTTTTGACCGGCCTTCGCGCCGGAAGGAGGACCTTTGCGCCCACAAGTCAGTATCGGACCCGACCTGCCGCTCGCCATCGCTCTACCTACGCATCAAGAGATCGACAGTAAGTGGACCGGGTGGCACGTCTGGGCAGTTGACCTTCACCGCGAGTCGAACGGCTACCTGCGGCTCAACGTTTTCATCGACCCCACAGATGGGACGAAGCCGGGAGCCGTGCTTGAATTCTTCCTCGGCTCCCTCGGACGAACGGCGTCGCCGAAATTCATCGCACTCGCCTCGGCTTGCGGCTTGCGTGGGAGGATTACGTCGGTGGAGCAGCTGGAGGGGCGCGACTTCTCGATGAGAAATGGCGGCAAGCGATCCATCGACTATGGTCCGCTTCAAAGTGGGCTGGCTCAGCGATGAGAATTCTGGCCATCAGACCACATTCGCCGGGCGGTAAGACGATCGCCCGGTTCGATGCGGAGCTCGATCACGGTATCCGTGCTTACGACCTAAAACTGGTCCGTGCTGAGGCGGGCCTCCGGGTTTACGGCCCGTCCTTGCATGGTGGAGCTGCCATCACCTTCCCAACCGTCATCGTCGATCGACTTTCAATTCTGTGTATGGAGGCACTCGCCCGTCATGGTTCTAATTCCTCAGCAGCGGCCTAGCCCGGTGACGATGCAGGAGATTGCGGTCGGATTCGCGGAGAGGGGCTGGCCTTGCTTCCCTTGCCGCCACGAACCTGAAGACGTCGTCGATCCGCAAACTGGCGAACTCGAAGAGCGCGGCGCGAAGACACCGCTGCTCTCCAATGGGGTGAATGGTGCCCTTACGCCGCCCGCAGTCGTTGGTCGTGCCTGGGGTCGCTATCCCAACGCGATGATCGGCCTCCCTACCGGTAAGAAAACCGGCTTTTTCGCACTGGACATCGATGCAAAACCAGGAGCCGCAAACGGCTTCGACTGGCTGTCGGAAATGGAGGTGGAGCATGGCCCGATGCCTGCGACGGCGCGAGTGACCACACCGAACGGCGGGCTGCATTTGTACTTCAAGCACGAAGAAGGCGTCCGAAACCGCGGGGCGCTCGGAGCGGGCGTCGACATCCGCGGAGAAGGTGGTTACGTGATCGGCGCCGGAAGCGCCATGGGTGATGGCCGGCGTTATGACTGGGCGGACGACACCCGCGACATCGCGGACGCGCCTGCATGGCTGCTTGACCTGGTGAAGCCAAGGGCTGAGGTAAGCTCCAGCTACCTGCCTACGCATGCCGGCACCAACAACGCCTACGTCGATGCTGCGGTGGAGCAGGAGCTTGCAGACCTTGCCGGCGCGCCGATGGGTTCAAGGAACAACTCCCTTAACGATAGCTCTTTCGCTCTTGGTCGTTGGGTTGGCGGCGGTCACGTCAGCGAAAGCGATGCGCGCGCTTGGCTCCAGGACGTGGCGCGCGGCTGGGGCAGGGACTGGACGCGGTGCTGCAAAACCATCGAGAACGGCCTGAAGGCAGGCATACTGGATCCGCGTCACCCACCGGAGCCGGACTTCCAGCCGGACAACACGAGGCCGCTGGATCCAGCAGCCGTTCTGCGGTTTGTAGAAAACAGCCTACGAAAGCAGGCGGAGAGGGGTGTCTTGTTTTTCCAAGACACCCCCGACGCCGCCAACGACAACAAGCCGGCCTTTTCGATTTTCGACTGGACCGTCGATCGCTTTGTAGGCGAGGCGCCCCCTGTGAAATGGCTGGTCGATGGCGTCATACCACTGGGCGTCCCTGGCATGGTGTCTGCGGCCGGTGACACAGGGAAATCATTTGCCCTGCTCGAGCTCCACCGGCGGATTGCGTTTGGGGAAAGCCTCTACAGTTCTCCGATCTTCGGGGGCAAGGTCGCGGTCGACGGCACGTCAGTAATGATCACGTCTGAAGACGATGCGAATGAGGTTCATCGCCGTGTCAGCGCTTTGGATAGCAAAGGGGAGAGATTTTCCGAGCTGGGAAAGAAGATGATCGTGGTTCCTCTGCCCTCCGCCGGTGGAGCTCGGGCCTTTTGGCGGGAGGATCGAAAGCTTGGCCTCGTCGAGACCGATGAGTTCAAGCGTATATGTGAGCAGCTCGCGGACATCGACGATCTCCGCTTGGTGACATTCGATCCTTTGGCAAGTTTTGCGCATCTGCCGATCAATGAGGATCCAACCGCCGGCCAGTTCGTTTGCTCGTCGTTGGCGCGCCTGGCGGCCGAGACTGAAGCTACAATCCTCACGGCGCACCATATGCGTAAGAGCCCAAAACCGATTGAGAACCTTAGCGATGCCCGTGAAGCGATCCGTGGCAGCACGGCGCTGGTCGACGGCCTTCGTGTCGTTTATTCGATGTGGCCGGCAGACGAGGCCAAGGCGAAGACGGCTTGCAAGCAGATTGGTGTCTCTTGGGAGCCTAACCGAATAGTGCTCGGCGGCATCGTAAAGGCCAACGGGCCAGCTCGACGCGTACTCAGCACCTATGCCCGCAACGAGTACGGGTTGCTTATCGACAAGACTGCTGGGGCCGGCGCATCCGCTTTCGATCAAGGCGACCTGCGTGGCGCCCTGGTGGTTGCGATAGCCGCGGCCGCGGCCGCAGGCGCGCCCTTCACGAAGACCGGCGTTAGTGGCGTTTACGAGATGCGCGAGAGGTTACCGGAAGAGCTGAGGGGCCTTGCTCGAAATAAGATCGAAACGCTCGCTGGGCAAGCGCTTGATAGGGGGGAGATAGTACGGGCGGCCGGGCGAGGCGAGAAGACGGCGAAGTGGTTGGACGTGCCTGGTGGAAACTTTGCGGTTGGCGTCGGGTACTTCACGGCAGGCGCTCCGAGGTAGGAGAAACCGTTCCCAACGATGCTTGGGAATGGGCGTTCCCACTGGGAATGGGAACGAAAAACCCAATGAAATCAATATAATTGCGTTCCCATTCCCGCGTTCCCAAACTCCGCTGGGAACGGCTAAGTAATTGAAAAATAAAACGTTCCCATTCCCAAGACTTTACCCCCCTAAAGGGGGGAGCGTCTGGAAACGCATCCCCCGACAAGAAGTGAAACTGGACCGCGGCACGGCAGCGTCGCATGAATGAGCAACACGAGAGGAGAGAAATGCCCCAAAGCTTGA
>JBQGDG010000280.1:0-7049 GCA_052038935.1 Neorhizobium sp. | reverse complement strand
CGAACTTGAAGTCGCCGAAGGTCAGGTGCTCGTACATGTCGTCGGTGAGGATCCAGACATGCGGATGCCTGAGCAGCACGTCGGTCAGCGCCTTCAGTTCCTCGGCGCTATAGGCGGCACCGGTCGGGTTGGACGGCGAGTTGAAGATGAACCACTTCGTCTTCGGCGTGATGACGCTTTCGAGTTCGGCGGCGGTCAGCTTGAAGTTGTTTTCCTGCTTCGTGCTGATCGCGACCGGCGTGCCGCCGCACAGCGCCACCATTTCCGGATAGGAAACCCAGTAGGGCGCCGGGATGACGACCTCGTCGCCGGCATTCAGCGTCGCCATGAAGGCGTTGAACAGGATCTGCTTGCCGCCGGTGCCGACGATCGTCTGTTCCGGCTTGTACTCCAGGCCGTTTTCGCGCTTGAACTTCTCGGCGATCGCCTTGCGCAGTTCCGGGATGCCGGAAACGGGCGTGTACTTGGTCTCGCCGCGGTTGATCGCGTCGATCGCCGCCTTCTTGATATTGTCGGGCGTATCGAAGTCCGGCTCGCCGGCCCCCAGTCCGATCACGTCCCGGCCCTTCGCCTTGAGGTCTCGCGCTTTCTGCGAAACGGCGATGGTGGCGGACGGCTTCACGCGGGAAAGGGCATCGGCAAGAAAGGCCATGGGTCTTGGTCCTGAGAGCTGTTGCAACATGGCGAAAGTCGAAATTCGCCCAAAGCTGTATGTCGAATGAGGCCCGTCGTTTCAAGCGGAAAGCTTGAATGCGATCCATCAATGTCGGTGATCTGAACCTCTCGCGCGCCGTCCGGATTGGTAAACGGAGACTGAAGCACGGGCTGGCCGTGACGGGACCGGAGGGCGCAGCAGGCTGCGAGCGCACGCAAGCGGGACGGTGTCCTGACCTTCGGGAAAACGGCCTTCCGGTTGCGCTGCCGCCATCTTGCCATCTCGCCGGGAAAGACCGGTCGTTGCTTGCCGCTCCTGTCCCGAAACGACACATTGTTCAATACAATCAATGATGGTCAGCTATATATCGTCATGCTAATGCTGCCGCGGCGGCTGAAAGGCCTGCATTGCAACGACTTCCGGCGGTTTCCAATTTCAACCAGTCGGCGCAGGTTCGCAAAACTTTTTCTTGCCAATTCCCTTTAAACACAGCACTCTGTCCAAGTTCGGGCATTTTGCGAGCATGGGAAGACCTATAATAATGCGATCCGAAGGCGCCAAAACTTCGGGCGGGGAACTGGGGGCAATTTGAAAAATCTATTCCTGCCATTCACCGCGGTAATACAGGGACCCTTTCTTAAAACTGCCTGCCGCCGCCCTGATGGGCAATACGATTGTGCTGTCCGCCGCTGAACACGGACAGAGAGAAAAGGACCTGCTGCATGGCCGAAACTGGCACTGTAAAATTCTTCAACACCGACAAGGGCTTCGGCTTCATCAAGCCAGACAATGGTGGCGCCGATATCTTTGTCCACATCTCCGCGGTACAGGCTTCCGGCCTGTCCGGGCTTTCAGAAAACCAGAAGGTAAGCTTCGACACGGAGCCGGATCGTCGCGGTAAGGGCCCGAAGGCCGTAAACCTGCAGATCGCTGGCTGAGCCAAAGGCTTGACCAAGTTGAAGCCCGGCAAGACTGCCGGGTTTTTTTATGTGAACGATCGGCAGAGCAGTTGGGCAGGACAGCGGCGAAACCCCGCTCGGCCGGCCGCGCTACATGTCAACCGCGGATAGCCGGATCACCGGGAAGCGCCGCCGGCTGACTGTGAAGATCCCGAAGATAGGGATTGTTCCTGCGTTCCTCACCAATCCGGCCGCCCGGCCCGTGGCCGCACAGGAAACCGACATCATCACCGAGCGGCAGTACCTTGTCGCGGATCGACGCCAGGAGCGTGGCGTGATCGCCACCGGGCAGATCCGTGCGCCCGATCGATCCGTTGAACAACACGTCGCCGACATGGGCGAAACGCTGCGTTTCATTGTAGAAGATTACATGGCCCGGCGCATGGCCCGGACAGTGAAACACCTTGAACGCATGGGTTGCGAAGGAGACGGTATCGCCGTCCTTCAGCCAGCGGTCGGGAACCACGTTGCGCGCCTCCATTTTGACGCCGAATGCCTGCGCCTGGGTTTCGAGGGCGTCGAGAAGCGGCCGGTCGTCCTCATGCGGGCCGATGACGGGAACCTTCAGCGCATCGCGCAACTCGGCTGCCCCGCCGGCATGATCGATATGGCCATGGGTGATCCAGATTTCCCGAATGGTGAGGTGGTTTTCCCTGATCGTCCGATCGATGAGGGCGACGTCGCCGCCCGGATCGACGACAACGCCTTCCCGCGTCTCGTCATCGAAGAGTATCGTACAGTTCTGTTGAAACGGAGTGACCGGAATAATGCCGGCCTGAAGCTTGCCCATGTCCTGACCTCGACCCACTGCGTCCGACGGGTATAGAGCTTGTGGCCGGACAAAAAAGCCCCAAAAGCACCCGGCAGGACTATTGGGTCGCCACGACCATGTAGCGGTCGTCGGCGGCGACGGGCGGCGCCAGCGACACGGTTGCGAGCAGGAATGCGCCGACGAGGACTTTCAGCGCCAGCACGGTCACGAATACCGCGCGAAGCGGATGCGGTTTCGAGGTCTCGATGACGATGGGCGGAAGTGCGGAATAGGTCTGCATCGGTCTGCTCTCCAGTCTGTATGGTGCTGATAATGGATATCCGCCCTCAATGTTCCGATCATATCCGCTCGCCTTCGCGATCGATTGCAGAAAGCCGCCGCAAGGAGCCTAGGCGCATCTGCGCCGATGCCGGCCTCTCCCCGGCGAAGGGTGAGCTTGCTGCCGGCTTTCCGGCGCCCGAGAAGCCACGAATTCTGTTGATTGTTCAACCTTATCGCGCTTTATCGACGTTGAAACGCTACAATCGTGGCCGCGCGCGGCTGCGCCACGCCAGGCCGCATCTTTGAAAGGATCTGCACGTGTCTCCAGCAATGGCGGCAAAGCCCGTCAGGAAGGTTCAACCGCCGATGCCGGCGGTTGATGAAAGCCGGATTGACTTCGATGCGATCGAACTCCTGTTTTTCGCCTATCGAGACTTCGTCTCCGACCCGGATGCCATTCTCGCCCGGATTGGCATGGGCCGCGCCCATCACCGCGTCGTCTATTTCGTCTGCCGCCAGCCGGGATTGATGGTCACCGATCTTCTCGATACGCTGCAGATCACCAAGCAGAGCCTGTCGCGCGTGCTCAAGCATCTGATCGAAGCGGGTTACATCCGACAGATGGCCGGCGCCAAGGACCGCCGCCAGCGGCGTCTGTACCCGACGCTTGCCGGCAGAGAACTGGCGCTTGCCCTATCAGAGCCGCAATCACTGCGCATCGCCCGTGCGATGGAAGGCCTGACGCCGGAGATGCAGTCGGCGGTCAAGGAGTTCCTCAAGAAAATGCGCGGCCGCGATGAAAATCTGCCGCCGGCCGCCGACGACTTGGAATAGGATGCAGCCATGACGAAAACGCCTCCTCTGGACGATGCGCCACATCTGCTGATCGTGGACGACGACAAGCGCATCCGCGACCTCCTCAACCGGTACCTGACGGAACAGGGCTTCCGCATCACCATCGCGGCCGATGCAGCCGAGGCGCGCCGCAAGCTCGACGGGCTGCATTTCGACCTGATCATCCTCGACGTGATGATGCCCGGCGAATCCGGCCTGTCGCTGACCAAGTCGCTCTACGAGAAGAAGACCATTCCGGTCATCCTGCTGACGGCGCGCGTCGAGGCGGAATCGCGGATCGCCGGACTGGAGGCCGGGGCCGACGACTATCTTTCCAAGCCCTTCGATCCGCGCGAACTGGTGCTGCGCATCAACAACATCCTGCGCCGCAGCGCCTCCGAAATGCCCAAGATCGAACAGGTCATCTTCGGCCCATTCACCTTCTCGCTTTCGCGCAAGGAATTGCGCAAGGCGGCGGAGACCATCCGCCTCACCGACCGGGAGCAGGAGATCATGCTGCTTTTCGCATCGCGGGCGGGCGATACGATCCCGCGCCATGAACTGATTGGCGACGATTCCGACGTCGGAGAACGCACGATCGACGTGCAGATCAACCGGCTGAGACGCAAGATCGAGGAAGATCCGGCCAACCCGGTCTATCTGCAGACCGTCCGCGGCATCGGTTACCGGTTGAGCATCGACTAGGACAGAGTTTCGACCATTTCACGCAATCCGTCCGCAGCGGCCGGATTGCGTGGAGATTTCGAGGAAGAAGTCAGCAGGCAGAACGGCAATGGCCTTTTTCGACACGCTGAGACAGACGATGACGGCAGCCAGCATTCCGGGCTGGCGCGCGCTGACCCGCTGGCTGCGGCGCCGCCTGCCGACGGGCCTCTACACCCGCTCGCTGCTCATCGTCATCCTGCCGATGCTGCTGCTGCAGACCGTCGTTGCCGCCGTGTTCATGGAGCGGCACTGGCGGATGGTCACCGAACGGCTGTCGGAAGGCACCACGCGTGACATCGCCGGCATCATCGAAGTCATCCGCAGCTATCCCCAGGACAGCAATTACGACGACATCACCCGGATCGCCGACCAGTCCCTCAACCTGACCATCGCCGTGGAGGAAAAGGGCGAGCTTCCGCCGCCGCGCCCGCGTCCCTTCTTCTCCATTCTCGACGGCATTCTGGCGGACCAGATCACCCGTCAGATCCAGCTGCCCTTCTGGCTCGATACCGTGGGCGACAGCCGGCTCGTTGAAATCCGCATCAAGTTCGACGAGCGGGTTCTGCGCGTCTTCGTCCGCCGCGGTTCCACCTACGCCTCAAACACCCATATCTTCCTGATCTGGATGATCGGCACCGCCTTCGTGCTCGTCCTCATCTCCATCCTCTTCCTCCGGGGGCAGATCCGCCCGATCGTCATGCTGGCCAGCGCGGCGGAAAGCTTCGGCAAGGGACAGAAGACGGAAGGGTTCTCGCCGCGCGGCGCCGACGAGATCCGCCGCGCCGGACTGGCCTTCATCCAGATGCGCGAGAGGATCGAGCGCCAGATGGAGCAGCGCACCGCCATGCTCGCCGGCATCAGTCACGACCTGCGCACCATCCTCACCCGCTTCAAGCTGCAACTGGCGCTGGCCGGCGACAAGCCGGAACTTGCCGGCATGACCGAGGATGTCAACGACATGCAGTCGATGCTGGAAGGTTATCTCGCCTTTGCCAAGGGCGAAGCCGAGGAGGATTTCGGCACCCTGAAACTGAGCGAGCTGATCGAGCGCTTCCATGCGGACTACAAGTTGCGCGGCCGCACGCTGAGCTTTGAGATCGAGGGGGAGGACGAGATTACCGTCAGGCCGAATGCCTTCACCCGCCTCGTCGCCAATCTCGTCTCGAACAGCGAGCGATATGCCAATTCGCTCCATATCAACGCCCGCCACAGCGCCAAATGGCTGACGCTGACCTTCGACGACGACGGACCGGGCATTCCGGCGGAATCGCGCGAGGAAGTGTTCAAGCCGTTCTACCGGCTCGACGAGGCGCGCAACCTCAACGCCTCCGGCACGGGGCTCGGGCTGGAGATCGCGCGCGATACCGCCCGCGCCCAGGGCGGCAACGTGACGCTGGCAGAAAGCCCGAGCGGGGGGCTAAGGGCGATCGTACGCATTCCGGCATGACGGAGCGGCAGCGCGGACGGCGTTGCGGTCAACCCCACGTCGTCGATCGGGCGGTGTTCGGCCTGTCCCGCGATCAGGAGATTTTGCAGGCCGATCACCTGTTTGCCCGACACCAAAGCCGGAACTTGGCTTCCGGTTACCGAAACCTCTGATAAACTCGATACCGAGGATGAACTGGCCAAGGGATGGTAAGGCTGATGTTTGGTTGGATTCGTGATTTCGTCGATGGGTGGAAACAGGCGTCGAACAAATCGCTGGAAGAGCTCAAGGACGAATGGGAGCGCGACTTTCCCGGTGCCAGGGAGAGATTTGCGGCCGCGGAGAAACGGCAGGCGGAAATCAGCGCTCAACGCGGAAAACGCTACGGTTATGTCGATCCGGCGGTCAGCCAGGATACGTCGAACCCCGCCGTGATGGCGCAGAAGATGCATCAGGCCGGAGCGATGAGCGGCTCCCGGGCCAGGAGCCTCGGCGCCAATATTCCGTCCGGCGTTCGCGATCGGCGTGACTGACCGGCATCGACGACCGGCGCCGATGGCATCTGCGACCGCATGGCTCTTCTCTTTTGCCTGCGTCCGCTGCGCGGCGCCTCCTGCGACGTCCGAACGGGCGGCGAGCAGGCCCGGTTCGAGAATTGCAACGATCGCCGGACAGCGCGATACACGGGAGCAGAATGGCTTATTTCCTTACATGCAAGAACGACGAGATCTACAGTTATCCGTTTCGGGCCTGCGACGGAGACGTGAGCAGGATCAGCCCCGCCGATCTGTCGCCTGACGGCGGGATGCGGGTGCGGCCGGGTGCAGCCTATACCGGGCGTCCGGTGCGGCCCGACAACATTCCGACCATCGTCGAGCTGAGCGGCCCTATACGCCAAATCCCCGATGTCTATCGGGCGTTCGGACTGCTGGTCAGTGAAAAATTCAAGGCGGCGGTGGAGCGGCTGGAGCCAGGCGTCCACCAGTTCTTTCCGCTCGAACTGCGGTGGGAGGATGGAAGCCACGCCGCGGAACGGTACTGGTTCGTGCCCGGCAGCCGGATTGACAGCGTCGACAGGAACGAAACCACCTTCGAGTTTCGCGGCCTGTGGGATATTCTGGGCGGGCCGGACAAGGAACTGGTCTTCAACCGTTCCCGGATCGGTTCCCGGCATGTCTGGATCGACATGTTCATCCACGCCCCTCACCCCGTCATCAGCGACGCAATGAAAGCCGAGTTCGACAGGGCCGGAATTTCGGGCGCGGATTATCGCTATTGCCGGGATGCAGGATAGCAGAGGCCGCAGCGGAGCCGAAGCGGAAGACTGCCTCCGTCTCACGCTCTTGAGAATGCCATCCTGCGGGCGGACGGCCCCGGCCTCCGGCCGGTCCCGCCGTATGCCGGACAGGATCGTAT
>JBQGDG010000279.1:0-4985 GCA_052038935.1 Neorhizobium sp. | reverse complement strand
TTTCATCGGGCATGACGCACGGCGGCGCGGCATCTTCCGCATTGGCGCATGTCTCGCATGTGCGAAACATCCTTGACTTTTCTCCGCAAATCCACCACATGCAGGCCAGCTTTCACCTTCCGGCCGCCGCGTGAGTTGGCCTTGCGACGAAAAAAGTTCGCGAAGAAGGAACAAGGCGCACTGATAGATCGCCCTGACCCTCAGGGTTTAAGCGCTGGGAAGCAATTTCCAACACACAAGTTCCCACTTCACGCGGGGTTCTTGACGCCAGAAGCAGCCGACATGGCATGGTGCCGTGCCGGCAGACACGTTTCTGGCGCCCCGAAAGGTATTCGCTTTGACGAATTTTGAATCTCTTGGTGTCTCCAAGCAGATCGTCGCCACGCTGACCGCGCTCGGCATTGAAACGCCCACGCCGATCCAGGCGCAGGCGATCCCCCTCCTCCTCGAAGGCCGCGACCTGATCGGCCTCGCGCAGACCGGCACCGGCAAGACCGCCGCTTTCGGCCTGCCGCTGATCGAGCGCCTGCTCGCCGAGGACATCCGCCCCGACAACCGCACCACCCGTTCGCTGATCCTTGCGCCGACGCGCGAACTGGTGAACCAGATCGCCGCCAACCTGAAGACGTTCGTCAAGGGCAAGCCGCTGAAGATCAACCTCGTCGTCGGCGGCGTCTCGATCAACAAGCAGCAGCTGCAGCTCGAAAAGGGCACCGACATCCTCGTCGCGACCCCCGGCCGCCTGCTCGACTTGGTCGCCCGCCGCGCCATCGGCCTGACGACCGTTCGCTTCCTCGTTCTCGACGAAGCCGACCAGATGCTCGACCTCGGCTTCG
Organism: Neorhizobium sp.; assembly: GCA_052038935.1. Lineage (GTDB taxonomy): Bacteria > Pseudomonadota > Alphaproteobacteria > Rhizobiales > Rhizobiaceae > Neorhizobium. The sequence goes on along the minus strand of JBQGDG010000279.1, from coordinate 4,149 downwards.
TCCACGACCTGCGCAAGATCGCCAAGATGGTGCCGAAGCGCCGCCAGACGATGCTGTTTTCGGCCACCATGCCGAAGGCGATCGCCGATCTGGCCGCAGATTTTCTCACCGATCCGGTCAAGGTCGAGGTCACGCCTCCGGGCAAGGCTGCCGACAAGGTCGAGCAATATGTCCACTTCGTCGGTGGCAAGGGCGACAAGACCGAACTGCTGCGCAAGTCCCTGAACGACAACCCGGATGGCCGCGCCATCGTCTTCATGCGCACCAAGCACACCGCCGAGAAGCTGATGAAGCATCTCGACAATATCGGCTTCTCGGTTGCCTCGATCCACGGCAACAAGAGCCAGGGCCAGCGCGAACGCGCGCTCAAGGGCTTCCGTGACGGCGAGATCAAGACGCTGATCGCCACCGACGTCGCAGCCCGCGGCATCGATATCCCGGCCGTCAGCCACGTCTACAACTACGACCTGCCGGAAGTTCCGGATGCCTACGTCCACCGTATCGGCCGCACCGCGCGTGCCGGCCGCGACGGCGTCGCGATCGCCTTCTGCGCCCCGGACGAGACGCTGCTGCTGCGCGATATCGAAAAGCTGATGAATATCGAGATCAAGACGGCCTCTGGCGAACGTCCGGAAACCATGAACCGCCCGGTTCGCGGCAACGGCAACAATCGCGGCGGCAACAAGGGCCGCGGCGGCAATGGTGCCGGTCGCGGCAATGGCGGCGGAAATGGTGAAGGCGGCAATCGCGGCCCGCGCCGCGACCGCCCGGCCCGCAAGCCCTTCTTCGCGGCCGAAGGCGCAGAAGGCGCGGCAGAAGACCGCGCCGAGCGTCAGGACAATCGTGGCGAACGTCGCGGCAACAACAATCGTCCGCAGCGCGACAACCGCCGCAACGAGGAATTCCGCGGCCAGCGCCGGGGCGAGGAAATGCCGCGCTCCGAGGGCGATAACGATCTGGCGGTAAAGTCGGACTTCCGCCCGAACCGAGATCAGAACGGCCCGCGCAACAATGCCAAGGCCGGCGAAGGCCGTCCGCAGCGCAACGACCACCGCAAGGGCGGTCAGGGCAACGGTCATCAGGGCCAGAACAAGCCGGCCGGCGCCACCCGCGACCATGCCGCCCATGGCGCCCACGAGCCTGCCAAGCAGCGGCAGGCCCATAACGGCGGCGCGGCTGCCGGCAACGGCCGCCCCGCGCATCCGGCCCAGGGCGAAGCCCGCGGTCCGGTCCGCTTCGGCGGCAACGACAACCGCGCCAACCAGGGCCGCAAGCGCCGCCCGGCGTAAGGCGAGAGCGCGTCCGCGCGACCCCGTCACCAACACGGCCGCCCATCGAACCATCGATGGGCGGCCTTTTCATTTGCGCCGCCTCTCCTATCCTCCCATGGGCCGGTGGCCATGAAGACGACGGGAGAGACGCTTGATAACCTATCGCCTGACCGAAGCGGATATCGTGGCGGGCAACGAGCTATGGCGGCGATCCCATATAAAGTCTTGGGCGATCATCGCTCTTTTCCTGATCATCTGGGCCGGTTTCGGCTATTATCTCCATGCCGGCGGCGGGCGCTCGATCCCCTATTCCATGATCGTCGCGGGACTGGTGGCGGCGGGGGGCATGGCCGGCCTCGCCTGGATAAGCCGCACCAGCTCCAGACGCCAGGCGCTTCACTTCTTCCGTTCCGCCCCTCCGACCACGCGTGGCGACGTGACGCTCGACTGGACGGACAGCCACGTCACCTTCCGGCAGGAAAGCAGCCACCAGACCCTGCCCTGGCACGAATTCCGCAAATGGGACGAGGACGACCATGTGCTGGTGCTGCTGACCAGCGGGCCGATCTTTCATCCCCTGCCCAAGCAGGCGCTGACGCCCGTCCATGTCGAGGAAGTCAGAAACCGGCTCGCGGCGGCGGGCGTCGCAAAGGTCAGGCCTGTCTTTCCGCGTCCCGGCGGCTTTTCCGGTTCACCAGATAGACGCCGGTGACCACGATGACCGTGCCGATGATCATCGGCCATGTCAGCGGCTCGCCGAACAGCAGCGCCGCCTCCAGCGCCACCATGGGCGGCATCAGGTAGATCAACGAGGCGGCGCGTGAGACCTGCCCGCGGTTGATGAGATAGAGAAGCAGGAAGACCGCTCCCATCGAAATGCCGATCACCGACCAGGCCATGGCGACGACCGCCTGAACGGTCCAGTCGAAGCGCATGTCCTCCGTCATCATGGCGATCGGCAGCGTGACGACGAAGGCGCCGACGAATTGCAGCGTCGCCGTCGTCCAGAGATCGCCGTTCTGCAGGTAGCGTTTCTGGTAGAGCGTGCCATACGTCACCGAACTCATCGCCACGAGATTGATGACGAGCGGAATGCCGAGACCTGTGAGCCCTGCCGAGAGGCTCGCGAACAGTTGCGGCGAGATGGCGATCAGGATGCCTGCAAAGCCGAGGGCGAGACCGATCCGCTGGCGCGGGCTCAGGCGTTCGCCGAGGAGGAAAGGTGCGGCCATCGCCGTCAGCAGCGGCTGCAGCCCGGCGATGATCCCCGAAAGCCCGGACGGCACACCCTGCCCGATCGCGTACCAGACACCGGCGAGATAGAGCCCGTGCAGGAACACGCCGGACAGCATCGCCCGGCCGGCCTGCAGGAGACTGTCCGGCCAGCGGGCCCGCAGGAGCAGGCAGACGGCTGCGAAAGCGCAGGCGGCGAGCGCATGGCGTGCGGCGAGGAAGGTGACCGGGTCGGCATGCAGCGACGCGTATTTCGCCACGATCCATCCGGTAGACCAGAGAAAGGCAAAAAGGGCCGGCGCGGCGCGATCGAGTGTCATTCTGGTCCTGTCCGAAGCTTCAAGCCCCAATAGGCAGGCACCACCCCGAGGTCAAAGCAGAAATGCTGACGGCAACCATCAGCCCTGCTGATCAGGGCCTCGCGGCCTAGTCTGTGAGCAATTGATGCTTTTACATGCAAGGTGTTGATTTTTCGAACACAAGCGCAATCTGACCTGCGTCGTGACATCGCTGGACGGCGGGCCGGAAGACCGCCTCCGCAGGCGGCAAGACCATCGTCGATTTTATCTTCGGCAACTGCGCATGGTTCTTGCATTGCCTCTGGCGTTGTATTCTTATGGCCAAAAAAAGGGGAACGCTTCTTTGGCATTTGATGAAATGTTAACTGCGGAGAACCTTCCGCGCCCACCGTACAAGAACTACCATGAGTGGTATTCGGCCCAGGATACCGCACATCTGATCCGCAAGACGCAGGATGCGGAAAACATCTTTCGCAGGACCGGCATCACCTTCGCCGTCTACGGTCACGCGGACAGTTCCGAAAAGCTCATCCCCTTCGACATCATCCCCCGCATCATTTCCGGCCGCGAATGGCGCAGGCTCGCCCAGGGCATCGAGCAGCGGGTCCTGGCGCTCAACGCCTTCCTCGACGACATCTATCACAAGCAGGAGATCATCAAGGCAGGCCGCATCCCGCGCGAACTGATCGAGAAGAACGTCGCCTTCCTGCCCGAGATGATCGGCTTCAAGCCGCCCGGCGGCGTCTATACCCATATCGTCGGCACCGACATCGTGCGCACCGGCGAGGACCAGTTCTACGTTCTGGAAGACAATGCCCGCACGCCCTCCGGCGTCTCCTACATGCTGGAGAACCGCGAGACGATGATGCAGATGTTCCCCGAACTGTTTGCGCTCAACAAGGTGCAGCGCGTCGAGGACTATCCGCGCCTGCTGCGCCAGTCGCTCGCGGCCGTCGCGCCGCCCGGGGCCAAGGGCAAGCCGCGCGTCGCCGTCCTAACGCCCGGCATCTACAATTCCGCCTATTACGAACACTCCTTCCTTGCCGACCAGATGGGCGTGGAACTCGTGGAAGGCTCGGATCTCAGGGTCATCGACGGGCGCGTGCAGATGCGCACCACCCGCGGCTACGAGGCGATCGACGTCCTCTATCGCCGCGTCGACGACGACTTTCTCGATCCCCTCACCTTCCGGCCTGATTCGGCCCTTGGCATTCCCGGCATCATGGATGTCTACAAGGCCGGCAACATCACCATCGCCAATGCCCCCGGCACCGGCATTTGCGACGACAAGGCGATCTATTCCTACATGCCCGAGATCGTCGAGTTCTATACAGGCCGCAAGGCGC
>JBQGDG010000278.1:0-1685 GCA_052038935.1 Neorhizobium sp. | reverse complement strand
GACGACGCGGTCGGCATCGACCACGGTTTCATGACCACGATCCACTCCTACACGGGTGACCAGCCGACCCTCGACACCATGCACAAGGATCTGTACCGCGCACGCGCTGCGGCCCTGTCCATGATCCCGACCTCGACCGGCGCCGCCAAGGCCGTCGGCCTCGTGCTTCCGCACCTCAAGGGCAAGCTCGACGGCACCTCGATCCGTGTGCCGACCCCCAACGTCTCGGTCGTCGATTTCAATTTCGTCGCCAAGAAGAACACCACGGTTGCCGAAATCAACGACGCCATCAAGGCGGCATCGGACGGCAAGCTGAAGGGCATCCTCGGCTATACCGACGAGCCGCTCGTCTCGCGCGACTTCAACCACGACAGCCATTCCTCGATCTTCGCACTCGACCAGACCAAGGTCATGGAAGGCAACTTCGTGCGCATCCTGACCTGGTACGACAACGAGTGGGGCTTCTCCAACCGCATGTCCGATACGGCCGTTGCATTCGCCAAGATGATCTGATCGGGACACAGCCGTCTTGAATGAAACAAGCGGGCCGGATTTTACCGGCCCGCTTTTCTTTTGCCATTGATTGCTCTGCCCTTCTCTTGCCGGATTCGTTCGCGCCTAATCGCCTTGTCGTAACGAATCGTCCCGGCCATTGTCGGGGTCCGCCCTTTCTGAAGCCCGCACCGAAGCCCGGGATCGAGTTCCCGCGCATCGGCCGGCGCTGCCAGCGAACGGCAGATGACGAGCGGGAAAAGGTGCGGGCTCTTGGAGTCATTTTATATCGTTCTGCTGATCGGCACCCTGCTGGTGCTGGTGGCAGCGTTTTCCAGCCTTCTCGCCTTCCGGTTCGGCGCTCCGCTGCTTCTCGTGTTTCTCTCCATCGGACTTCTGGCCGGCGTTGACGGGCTGGGCATACGTTTCGAGAATTATCCCTTCACGTTCATGCTCGGCTCGCTGGCTCTGGCGATCGTGCTCTTCGATTCCGGTTTCAGCACGCCGTTTCATTCCTTCAGGATCGCCGCGGTTCCGGCGATCACGCTGGCGACGGCCGGCGTCCTGCTGACGGCGGGCATCTTCGCTTTCGCCGCCACCCTGCTCCTCGGCGTCGGCTGGCCGGAAGGCCTGCTCCTCGGATCCATAGTCGCCTCGACCGACGCGGCCGCGGTGTTCTTCCTGCTGCGCATCGGCGGCATCAATATCCGCGACAAGGTGCGTTCGACGCTCGAAGTCGAATCCGGCACCAACGACCCGATGGCGATATTCCTCACGATCGCCATCGCCGAGCTGATCGCCACGGGCCAGAGGCTCTCCGGCATAGACCTGCATTTCGCCCTGGTCTTCATAGAGGAAATGGGACTGGGTCTCGTCTTCGGCTTCCTCGGCGGCATGATGATCGTCGCAATCCTCAACCGCTTCACCTCCGACCGCGGCCTGGCGCCGATCTTCGTACTGGCGCTGGCGCTCCTGGTCTTCTCGTTCACCGGAGCCCTCGGAGGCAGCGGCGTCCTCGCCGTCTATGCCGCCGGCATGTATGCCGGCAACAAGCGCATGTTCGCCAAGCAGCAGATCACCCGTTTCAACGAGGGGCTGACCTGGCTCGCGCAGATCATCATGTTCCTCGTACTCGGCCTGCTTGCCACGCCGTCCGAGTTCCCGAGCATCCTTCTGCCCGCCATCGGCCTCGC
>JBQGDG010000277.1:0-13488 GCA_052038935.1 Neorhizobium sp. | reverse complement strand
TTCCCATGTGACGCGGTTGTCCGCCTCCTTCTTCGACGTCAACCAGTCGGGCGAGATCGTCTCACGGCTGACGGCCGATACCACCCAGATCAAGTCGGCTTTCGGCTCCTCCGCATCCCAGGCGCTGCGCAACACCATCCTCTGTCTCGGTGCCATGGGGATGATGATCTATACCAGTCCGTGGCTTTCCACTCTCGTGCTCGGCGCCATTCCCCTGATCGTATTTCCGATTGTCGGTTTCGGCCGTTCCGTCCGCCGCCGGTCGCGCGCTGCCCAGGACACTTTGGCAAACAGTTCGGCCTTCGCCTCTGAAACGGTCGCAGCGACCAGAACCATCCAATCCTTCAACGGCGAGCAGGCCGCGAGCGAGCGTTACGGCGCGGCCGTCGAAAATGCCTACGATGCCGCGCGCGTGGCGATCCGGTCCCGCGCCCTGCTGACGGGCTTTGCCATCCTGCTCGTCTTCGGTTCGATCGTCGGCGTTCTCTGGTATGGCGCCCAGAGCGTCCTCTCCGGCGAAATGACCGCCGGCACGCTCGGCCAGTTCGTCCTTTATTCGGTGATTGCCGCAAGCTCGCTTGGACAGCTGTCGGAAGTCTGGGGCGAGTTGTCGGCCGCCGGCGGTGCCGCCGAACGGCTGACGGAACTGCTCCACGAGATATCCGCGGTTCAGGATCCGGCCAATCCCGACCATCTTCCCTCGCCAGCTCGCGGCGAAGTCGGGTTCGACGCGGTTTCCTTCGCTTATCCCGCCCGCATCAGCGCCATCACGCTCAATGCGCTGTCGTTCAAGATCAGACCCGGCGAAACCGTCGCGATCGTCGGCCCGTCCGGTGCCGGCAAGAGCACCGTGTTTTCGCTTCTGATGCGCTTCTACGATCCCCAGACCGGATCGATCACGCTCGACGGCGTCGATCTGCGCAATGCCGGGCTCGCGGATATCCGTTCCCGACTCGCGATCGTGCCGCAGGATGTGACGATCTTCGCCGCCTCCATCCACGACAACATCGCCTTCGGCATGCCCGGCGCCAGCCGCGAGTCCGTGCGGCAGGCGGCGATCGCGGCCCAGGCGGATCAGTTCATTTCCAGGCTGGAGGACGGCTACGACACCATGGCCGGCGAACGCGGCATCACCCTGTCGGGCGGACAGCGCCAGAGGATCGCGATCGCCCGCGCGATCCTCAAGGATGCGCCCGTCCTGCTGCTCGACGAAGCAACGTCGGCGCTCGATGCCGAAAGCGAAACCCTCGTCCAGCGCGCGCTCGACGGGCTGATGGAAAACCGCACCACCCTGGTGATCGCCCACCGGCTCGCCACCGTGCTGAAGGCCGACCGCATCCTCGTTTTGGAAGACGGCCGGATCGTCGAAGAGGGAACGCATCAGAGCCTCGTCGCCAAGGGAGGCGTCTACGCCAGACTGGCGCGATTGCAGTTCCACGACACTGCGCCGAGAAGCGCCAGCGCGATCTGACCGGGTAGCCGATGATCGTAGAGCCGCTGAACCCCGACGCGCCGCTCGACCTGCTTCTGGACCGTGTCCAGCGGCAGACCTTCCTCTATTTCTGGGAAGGCGCCCATGCCGAAAGCAGGCTCATCTACGACAAGCGCTGGGTCAACGGCGCGCTCGCCACCGACATGATCTCCATCAGCGGCACCGGTTTCGGTGTGATGGCGATCCTGGTCGCAGCCGAACGCCACTGGATCGAACGGGCGCAAGCGCTGCAGCGCATCCTGCTGATCCTCGAGCGGCTGGCGCTCGCCACACGGTATCACGGCGCCTTTCCCCACATGGTCGATGGCGCGACGAGCAGAACGATGGCGTTCTCGCAATATGACGATGCCGGCGATCTGGTTGAGACCACCCTTCTCCTGCAGGGCCTGATCTGCGCCCGCGAATATTTCAGCGGCGATGCGGAGACCGAAGCGAAGCTGCGTGCGCAGGTGACCAGCTTCTTTGACGAGGTGGAATGGAACTGGTTCACCCGAGGCAGGACCGGCCCGCTTTACTGGCACTGGAGCCCCGTCCACGGCTGGACCATGAACCTGCCGATCGTCGGATGGAACGAGGCGCTTTCGACCTATGTCATGGCAGCGGGTTCAGACACCCATCCGATCAGCCCGGAATGCTACCATGCCGGCTGGGCGAGATCGGGCGTCATCCGGAACGGCCAATCCTATCTCGGTACCGTTCTCCCGCTCGGCGAACCGTTCGGTGGGCCGATGTTCCTGTCGCAATATTCCTTCTGCGCCCTCGATCCGCGCGGCCTTTCGGACCGGTATGCGGATTATTGGCAGCAGGCGGTGGCGCATGCCCGCATCAACCGCGACTATTGCAACACGGTCCCTGCCTATGCGCAATACGGGGTCTGGGGCCTGACGGCCTCCGAGGCTCCGAACGGCTACAACGCCAACTCGCCGACATCCGATACCGGCGCGATCGCCCCGACCGCCGCCCTCGCGAGCTTCCCCTACCTTCCCGCCGATGCGGAGGAGGCTTTGCGCGCGCTGCTTCGATATGAAGGCGGCAAGCTGTTCGGCAGCTTCGGTTTCGTCGATGCCTTCGCTCCGGCGACGGACTGGCTGGCTCCGACCTATCTCGCCATTGATCAGGGTCCCATCGTGGCGATGATCGAGAACCACCGTTCCGGCCTGTTATGGAATCTCTTCATGAAGGCACCGGAAATCCGTCGCGGGCTGGACAGACTGGGCTTCACCACCAGCCGCGAAACCGCCTGACGGCGACCGATCGGCCGACGCTCAGCCCGGCCGTCCCGTGGCCCTGCCCTTGTCAGTCGGCACGTTCGAACACCCATTTCACCACGTATTTGCCGTTGGGCTTGAGCCTGGTCTTGATCTTCACGGTCACCGGCCCGCCAAGCGCCGCCTCTGCCCTGGCAAACGTTTCGCGCGCCTCCGCCATCGCCTGGTGATAGGCGCTGTTGTCCCGGCGCGGCGTATCCGCCACCGCCTTGATCAGTGCGGCGATATCGGACTTGGTTCTCGCCATTCTCAGCGTTCCGTCAGCTTCAGCTCGAGGCGGCGGTTCTGCGATTTCGCCTCCGGCGTGTCGCCCGGTGCGATGGGCTGGAACTCACCGAAGCCGGCCGCAACCAGCCGGTTGGCCGGCACACCCTTGGAGATCAGATACTTGACCACGGATGTCGCGCGGGCGGAAGACAGTTCCCAGTTGTCGCGGAAGCGGCCTGCGCCGGAAAGCGGTGAATTGTCGGTATGGCCGTCCACCCGCAGGACCCAGTTGATCTCGGCGGGGATTTCCTTGGCAAGGTCGAGCAGAGCGGCCGCGAGCTTGTCCATCTCGACCCGACCTGCTTCGTCGAGCTCGTTGCCGCCCACCGGGAAGAGCACTTCCGACTGGAACACGAAGCGGTCTCCGACGATGCGGATGTTTTCCCTGTCGGAGAGGATCTCGCGCAGCCGCCCGAAGAAATCGGAGCGGTAGCGGTTCAGTTCCTGCACGCGGGCGGCCAGGGCGACGTTGAGGCGGCGGCCGAGGTCTGAAATCTGAGCCTGCGATGTCGCATCCTTTGCTTCCGATGCCTGCAGCGCCTGTTCCACGGCAGCGATCTGCGCTCTCAGTGCCGCGATCTGCTGGTTGAGGAGCTCTATCTGGCTGGCGGCGCGAGCACTTACCTGCTGCTCCTGGCTGAGCTGGTTGGTCAGTTCTCCGACGCGGGCATTGGCGGCACTGCTGCTGCCCGCCCCCTCGCTCAGCAGCTGCTGCAGGCGCGACCGATCGCTCTCCACCGCAGCCAGCGACGATTGCAGGTTGGCGAGCTGGTCTTCGAGGTCCTGGCTGCCGCTCTTTTCGAGCGCCAGCAGTTCCGTCAATTCCGCGATCTGGCTGTTCAGACGGTTCAGCACCTCGTCCCGGCCGGTGATCTCCCGGCTGAGCAGGAACTGCGCCAGAACGAACACCGTCAGCAGGAACATGATGGCCATGAGAAGCGTGGAAAGCGCATCCACGAATCCGGGCCAGAAATCGACGCTGCGTTCGCGGCGGCGGTTCTTGGCGAGCGCCATCGCTTATTTCCCCCCGATCTTGTCGGAGATGCGATCGAGCGTCCGACGCATCGCTCTGGATTCCTCCTGCTGCGCCTCGATCCAGTCGCGCAACATCTGCTGCTCGTTGCGCATGTTCTTGACGAGACCCTGGATGCCTTCGGCGAGGTTCGCCATGGCCGAAAGAGAACGGTCGGATCCGCCTCCCTCCGGCGTGCCCTTCGCCTGCGTCGCGGCAATCCTCCGCAGTTCCGCGGTAAGCGAGCGCAGTTCCTCCAGGGCGCCGTTCGAGAAGTTGTCGGCCACCGGAGTGTCGGAACCGACGTCTGTCACCGACGAGAGCCAGTTTTCGAGTTCGGTATAGAAACGGTTCTGCGCGCGTCCTGCCTGCAGGTCCAGGAAGCCGAGGATGAGCGAGCCGGAGAGGCCGAGCAGCGAGGACGAGAAGGCCGTGCCCATGCCGGCAAGCGGCTGCGCGAGACCGCTCTTGATCGCCCCGAGTATATCATCGGAACCGCTCGACGCCGGATCGAGCGCCCCGATGACGTCGCTGATCGAACCGATCGTCCCGATCAGGCCCCAGAACGTGCCGAGCAGACCGAGAAACACGAGAAGGCCGATGAGGTAGCGGGAGGTGTCGCGCGATTCGTCGAGGCGGGTGCCGATCGAATCGAGGATGGAGCGATAGGCGACGGTCGACAGCGCCACCTTGCGGCGGCGGCCGATGAGCGTGCGCATCGGCGCGAGGAGACGCGGCTCACGCCCGACCTTGTCTGCACTGCCCGCGGCCCGGAAGGAATTGAACCAGCCTACCTCGCGGGCAAGGCCGATCACCTGGACGAAGACGAGGAGGATGCCGATCGCCAGAACGCCCAGAATGAGGCCGTTGAGGCCGGGATTGGTCTGAAACGCGTGCGCGGCCTGCCGATAGAGGATGGAAGCGACGAAGCCGACGATGATCAGGAAGATGAGCATCGTCCAGATGAAGGACGCCGGATTGGAGAGCTTGTGCTTGTAGGCGCCTCGGCCCGTCTCCGTGTCGTCCAGATCATCCACTGTCGCATTCGCCATGATACGCCTCGTCTCCGGTAGGGTGCGCCGGAGGCTAGTGTAAAATTGCGACGAATTGAAGTGTCCGGCCCTTGGAAAACAGTGCGCTACCGGTGAGGAGCGCGCTGAAATCCACCGTCCGTCAGCGCGTCGGGACGGGCCGGTTGACCACTTCCAGCAGCGCCTTCTGGATGAGTTCGTTGCCGGCGACGACATTGCGGCTGTCGAACACGTCCGTCGTGCCCTTCATGTCGCTGACGAAACCGCCGGCTTCACGGATCAGGACCAGGCCGGCCGCCATGTCCCATGGCGAGAGATCCATTTCCCAGAAGCCGTCGAGACGGCCGGCAGCAACATAGGCGAGATCGAGAGCGGCCGCACCGAGACGGCGCACGCCGGCGACCTCGCCCATGACATGGCGCAGTTCGACGAGGAACTTGCCGTGATTGCCGCGGCCGAGATGCGGCACACCGCAACCGATCACGCAATCGGAAAGGGCACGACGGGCCGCCACCCGGATGCGGCGGTCGTTGAGAAACGCTCCACCGCCCTTTTCGGCCGTATAGAGTTCGTCCGTGGCCGGGTTGAAGACCACGCCGGCGACGATTTCGCCATTGCGTTCCAGCGCTATGGAGACGGCGAATTGCGGTATGCCATGCAGAAAGTTGGTCGTGCCGTCGAGCGGATCGACGATCCAGCGATGGGCGCCGTCGGTGCCCTTTTCTTCGCCGCCTTCCTCACCGAGGAAGCCATAGGTCGGCCGCGCCTTCAGAAGCTCGTCGCGAACGATCTTCTCCGCCTTCAGGTCGGCCTGGGAGACGAAATCGCTCGGTCCCTTCACCGACACCTGCAGGTTCTGCACCTCCCCGAAATCACGAGAGAGAGATTTGCCTGCCTTCAAGGCAGCCTGCACCATGACGTTGAGAAGGGCTGAACGGGCCATTTCGGAATCCTTGGGCCCCGAACAAGGCTGAGCGGAGCAGATTGGCTAGATTTTTTCGATTGGGCGGCTTCAAGACCACAAATTGCAGCTAAATTCAAGTCGCGTGGCCGGAACCGGCTATTGTCATTCCATTCGCCGCTTGCGAAAGGTGTCCGCGAACACATCCTCCGGAGACAGATATCTTGCGCATGCACATCCCGGTTCTCGTCAGCATCGGCATGCTGGGTACGATGACCTTCTTGTCCGTCGGCCTGTGGTCGGCGCTTCCGGAGGGAACGCAGTTGCCGGTCTGGTTCGGCCTAAACGGCACGCCCGTTCACCTCGTCGGCGCCGCCGCCGCACTCTTTCTCCTGCCCGCCGTCATGCTCCTCGCCATAGCGGCCTTCATGCTCGCGCCGAAGCTGGTCCCGCAGGTATCGAATAGCCCGGTGCTCTACGTGGTGACCTGGCTCGTAGTGATCCTCGGCCTGTCGATCGGTCATGGACTGGTCATCCGCCAGGCCCTCTTCGCGCTCAGTCGCGCCTGAACCTGTTGGCCGCCTCGATCGCTTTTTTCTGCTGTTCTTCGTTGATGCCGAGATAGAAATCCTCGAGCGCCGGATCCTGCAGCCCGGCGCGGCGGGACAGCACGTACCATTTGGCGGCCTCGACCGGATCGGGACGGGTTCCGAGCGCATTGATATAGAGATGCGAGAGCTTGTTCTGCGCCACGACATTGCCCCTCAGCGCTGCGGTTCTCAGCCACTGGAAGCCCCTGTCGTAGTCTTTCTCGCCGGCGACGCCGTTGACGAGCCAGACCCCCATGTCGAGCTGGGCGGTGTCGTAACCCGCCTGCGCCGCCCGTTCCAGCCAGACCCGCGCCTGAGCCTGCTTGTCGGGAGCCACGTCCTTCAGCGCCAGATAAAGCTGGGCGACCGCATATTGCGAATCGGCCACGCCCTGCCTGGCCGATTTCTCGTAGAACGGCAGGGCCAGATGGAGCCCCTTGTCACCGGGATTGGCGGAAATCAGGATCTGCGCCCAGTTGAACTGCGCGGCGGCATTGCCCGCTTCCGCAGCACGGCGCATGAACTCGTCCGCCTGTTTCTTGTCGGCGGGCACGTCGCGCCCCCGCATGAGCAGCAGCGCATATTCGAACATTGCCGCAGGGTCGCCGCGTTCTGCCGCCTGCCCGTACCAGAAGGCGGCAGACTTGGCATCACGCGCGATGCCGAGCCCCTTCGTCATCATTTCGGCGACGAGCGTCTGCGCCGCCGGATCGCCCTTCTGAGCCCGCTCGAGGGCCTTGCTGAGCGCGGTCGTATAGAGCCCGCGCTGATAGGCGCCATAGGCTTCGTCCACCGGGCCGTCATAGGGCTTTTCCGCCGGAGCCGGCGGCAGGGTCGCTCCCATCCGCTGGTAGAGCTCCACCCCTTCGGAGGGAACGATACCGTCCGGCTGCGCGTCCCGGCTCATGCCGCCCGCATCGGGACCGACGGGCCGGGTCACTGCCCGGTTGGACTGCGCATGAACACGGTCCCCCGTGGCTATCGAAGCCAGGAGGGTTGCGGTCAGCACCAGCGACAGGCGCAATATGACGGGCTTCGATGGCATGAGCCCATCAAGCCCCAAACCGTGGCGCTTTTTCGTCCAGCAGCGCATTCGCCTTGGCGACCGCCGTTCTTGCGCCTTCGGCACTGCCGAACACCGCGCTCCGCAGCGCAACGAATTCCGCGCCGCTTTCAGCCACCGCCACGACCGATTCGACATCGTTACCGCCCATGGCGATACAGGGTATCTCGATCATCGAAGCCCACCATTCTGCCAGCGCGACATTCTTCGGATGCGCCTCCGGCTTGATGTCGCCGTCGAAGCGGCCGAAGAAGATGTAATCGGGCCGCAATTCGCCGATTTCGAGCGCCGCGTGCCGTTCGGCCGCGCCGGCCGCTCCAACGATCAGCTTCGGCGTGAACTTCTCGATCGCCTCGCCGAGCTCCTCCAGCGAACCGCCGAGATGCAGCCCGTCGGCCCTGGCGCGGCCGGCCACCCGGCTGTCCCCGGCAATGATCGCGGCGGCGCCCGCTTCCTGGATCATCGGCACCAGCTGCTCTGCACGCTTCTGGAACGCCTGATCGTCCAGATCGTACTGCGGCAGGATCACCGAGGCGACATCGCCGCCGCCCAGCGCTTCCTCCAGCTGCTTCGCCTGGCTATCCGCATCCGCATCGTCCGGCACGATCAATACGAGTCGGCAGCGATCTTCCGGTCCTGTCATGTTTCTTCCCGTTTTGCGGATCCTCTGCCGCAAGGGGCATGCTCCGCTCTCGTTTTCTGTCAGCCAATTCGATAGACCGGACCGGTTGAAGGATCAACCATTTGCATCGGCCCGCCCATGTTCGACATGTTCAGTACCGCTTTCTTCATCGCCGCCGTGCCCGCGGTCATGCTTGTCGGTCTGTCGAAGGGTGGCATCGGCGGCGCGATCGGGCTGCTCGGTGTGCCCGTTATGTCCCTGGCGGTCGAGCCGGTGCAGGCAGCAGCCATCTTCCTGCCGATCCTGATCGTGATGGATATCGTCGCGCTCTGGTCGTGGCGGAACTACAACGACAGGAAAACCCTGCTGATGATCCTTCCCGGTGGAGTGATCGGCATTGCGCTCGGCTGGGCGACGTCGGCCCATGTCTCCGACGACGCGTTGAAAATGGTCATCGCCGCAGCCACGATCCTCTTCACCGTCCGCTATTTCTGGCAGGTCTATGGAGAGAAGGGCGCGATTGCCGCGCCTCTCCCGCACCGGCCGGTGGCCGCAACCTTCTGGGGTTCGCTTTCGGGCTATGCGAGCTTCGTCGCCCATGCCGGCGGGCCGCCCTTCCAGATCTACGTTCTGCCCATGCGGCTCGATCCGAAAGCCTATACCGGCGCGAGCATACGCTTTTTCGCGATCGTCAATGCCGTGAAGGTCGTACCTTATTTCTTCCTCGGGGCGCTGGACACGACCAACCTCACCCTTTCCGCGGCGTTGCTTCCCGTCGCGCTGGTGTCCACCCTGCTCGGCGCCGCGGTCGTCAAGCATCTCAAGCAGGAAGTCTTCTATCCCATGACCTACGGGCTGGCGTTTCTGGCCGGGCTGAAACTTCTTTGGGACGGCCTGCCTTTCTAGACACTGAGCCTGCGGCAGGAGCACGGGAACGAGCGCCGGGACCGGCCTCTCAAAAAAATTCCGGCCGTGACGCACTTCTACTCGCCACGACCAGAATGTTTGGATTTTTGGGTCGCCCGACCTCTGAAATACTCACCACCGGGGGTCGGCGACAGGCTCTACTAGCTGGCTCTAATGGCGCGTATCCGCCTTTAGTCGCTGCATCTCGTCCTTGAGACGCAGCTTGCGGCGCTTGAGCTCGGCGATTTCATGGTCGTCCGACGAGGGGGACGCAAGCGTTGTCTGGAGTTCCTCCTCCAAATCGCCATGCTTCTTCTCAAGCGATGCTATATGAGCCTGGATGGTCATGTGGCATGTCCTTCCTTTTGCCTGCTCCGGCCATCCCATCGGCCGAAGCTTCAGGTTTACGACGGAAGTGTGACACGATCCACAGCGTTTGTCGAAGGAGAATTCGTGGTTTGAAAGCGGCAAATTCGTGACGATGACGAACTTCCCGTTAACGTGGTTTGATGGTAGGAGCTTGCGGATCAAGCCGGGTGGGGTCAAAAACCCGGATCGACATGGGGACTGAAACATGGCTGATCAGGAACAGGCGGATATCCGGCTGGCATTGGCGAAGCTCCGGCAGGAGCACGAAGACTACGATGCCGCGATCAATGCCATGATTGAGGTTGGCTGCGATGCCCTGCGCGTGCAGCGCATGAAGAAGAAGAAGCTGGCCATCAAGGACAAGATGACCCAGCTCGAAGATCAGATAGTACCCGATATCATCGCATAGGATCGCGTCATGGCAGAAACACCCGCCGTTGCCATCATCATGGGAAGCCAGTCGGACTGGGAGACCATGAAGAACGCCGCCGAGACGCTGGACGCCCTCGACATCGGCTACGAGGCGCGCATCATATCGGCACACCGCACGCCGGACCGGCTGGTCAGCTTCGCCAAGGGCGCCCGCGACGAAGGCTTCCAGATCATCATCGCCGGTGCCGGCGGGGCGGCGCATCTGCCCGGCATGGCCGCGGCGATGACGCCTCTTCCGGTATTCGGCGTGCCGGTGCAGTCGAAGGCCCTGTCCGGCCAGGACAGCCTCCTCTCCATCGTCCAGATGCCGGCCGGCATCCCGGTCGGCACGCTTGCCATCGGCAAGGCCGGCGCCGTCAATGCCGCCCTTCTCGCCGCGGCCGTCCTTGCGCTGTCCGACGAGGATATCGCCTATCGCCTCGACGAATGGCGTGCCCGCCAGAGCGCGGCAGTCGCCGAATACCCGATGGACGAAGCATGAGCGTGCGTACAGTCGGCATTATCGGTGGCGGCCAGCTCGGCCGCATGCTCGCCATGGCGGCCGCACGGCTGAACCTGCGTACGGTCATTCTCGAGCCGCAGGCGGATTGCCCGGCGGCCCAGGTCGCCAACGCCCAGATCACCGCCGCCTACGACGATCCGAAGGCGCTGAGCGATCTGGCATCGCTCTGCGACGTCGTCACCTACGAATTCGAGAACGTGCCCGTCGCCGCCGCGCAGACGTTGCAGCGGTCCGTGCCGGTCTATCCGCCCCCGAAGGCGCTGGAAGTCGCGCAGGACAGGCTTGTCGAGAAACGCTTCCTGAACGCCTGTGGAATCGAAACCGCGCGTTTCCATGCAGTCGACAGCCAGGCCGACCTGGAAACGGCACTGGCCGATTTCGGCGGCAAGGGCGTGTTGAAGACGACGCGGCTCGGATATGACGGCAAGGGCCAGCGCGTGTTCCGTTCGGCGGACGAATCGCCCGCCGGCGCGTTTGCGGCGCTCGGATCGGTACCGCTCGTGCTCGAAAGCCTGATCCCCTTCGAACGCGAGATCTCGATCATCGCCGCCCGATCGACGGACGGCACGATTCTCTGCTACGATCCCGCCGAAAACGTCCATCGCAACGGCATCCTGCACACGTCCACCCTGCCCGCGAATGTCGCCGGGGCGACTGCAGGCGCGGCGCGTGAAGCGGCCGGAAAGCTGCTCGCCGCCCTCGATTATGTCGGCGTCATCGGCATGGAATTCTTCGCCATGGCCGACGGCTCGCTCATCGCCAACGAGATCGCCCCCCGCGTCCACAATTCCGGACACTGGACGGAAGCCGCCTGCGTCATCTCCCAGTTCGAGCAGCACATGCGTGCCGTGGCCGGCTTGCCGCTCGGCGACCCCGCCCGCCATTCCGATTGCGTTATGACGAATCTTGTCGGCGACGACATGCTCGCCCTTCGCGATTGGCTGGCACGGAAGGACGTGCTCGTTCATCTCTACGGCAAGACGGAAGCCCGTCCGGGCCGGAAAATGGGCCACGTCACCGAATTGAAGGGCCGGAAAACACCGTCACAAGGTTGACACGGAGAGAGCCTCGGGTTATCTGCACGCCAACCTGAGGCGCGCCCCTTTGTCTAGGGACTAGGCGGCGCGCTTTCGATTGTTAGAGACAAGCGGCTCTTTGAGCCCACAGACTGCTGGACCAGTAAAATGAAGATCAAGAACTCGCTCAAGGCGCTGAAGGCTCGTCACCGCGAAAACCGTCTGGTTCGTCGCAAGGGCCGCATCTACATCATCAACAAGCAGAACCCGCGCTTCAAGGCCCGCCAGGGCTGATTGCTACCGGCGGGTCTTCCCGCCGGCAATCAAATTGTCGATAGCGCGACAATTCGGCTTTGACCTTCGGCGCATGCGGATTACCTTATCCGCATGCGCCATTTCATTTTGAGCATTACAGTTCTCGCTGCCGTCGGCCTGGCCTCATCGTTGCACGCCCAGACGCCGTCGCCCGGATCTCCAGACAGTCCGTCTCCGCGGACGCCGCAAATGCAGGCGCCGCAGGCCGCTCCCGCGGTCCCCGGCCAAGCCGCAGCGAACACACAGCCCTCCTCCGGCAAGTCCGTCGATTCGCTCTTCGAAGCTCTGAAGCGCGAGCGCGATCAGGACAAGGCGCGTGGCATCGCCAGTCAGATCATCGCCGATATGAACGATTCGGGCAGCGCGACGATAAACCTTCTGATGCAGTGGTCGGCAGACGCTATGAAGGAAAAGAAGAACGCCGCGGCGCTCGATTTCCTCGACCGCGTCACGCTTCTCGATCCGGCCTTTACCGAGGGCTGGAACCGCCGGGCGACGCTTCACTACACGATGGGTGACAAGCGCAAATCCATGGCCGATATCGCCGAGGTTCTTAAACGAGAGCCACGTCATTTCGGCGCGCTCGCGGGCATGGCGGGCATTCTGACGGAGGCAGGCGACGACGAACTCGCCCTCAAGGCCTGGCAGCAATATCTCGGCGTGTTCCCTGCTGATCGCGAGGCTCAGGAGGCTGTCGTGAAGCTCTCCGAAAAGATCGCCGGCAGCCGCACCTGAAACATCGCCGCCCCCGCACCCTCCCGGCTCTCCGCATGATCCCGCTTTTTGCCCTGCTCATCGTTCTGGCTGCCGGTTTCGGCTTCACCGCCTGGAAAGCCCGGGCGATAGAGAACCGCTTCCCGCGGCATGGCGAACTGACCGATGTCGGCGGCTATCGGATGAACGCCCTGCACCTGCCCGGCCCGCGCAATCCCGATCTGTTGCCGATCGTCTTCATCCATGGCGCGAGCGGCAATCTGCGCGACCAGGAGACGGCATTCCGTCGATCGCTGGAGGGCCGGGCCGAACTGCTCTTCGTCGATCGCCCGGGGCACGGCTATTCCGAGCGCGGCGGGCCTGAAAACGACTATCCCGATGGTCAGGCGGCGGCCATTGCGAGACTGATGGAGATCAAGGGCATCAGCCGGGCGATCATCGTCGGCCATTCCTTCGGTGGCGCGATCGCTGCGAGCTTCGCCGTCTTCCATCCCGAAAAGACGGCAGGGCTGCTCTTCCTGGCGCCCGCGACCCACCCCTGGCCGGGCGGCGTGGACTGGTACTACAATCTGGCGGCGACGCCTTATCTCGGCTGGTGGTTCACCCGCCTCCTCAGCCTGCCTGCCGGCCTCGCCTTGCTGGACGGTGCGACCACCGGCGTGTTCAGCCCCAACCGGCGCCGCGACCGCTATGTCGAGGAAGGCGCACCCGCACTCGTACTGCGTCCCGGGAATTTCCGCAGCAACGCGATTGATGTCGCGAACCTCAATGAATACGTCACGCGCATTGCGCCGCGGTACCGGGAGATCTCGGTCCCGACCGTCATCATCACCGGCGACAGCGACCCGATCGTCCTGGAGGAAATCCATTCGCGAGGGCTTGCCCGCGATATCTCGGGATCGGAGCTGGTCACGATCCACGGCCTCGGCCACAAGCCCGATTACGTTGTGACCGATGTGGCGGTTGCGGCCATGGAGAAGCTCTCCGG
>JBQGDG010000276.1:0-3988 GCA_052038935.1 Neorhizobium sp. | reverse complement strand
CGCAAACGTGATGAATGAATGGTGAACCTTGTGGCCATCTCCGCGTTCCGACTGCGGAGGTTATGCTCATGGCGATCTTGATACTGATGGCTTCGGCCACACTCTTTTCGGCGGCAATCGCCGTCGTCATCCGACAGAAGGCCGCCGCCCGCCGCAGGCTCTATCGCGACGAGGTGGCTCTGAACAACCTGGTGCTCAGCGCACAGCGACAGAAGCGCTCTCCGCAGCTCTCAGCCGCCCGCGCCCGCCGTCCAGCCGCGGCGAGACGCAGCGCCAACGACGCCTGCCTGCCGCATGGCCACGCATATACGCGCGCCTGAAAATCTTGTCATTCGTCCGGGAAGATTGGTGGAGCTAAGCGGGATCGAACCGCTGACCTCTTGCATGCCATGCAAGCGCTCTCCCAGCTGAGCTATAGCCCCATCAGGGTGGTCCGGTATTTCCGGTCCTGGGAAACCTCGAAGCGGTGATCGCTTGCGGGGTGGCGGCTTATTACTTCCGGTTTTCGGATAGTGCAAGCCGAAATTTGAACGCCCGGCAATTTTTTATGAAATTGCCGGGCGTTAGCATGTCACTGTTCGTCGTCGTCGCTGACGCCGATGATACCCGACATGTCGTCGTCCTCATCGTCTTCCTCTTCGAGGAAGGTGTCGTCGTCATCGTCGCCGATATCGACATCGTCGTCGTCACCGATATCCGGAATGTCGTCGCCGCCGTTCTCGTTGTCGCCTTCTTCAAGCGAGACGAGTTCGACGTCCTGGTTTTCGGTATCGACTTCCTGGACGTCCTCTTCCTCGGCCTGTTCCATCTTCACGGCAACGCTGTTTTCGTCGAAGAAGGAGCGCGGCCAGGACTTGCCCGAATAGGGAGAGACCACCGGATCACGGTTCAGGTCGTAGAACTTCTTTCCGGTATCCGGGTCGGTACGTTTGGTTCCGAGTTCCGCTTTTGCCACAGTTAAGCCTCTTGAGCCGGCCGATCAGATCGGTGCGCCGCAATCGCGGCAGTGGATGATTGGGTGAAAATCTAAGCCGGTCCCCATAAGGCCAACAGCCCTTGATGTCAAAGCCAAACTTTCCTGCGCCGCAGGGCCAACAAGCGGATGACCGCCATCAGGCTTTGTGCTAACCACGGCGCCAATTTTAGGACAGCTGAACAAGAAGGACAGGCAATGTCGCATGGTATGGCGTTGAAGCCGGCGAGATCGACGCGGTCGGAAGCTTTGAACGGGACGATCAGGATCCCCGGCGACAAGTCGATATCGCACCGTTCCTTCATGTTCGGCGGCCTCGCCTCCGGAGAGACGCGCATCACAGGCCTGCTCGAGGGCGAAGACGTCATCAATACCGGTAAGGCGATGCGCGCCATGGGCGCGAAGATCGAAAAGATCGGTACCGAATGGATCATCCAGGGAACCGGCAATGGTGCGCTGCTGGCGCCCGAAGCACCGCTCGATTTCGGCAATGCCGGTACCGGATGCCGCCTGACAATGGGTCTTGTCGGTGTCTACGACTTCGACAGCACCTTCATCGGCGACGCGTCGCTGACCAAGCGGCCGATGGGTCGCGTCCTCAATCCGCTGCGTGAAATGGGCGTACAGGTGAAGTCGAGCGATGGCGACCGCCTGCCGGTGACGCTGCGCGGCCCTAGGACGCCGAACCCGATCACCTACCGCGTGCCGATGGCGTCGGCGCAGGTCAAGTCGGCCGTCCTCCTCGCCGGCCTCAACACGCCAGGCATCACCACCGTCATCGAACCGGTGATGACCCGCGATCATACGGAAAAGATGCTGCAGGGCTTCGGTGCCAATCTGACGGTGGAAACCGATGCTGCGGGTGTCCGCACCATTCGCCTCGAAGGCCGCGGCCAGCTGAAGGGCCAGGTCATCGATGTCCCCGGCGATCCGTCCTCGACGGCGTTCCCGCTGGTAGCGGCGTTGCTCGTCCCGGGTTCGGATGTCACCATTCTCAACGTGCTGATGAACCCGACCCGCACCGGCCTCATCCTGACACTGCAGGAAATGGGCGCCGATATCGAAATCCTCAATGCCCGGCTTGCCGGCGGCGAGGATGTCGCCGATCTGCGCATCCGCCATTCGGAACTGAAGGGTGTCACGGTTCCGGCCGAGCGGGCGCCGTCGATGATCGACGAATATCCTGTGCTGGCGGTGGCTGCAGCCTATGCGTCCGGCACCACGACCATGCTCGGCCTGGAGGAATTGCGCGTCAAGGAATCCGACCGCCTGTCCGCGGTTGCCGAAGGCCTCAAACTCAACGGCGTCGATTGCGATGAAGGCAAGGAGACGCTCGTCGTCCGCGGACGCCCCGGCGGCAAGGGTTACGGCAACGCGGCGGGTAGCACGGTCGTCACCCACCTCGACCACCGTATCGCCATGAGCTTCCTCGTCCTCGGTCTCGTGTCCGAACACGCGGTAACGGTGGACGACGCTTCGATCATCGCCACCAGCTTTCCGGAATTCATGGACCTGATGACGGGTCTCGGCGCGCGCATCGAAGCGGTGGAAGGCGGAGCGGCCTGATGGGCTTCGTCATTGCCATCGACGGGCCTGCTGCGGCGGGAAAGGGAACGCTGTCGCGGCAGATTGCCGAACAATACGGGTTCCATCACCTCGATACCGGCCTGACCTACCGCGCCACGGCAAAGGCGTTGCTCGATGCCGGCCTGGCGCTGAACGACGAAGTCGTGGCGGAGAAGATGGCGCGCGAGGTCGAACTCGCCGGGCTCGATCGCGATATCCTGTCCGCCCATGCGATCGGGGAGGCGGCGTCGACGATCGCCGTCATGCCGCGGGTCAGGCGCGCGCTCGTCGAGGCGCAGCAGTCCTTTGCGAAGCGAGAGCCGGGAACCGTGCTCGACGGTCGCGACATCGGCACGGTCGTCTGCCCCGAAGCTCCGGTCAAGCTCTATGTTACGGCCTCTTCGGAGGTGCGCGCCAGACGTCGTTTTGACGAGATCGTCGGCAAGGGCGGCGAGGCGGATTTCCAGGAAATCTTCGCGGATGTGAAGAAGCGCGACGAGCGGGATATGGGCCGCGCGGACAGTCCCCTGAAGCCTGCCGCCGACGCACACTTGCTAGATACGTCGGAAATGGGTATAGAGGCCGCGTTTCAGGCTGCGAAGTCGATCATCGATGCCGCCCTGAAGAATATTTGACGATCTGCCGGTTCGCCGGCCTTTCGTTCGCAGAGATCCCGCAGTTCAGCCCCAGCGCCGGATAGCCTCCCACGCAGCAGTCGTAGAGAGAGGCGGGCCTGGACTTCGGGCGTGTATAACACGAACCACCGGCGCATACGTGTCCTTCTTGGACACGATCAGGAGATTTCATGGCAGTATCTAACCCCACGCGCGAAGACTTTGCAGCTCTTCTCGAGGAATCCTTTGCTTCCAACGATCTGGCCGAAGGCTACGTTGCCAAGGGCCTCGTCACGGCGATCGAAAAGGACGTCGCGGTCGTTGACGTCGGCCTCAAGGTCGAAGGTCGCATCGCGCTCAAGGAATTCGGCGCCAAGGGCAAGGACGGTTCGCTGAAGGTCGGCGACGAAGTCGAAGTCTATGTCGAGCGCATTGAAAACGCTCTCGGCGAAGCAGTTCTCTCGCGCGAGAAAGCTCGCCGCGAAGAAAGCTGGGTCAAGCTCGAAGCCAAGTTCGAAGCTGGCGAGCGCGTCGAAGGCATCATCTTCAACCAGGTCAAGGGCGGCTTCACCGTCGATCTGGACGGTGCCGTCGCCTTCCTGCCGCGTTCGCAGGTCGACATCCGTCCGATCCGCGACGTCACCCCGCTCATGCACAACCCGCAGCCCTTCGAAATCCTCAAGATGGACAAGCGTCGCGGCAACATCGTCGTTTCGCGTCGTACGGTTCTCGAAGAGTCCCGTGCCGAGCAGCGTTCTGAAATCGTTCAGAACCTCGAAGAAGGCCAGGTTGTTGACGGCGTCGTCAAGAACATCACCGATTACGGTGCGTTCGT
>JBQGDG010000275.1:0-1533 GCA_052038935.1 Neorhizobium sp. | reverse complement strand
CTCCCTAGATTCGTAAGGCGGGACAGGCGGAGCGCCCGCAAGGGGCGCACCCGCTTAGAGCTTTGCTTCGGCTGCGGCGACGACGGCGTCCGCCGTGATGCCGAAATGCTTGAAGACGTCCTTGGCCGGGCCGGAAGCGCCGAAGCCCTTCATGCCGACGAACGAGCCTTCCGGACCGATGAACGCATCCCAACCTTCGCGCACGCCGGCTTCGACGGCGATCTTGACCGGCGACTTGCCGATGATTTCCGCGCGATAGGCGTCCGGCTGCTCGAAGAACAGTTCGGTGGACGGCACCGACACGACGCGGGTGGACACGCCCTTTTCTTCCAGCGTCTTGCGAGCCGCGACGGCGAGTTCGACTTCGGAGCCCGAAGCGAAGATCGTCACCTTGGCGTCGGCATCGCCGGCGAGGACGTAGGCGCCCTGTCTGGACAGGTTCTTCTCGCTGTATTCGGTGCGGACGGCCGTGAGGTTCTGGCGGGTCAGCGCCAGGCCGGAGGGACGGTCCTTGGTCTCGATGGCGATCTGCCAGCATTCGGCGGTTTCGGTCGCGTCGGCCGGGCGGAACATCATCAGGTTCGGGATGGCGCGCAGGGACGCCATCTGCTCGACCGGCTGGTGGGTCGGACCGTCTTCGCCGACGCCGATGGAATCATGCGTCAGCACATGGATGACGCGGATGCCCATCAGCGATGCGAGGCGGATCGGCGGGCGGCAGTAATCGGAGAAGATCATGAAGCCGCCGCCGTATGGGATCAGGCCGCCATGCAGCGAGATACCGTTCATGGCCGACGCCATGCCGTGTTCGCGGATGCCCCAGTGCATGTAGCGACCGGAGAAATCGGCCGGCGTGATCGAGACCATCTGGCTGGTCTTGGTATTGTTGGACGGCGTCAGGTCGGCGGAACCGCCGAGCGTTTCCGGCAGGAAGCCGTTGATGACTTCGAGGGCGTCTTCCGATGCCTTGCGGGTGGCGACCGTCGGCTTGGTTTCGGCGAGCTTCTTCTTGTAGTCGCTGATGGCGGCGTCGAAGCCTTCCGGCAGGTCACCGGCGAAACGGCGCACGAATTCCGCCTTCTTGGCGGATGCCTCGAGACGGCCTTCCCAGGCCTTCACCTGATCGGCCGAGCGGGTGCCGGCGGCGCGCCAGTCGGACAGGACGTCGTTGGGAACGACGAAGGGTTCGTATTCCCAGTTCAGCGCCTTGCGGGTGGCGGCGATTTCTTCCGCACCGAGCGGCGAGCCGTGGACCTTGTGGCTGCCGGCCTTGTTCGGAGCGCCGAAGCCGATCGTCGTCTTGCAGGCGATGAAGGTCGGGCGGTCGGACTTGTGGGCTTCCTCGATCGCAGCTGCGATGGCGGCCTGGTCGTGTCCGTCGATCTGGATCGTGTTCCAGTGAACGGCCTTGAAGCGGGCGATCTGGTCGGTCGAATCCGACAGCGACACCGCGCCGTCGATCGTGATCGAGTTGTCGTCCCAGAAAAGGATGAGCTTGTTGAGCTTCAGGTGGCCTGCGAGCGCGATCGCCTC
>JBQGDG010000274.1:0-20665 GCA_052038935.1 Neorhizobium sp. | reverse complement strand
GATCGGATTCGACCGCAGTTTTTAATGGCTCCGGATCTTCGTCGACGCGAAGGCGTTTTCTTCGCCGCAGGCTCCGGCAAAGTCGCTGCTAGCTGCCGGTGGTCATGGGAGGGATTGCGGAGGTGATTCCCTTACCTGTCTTGGAGGCAGGTTGGCTCGTCTTCCAGAAAAGAGCCAAGCCGACGCTCATCGAGCCCGCTTTCCCCTCGAAATAAGTCACGTCTGTTCTGCCAGTGCGGAAGGGCCTCTGCGACCTATTGTGCTGATGTCAACTTTAAGAAAGCCGCGCCTGGCTACGTCTGTAAAATGGTGGGCCCGGAGGGACTCGAACCCCCAACCAAGCGGTTATGAGCCGCCGGCTCTAACCATTGAGCTACAGGCCCTGCCGTGTGGCAGACGATCGGACGCAATGGTTCGTCCGCCTGACGCCCGCTCTAACGTAATTTGTTGCGAGCGACAAGCGGCCTGCCGCAATAGCTTCACAATAGCTATGCAGGTAATGCGTGTGTCGCCATATCGGCGACAGTCCGTCCCGACACGATCCTCCGCACCCGCAAGGTGGTTGCGGCGGGATGGTGATAACCAGCAAGGAAGCACCATGAAATCCGTCTCCCGCCTTTCCTACGCAGCTCTTCTCGCTCCGGCCGTCCTGTTCGGCGCCTTCACCCAGGCCGCCCTTGCCCAGGAAGGGCCGAAGCGCGAGCCGCAGATCAATGTTTCCGGCGAGGGCGAGGTGGCCGTCGCGCCTGACATGGCGATCCTTTCGCTGACCGTGCTGCGCGAAGCCAAGACGGCTGAGGAGGCGCTCGGCGCCAACAGCAGCGCGATGCGGGAAGTGGTAGCGGCGCTGCGCGCACAGGGCGTGGAGGAACGGGACGTCCAGACGAGCCAGTTCCAGATCGCCCCGCGCTACGAGCGCGTCGAGACGAAGGACGGCGTTTCCGAGCTCGGCGAGATCGAGGGCTACGAGGTCAGCAACGCCCTGACGGTGCGGGTCAGGGATCTCGCCAAACTGGGCGGCCTGCTCGACCAGTCGGTCAAGCTCGGCGTCAACAAGGGTGGCCAGATCAGCTTCACCAACGACAATCCGGAGGAAGCGCTGGTGGAGGCGCGCAAGAAAGCCGTCGCCCAGGCGCTCGCCAAGGCCAAGACGCTGACGGAGGCGGCGGGCGTGAAGCTCGGCCGGATCCTCGAAATGAGCGAAAATTCCCTGCGGCCGATGCCTCAGCCGATGATGCGCATGGCGATGTCGAAGGACATGGCTGCCGAATCCGTGCCGGTTTCCGCCGGTGAAAATACCTACACGGTCAATGTCAACGTGACGTTCTCGCTGGAACAGTAGGGTACAAGCAAACCCGGCCGCGTCGGCGGCCGGGTTTCATGTTCTGAGCCAGGCGCACACCGCGGGACCAAGCGGTCAGCGCCGGATAAACGGGCAGCCGCTGGCGTCGGCGAAGACGACCCGGTCGCGCCCGGAGCGGTCACGGCCGACGACGGTGACGGTACGGCGCGACACGTCGACTAAGCATTACCCGGGGCAGGTCCATGCAGCGTGCTTCTCTCGGCGAGCAAAGGCGGCTTCCCGGCCGGCGGTGATGCGGAAATGACAGGGAAACCCGGCTGCTGACGCGGCCGGGTTTTCATGTTCTCAGGAGGCGGGCATCGCGGGACCGGGCGATCAGAGCCTCATCAACGGGCAGCCGCGGGCGTCGGCGGAGGCGACCCGGTCGCGCCCGGAGTGGTCACGGCCGACGACGGTGATGGTACGGCGCAACGCGTCGACGACCTTCGCATGGCGCTGGCCCATGCCGTGGGCCTTCCTCGGTGAGCAAAGGCGGAATTCCGGCCGGCGGCGATGCGGAAGCGACAGGGAAACCCGGCCGCGTCGGTGGCGGGGTTTCATGTTCTGACGCAGGCGGTCGCCTTCTTGGGACCGGGCGGTCAGCGCCGGATCAAGGGGCAGCCGCGGGCGTTGGCGAAGACGACCCGGTCGCGCCCGTAGTGGTCACGGCCGACGACGGTGACTGTACGGCGCGAGACGTCGACGACCCTTGCCCGGCGCAGGCCCATGCCGCGAGCCTTTTCCTCGGCGAGCCAGGGCGCGCATCCCGGCCGGCGGTGATGCGGACGCCAGTCGCGGTCATGGTGCCGCTCGTAATACTGCACATAGGTCCCGAAGCGCGGTTCGGATGCGCCGGCGCCGGAGGTGGTGGCGGAAATGCCGGTCAGGGCCACGAGGGCGGCAATCCCAAGTTTGGCCGCGGTTTTCGCGATGAAGCTGGACATGGATGATCCTCCGGTTGCAGCAGGAATGAGGTCGCCCGACTGGCGATACCCGAAGACTATTCCTTGCCGCCTGAACGGATGGCCAAGGGGCCGTTCAGCCGGAGTTCATCGTGGCAGACCACGACAATCCGACGGAGGTTCTCCGGTCGCGAACGCCATTTCAGGGCATATCAGGCCGAAAGATGAAGCACGATCTCGCGGCGATGCGGCCGGTCGCGGTGTTCGAACAGGTAGAGCCCCTGCCAGGTGCCGAGCATCAGCCGTCCGGCGTTGACGGGGATGCCGAGCGACGTCGCGGTGAGCGCCGACTTGATATGGGCCGGCATGTCGTCCGGGCCTTCGGCCGTGTGGACGATCCAGTCCATGTCGGGATGGTTCGACGGCGGCACGAGGCGGGCAAAGAAGGCCTTCAGGTCGCGCTGCACGTCGGGATCGGCATTTTCCTGGACGAGCAGCGAGCAGGACGTGTGCCGGACGAAAACCGTCAACAGGCCCTCGCTGCAACGATGGTCTCCGACGAAGCGCGAGGCCTCCTCGGTAAACTCGTAGAGCCCCTGTCCGCGGGTGGCGATCGAAAGCATCGTCTGGGGCATGGTTCGTTCCTTCATCGAGGGGAAGTACGGGTTTGCGCAAGATGAGATCAGCGCACTCCCAGATCGGCGTTTCCGCATCGAGATGCAAGGACAGGCGCATGTCCCGACGCATCCCGCGCCGCCGTCCGGCGGAACGGCCGAGGTCGGGGCCGCGGAGTTCGGCGGCGGCCGAAAAAACCGTTCGGATGTAGCGGGCGTCGGCGCTTGTGACATGGCGGCGGCTCTCTATCTAAGTCTTATCGTCATCAAGCAGCAAGAGAGAGCATGCCCTTCCATCAGCGCGTCCGTCAGAGGCTTTTCGAACGGTTCATGACATTCGAGCCGATCGGCCTCATCACCTTCGCAGCCATCGCGGGGGGCATCCTCGCCTTCCTGACGCTGACGGGGGAGGTGGTCGAAGGCGATACGCGCGCCTTCGACGAGAGGATCCTGCTCAGCCTGCGGCAGACGACGGATCTGGCGATCCCCGTCGGGCCGTACTGGCTGAACCACGCGGTCGGCGACATCACGGCGCTCGGAGGCACGACGGTGTTGACGCTGATGACGGTGCTTGCCGTCGTCTACCTCCTGCTCGCCCGGCAGCGGGCGATCGCCGTCTTCATGTTCGCCTCCATCCTCGGCGGCTGGCTCGTCAGCAACGCGCTGAAACTCGGGGTCGGACGACCGCGGCCGGATATCGTGCCGCATCTGGTGGAGGTCCACGACCTCAGTTTTCCGAGCGGCCACGCCATGCTGTCGGCTGTCACCTATCTCACGCTCGGAGCGCTCCTGTCGCGGGCGGAGCAATATCGCTCGACGCGGATCTTCCTGCTCGCTGCCGGCATATTCCTGACGCTGATCATCGGCCTGTCGCGCATCTATCTCGGCGTCCACTATCCGACGGACGTGCTGGGGGGCTGGTGCGCGGGTGCGGTATGGGCCGCGGGCTGCTGGCTGCTCGCCCGCCGCTTCATCTCGCGGGAACCGAAGGGCTCCGTCCCCGTGGAGTGACATGCGCGGCTGCGGTCGTGAAGATCCGCTCGCGCCTCTCCTGCGTAGGGCATACAAAAGGATGGAGACAGTCATGGATGCCAGCAAGCCCGCCAGAAAGATCGCATGGGTCACGGGCGCGAGTTCCGGCATCGGCCGGGCGGTCGCGCTGAAGCTTGCCGACGACGGCTGGCAGGTGGCGGCAAGCGCCCGGTCGGCGGAGAAACTTGCCGCAGTCGCGGCCGAACGTCCCGGCCTGATCCATGTCCACCCCGTCGACGTGAAGGACCGGCAGGCGGTCAGGGAGGTCGCGGGCAGGGTGGAGCAGACGCTCGGCCCCATCGATCTCGCCCTGTTTTCCGCCGGCGGCTACAAGAGGGAAAGCGCCCGGGATTTCGACGCCGGGATGCTCAGGGAGCTGGTCGATCTGAACGTTACCGGGACCGGCAACTGTATCGAGGCGGCCCTCGGCCCGATGATCGCGCGCCGCGGCGGCCAGATCGCCGTCATCGCATCGGTCGCCGGATATCTCGGCCTGCCGGGCGGCGGGTTCTACGGCGCGACGAAGGCGGCATTGATCAATCTCTGCGAGGCGTTGCGTCCGGAGCTCGAGCGGGAGGGGGTGAAGCTGCAGCTGATCAGTCCGGGCTTTGTCGATACGCCGCTCACCCGCAAGAACGATTTTCCGATGCCGTTCCTGATCAGCGAGAAGAGGGCGGCGCACGAGATCGTCGCCGGTCTGGCGGGCCGCAGGTTCGAGATCGTCTTTCCCCGCCGGATGGCGCTGGCGACCAAGCTGCTGCGCGCCTTGCCCTATGCGCTCAGCCTGGCGATCACCAGAAGAATGCTGCGCAAGCAGGCGTGAGGCTCATCCGAGCCTGAACTGGACGACGTCAAGGCGGCCGGTGCGGAACCCCACGGCGCAATATTGCAGATAGTAGTGCCACATCCTGAAGAAGCGGTCGTCGAAACCGAGCGGTGCGATGCGGTGCCAGTTCGCGCGGAAGGCCTTGTCCCAGACAAGCAGGGTCCGTTCGTAGTCGCGGCCGAAACGGAAGCTGTCCCTTACCGTCAGGCCGGCTCCGACTGCGGTCTTCTCGAAAGCCGGGATGCTCGGCAGCATGCCGCCGGGGAATATGTAGGCCTGGATGAAATCGGCATGCCGGCGATAACGCAGAAAGCGATCCTCCGCGATGGCGATGACCTGTATCAATGCCTCGCCGCCCGGCGAAAGGAGCGAGCGCACGCGATCGAAATAGCGGGGCCAGTTTTCCTCGCCGACCGCTTCGAACATCTCGATGGAGACGATCTTGGAGAACTTGCCGCGGCAGTCGCGATAATCCTGAAGCCGGATATCGGCGCGGTCCGCAAGCCCGCCCCGCCGCAACCGGGTTTCGGCGAAGGCGGCCTGTTCCCTGGAGAGGGTGAGGCCCGTCACGCGGCAGCCGGTCTGCCGGATCGCCTGTTCGGCGAAGCCGCCCCAGCCGCAACCGATTTCCAGGACGTGATCGTCCTCGCGGATATCGAGTTCGTCGATGATCCTGCGATATTTGGCGATCTGCGCCTCCTCGAGGCTCTGTCTTTCATCGCCGAAAAGGGCCGAGGAATAGGTCATCGTCCGGTCGAGCCACATTTCGTAGAAGGCGTTGCCGAGATCGTAGTGGAAGGCGATGTTGCGACGGCTGCCCGCTTTCGAATTGCGGTTGAGCCTGTGACGGAGCCGGGCGAAGGCCGCGGCGAGCGGGCTTGCAGCGAGAACCGCAGACCATTGCGGTTCGTTCGCCAGAGCGAGCGCCATCACCGCGGCAAGGTCGGGAGTTTCCCATTCGCCTTCGACATAGGAGGTGGCGAAACCGAGGCTTCCGCCCGTCATCAGGCGCCGCAGCGCCCGCATGCTGCGGATCGCGATGGTCGCGGAGGGGTCGCTCTGCCCGCCGCATACGCGCACCTCGCGTCCGCTCGGAAAGGTGATGGCCAGCTGCCCGGCGGCCAGCCTTTTCGCCTGACGGATCAGGAGCCTTTCCGACAGGGAGAAAGACGGGAGCGGCTGGAGTTTGCCGTCGACATTCGACATCGTCAGCTCTCCGTCCGGCGAGGGGTGGAAACGATCGTGGCGGATCGCGGCCGGTCGGCCTTTTCGTGGCGATGGACCGGAACGCGTTTCAGCCACAGCCTCAATGCCTCCCAGTGAATGGCTGCGGTGACCTTCAGGGTCATCAGCGGATAGCGGAGGAGGGCGATGGCGAGGCCGCGGTCGTCCAGCGGATGGCGGTCGCCGCTGAATATCGCGTGGAGCAGCGTGCCGTCGCCGTCGGACTCACGGATGGCTATCCGCACGTCCTCGCGCGGCATCCTGATCGTGAAATGATAGCGGCAGTCCATCGGCACGAAAGGCGAAACGTAGAGTTCCTTGCCGCAGGCGTGGCGTATTTCGCCGTTCTGGTCATCGGCCACGGGTATCACATAGGCGTGCCGCTCGTGGAACGTGTTGCACACTTCGTAGATAACCGCCCTGACGGCGCCATTGCCGCCATAGCAGAAATAGACCGTGAGCGGATTGAAGGCGTAGCCGAATATGCGGGGATAGCAGAGTATCTCGATGCGCAGGTCGTCGGTTGGGATTGCCGCGCTTTCGAGCTGGCCGGCGACCCAGTTCCTCAGGCCGCCGCGCAGGCCGTCGCCGTGATCCTTCTCCCAGAAGCTGAAGAGACCGTTCCGGTTGACGGCAAAAAGACGAAGACGCCGATCGAGCTGCGGCAGTTCGTCGAGATCGAGCAGAAGCGAGAATACCCGGTAGCGGAGGTGGTGGCGCCGCGGCCGCAGCCGCGTGTGCACGACGCTTCCGGTATAGATGCCGGACGGCTGGATCGTCTTGGCTACAGTCATTCGGCCGCTTCCCGGAAATCCGTGATCTGAATCCTGCCCGACTCGTTTTCGACCTGCCAGGGCCTGCGAACGCCGCCCAGCGCTTCGGCGACCGCCAGCCCGGACTGCAGGCCATCCTCGTGAAAGCCGCTGCCGAAATAGGCGCCGCAGAACCAGGTGCGGTTGCGGCCCTGAAGCTGCCAGAGGTTTCGCTGGGCGTTGACGGCGGCGGTGTCGAAGCGCGGATGGCTGTAGTCGTAAACGCCGTGGACGAGATCCCGTTGCGGCTCGTGGAGCGGATTGAGGGTGACGAGGAGAGGGCGAGGCGTGTCGAGAGCCTGAAGCCGGTTCATCCAGTAGGTGACGCAGAGAGGGGTGCCCTGCGGATTGTGCCGGCCGCCGAGATAGTTCCAGCTCGACCAGACCCGTCGGCGCTTCGGCATCAACGAGGGATCGCTGTGCAGCACGACGCGGTTCGGCGTATAACCGAAGGCCCCGAGCGTGGCCTGTTCCTCCCGATCCGCATCGACGAGCATATTCAGCGCCTCATCGGCATGGGCTGCGATCACCACGTCGTCGAACGTGTCGGAATGTCCCGCATCATCGGTGACGACCACGCCATTGGCTGCCCGGCGGATGGAGGAGACCGTCACGCCGAGCCTGACGGATCCGGCAAAACCGGCGGCGATGCGCGATACATATTCGCCGCTGCCGCCCCTGACGGTGCGCCATTGCGGCCGGCCGGACAGAAGCAGCAGGCCATGGTTGACGAAGAAGCGGAGGAAGGCCTGCAGCGGATAGCGGTCCATTTCATCGGCCCGCGTCGACCAGATCGCGGCGCCCATGGGCATCAGATGGTCTTCGATGAACGGACGGGAATAATTCGCCTGGCGCAGATATTCGCCGAGCGAAAGCCCGTCCGTGTCCCGCCGCTCCAGAAGTGCGGGCGCCTGCTTGTAGAATTTCAGGATGTCCCTGAACATCATCCAGAAGCGGGGGCGCAGCACATTGCGCTTCTGGCCGAGAAGCCCGCTCAGCCCAGTCCCGCTATATTCGAAACCGCCTTCGTCCATGGAGGCGGCAAAAGACATGTCGGAGGCTATCGTCTTCACCTTCAGGTGATCGAACATGGCGACGAGGTTGGGATAGTTGGTTTCGTTATAGACGATGAAGCCGGTATCGACGGGAATGGTCCGGCCATCCATCTCCACCGTCACGGTATGGGCGTGTCCGCCCAGCCTGGAGGAGCTTTCATAGATCACGACGTCGCAGCTCTTCGACAGCAGCCATGCGGCGGACAGTCCGCTGATGCCCGAGCCTATGACCGCGACCCTGCCGGTCCGGCGTCCGTCTGCGCGATCCAAAGGCCTCATTGTCGCATCCTCTCGTTCGATCCCGTTCATTACGAGGTAGCGCGCCAATCGGATCTCTCTAAAATTTTTATGCGATGCGTGATCTGCGGTTCACGACAGGCCGTAGTGCTTGCCATGAACCTGAGCATTCCTATCTCGGCAGAGACGTGCCAGAACAGGCGACCGGCGGTCGTGAGACCGATCGCACGGGCAGCGCATGGGTTCAGGATGAACAAGAAGAATTCCGACGGCCTGACAGCCGACGACCTTTCGCAAGGCGAGATGGCCCGCTTGCTGGCGATCGTCGGTCGCGAGCGGCGGGTCGACGCCTTCGAGGCGATATTCCGCTTCTATGCGCCGCGGATCCGCAGCTTCATGGCGGTCAAGACCAAGGACCGGCAGACGGCCGAGGAGCTGATGCAGGAAACCATGGCTGCGGTGTGGAACAAGGCGGTGCAGTTCGACCCGCTGAAGGGCAACGTCTCCGCATGGATCTATACCATCGCCCGCAATATCAGGATCGACGCCTACCGCCGCCGGCGGCCGGAAATCGACGTCAACGATCCCGCTTTCGTGGCCGACGACATGCCCGGCGCGGATGAGGAGTTCCAGCAGCTTCAGGAGGCGCAGCTGCTGCGCGGTGCGATGGCCGCGCTGCCCGCCGATCAGCTCGACGTGCTGCGGCGCGCGTTTTTCGACGAGGCGTCGCATTCGGAAATAGCAAAGGATCTCGGCGTGCCGCTCGGGACGGTCAAGTCCCGCATCAGGCTGGCCTTCGAGAAGTTGAGACTAGCGTTGGACGGCCGGCTATGAGCGTCAAGCATCATATCAGCGATGCCTTTCTCGTCGACTATGCTTCGGGAAGCCTGTCGGAGGGCTGGAGCCTTGCGGTCGCCAGCCATCTCGCGCTTTGCCCCGAATGCCGGCAGCGGCTGGCGGTGATGGAGGGCGCGGCCGGTGCCCTGCTCGAAAAGGTGCCGGCAGACGCCGATGTCGAAGATGCCTGGGCGTTGTTCAAGACGCGGGCGATCAACCTGGAGGCCGAGGAGATCCGGCCGGCCCCTCCCGCGCCCGAGCCTTCCGCAGTATTGCCCGAACCTTTGCGATCCTATGTCGGCGGGGATCTCGCCGACCTGAAATGGCGCGCCCTCGGCCGCGGCGCCTATCAGATCCTGATCGAGACGCAGGACCCGGAAACCCAGGTGAGACTGCTGCGTATTCCGGCCGGGAAGCCGGTTCCCGAACATACTCACGACGGCCGTGAACTGACGCTGGTGCTTGCCGGCAGTTTTCGAGACGGCGAGGAGCTCTTCGGTCGGGGCGATATCGAGGAGGCCGACGGCGACCTGCTGCACACGCCGACCGCGACCGAGGGCGAGGACTGCATCTGCCTCGCCGTTACCGAGGCGCCCCTGAAATTCTCGAGCTGGATCGTCCGTCTTCTGCAGCCGATCCTGAAGATCTAGCCGCCCTCATCGGGGCCCGGAAGGAGAGGTTCGATGACCTATGTAATCGCCTATGTGGCGACAGCCGTCACTTTTCTCGGTCTCGACTTCCTCTGGCTCGGGACGATCGCAACCGGTTTCTACCGCAGCCGGATCGGCGGTCTGCTGCTTGACCAGCCGAATTTCGTCGCGGCGGGCGTCTTTTATCTCTTCTATGTCGCAGGGATCGTCTATTTCGCCGTGCAGCCGGCCATGGTTTCGGGCAGCTGGACGACAGCCGCGCTCGCGGGGGCCATTCTCGGCTTCATCGCCTACGGTACCTATGACATGACCAATCTCGCGACGTTGAAGAACTGGTCGCCCGCCGTGAGCGCCATGGATATGGCCTGGGGAACGGTGCTGACGTCGCTTTCAGCCGTTATCGGCTACGCGGTTGCGCAGAAATTCTCCGGTCCTCTCTGACAACCGCTTCGGCGTCCCAATCAGGCGCCGGCCGGTTTACTTTGGGCGTCACTCGGTTATCTTGGCCGGGTTCGCCGTCGACCGCCGCTTAAGGTAGGCACTCCGCATCGTCAGCGTTCCCTGCGTCGGAAGAGACGCGCGAGGAGCGCGCAATTTCAGAATCTATGCATCGGACTTTCCGGAAATCGAGCCC
The DNA here is from genome assembly GCA_052038935.1 of Neorhizobium sp. Lineage (GTDB taxonomy): Bacteria > Pseudomonadota > Alphaproteobacteria > Rhizobiales > Rhizobiaceae > Neorhizobium. The sequence goes on along the minus strand of JBQGDG010000274.1, from coordinate 10,500 downwards.
GATCTTCGATCCGATCCGATGCGATAGCAGCGAAAGTTGAGGAACGGTTTTGAGTCTACCCGTCTCGGACTTGGACGCCTGCGCCCGGGAGCCGATCCATATTCCCGGCGCTATCCAGCCCCATGGCGCTCTTCTGACGGTGCGCCCGGACGATATGAGCGTCGTGCAGGCGAGCCGCAACGCGGCGGCTTTCCTTCGATGCGAGGTGCTTCCCGGACATGCGCTCCCGGCGGCCATGGCGCCGCTGTCGGATCGGCTGCGGTCATGGCACATGACCTCCGAGCCGAACCTGCAATTGCGCGTGCCGGAGAGCGATCTGCAGGTGATGGCGCACCGGGCGGGAGCACTGATCGTCATCGAGGTCGAGCGGAACGAGGCCGGAAGCACGGACGGGCTGCTGTCGCGTCTTCGCGATTTTGCCCAGAGCCTCTCGGGACAGGCCGATCTCGACGGCTCGCTTGCCGCAACCGTACGGTTCGTGGCCGACCTCACCGGGTTCGACCGGGTTCTCGCCTACCGTTTCGATCATGAATGGAACGGTCACGTTGTCGCCGAGGCAGGAAATGGCCGGCTGCCGTCCTATCTCGGTTTGCGTTTTCCGGCATCCGACATTCCGGCGCAGGCGCGTGCGCTCTATGCGTCGAACCGGGTGCGGCTCATCCCCGATGCCGACTATCAGCCGGAGCCGATCGAGCCCGCGCTGGATCCGGCGACGGGCGAACCGCTCGATCTCAGTCTCGCCCAGTTGCGCAGCGTCTCGCCCGTGCATCTCGAATACATGCGCAACATGGGAACATCGGCATCCATGTCGATCGCGATCCTGATCGACGGCAGGCTCTGGGGGCTGGTATCGTGTCACAGTGCCGCCCCGCGACCGGTGGCGACGACAATCCGCGACATCTGCGATTTCGTCGTGCAATCGCTGGCGATGCGGATATCGGCGCTGATCCATGCGATCGATGCGGAGAGCCGGGTGGAGCTCGGGCGCGTGTCGAGCAGGCTGCTGGCATCGATGAGCGCCAATGCCAGCTGGCCGCGCGGCCTCGTCGGCGCCGCAGACGATCTCCTGGCGCAGGTGAAGGCCGCCGGTGCATCGATCGTCACCGAAGACCACTATTTTACCGCCGGGGTGACGCCGAGCGAAGAACAGGTTCGCGCGATCGTCGACTGGCTGAAACAAAACGATGCCCAGGACATATTCCAGACGTCGTCCCTGGCCTCGATCTTCCCGCAAAGCGAACCCTTTGCCGGCGACGCGAGCGGCATCATAGCGATCCGTATTTCCGAACTCTATCCGAGCTGGCTGATCTGGTTCCGTCCGGAGGTGATCACCACCGTCCATTGGGGAGGCAATCCCCACAAGATCGTGCGGGAGGCGGGACGCATCCATCCGCGCAAGTCTTTCGAAGCCTGGCGGGAGCAGGTGCGCCTGCATGCGCCCGAATGGACGGAGGCGGAACTGGCGGCGGCCCGCGACCTCAGAAGCTCGATCGTCGGCATCGTGCTTCGCAAGGCGGAAGAACTGGCGGAACTTACCGGCGAGCTGCAGCGTTCCAACAAGGACCTCGAGGCTTTTTCCTATTCCGTTTCCCATGACCTTCGCGCACCCTTCCGCCACATCGTCGGTTTTGCCCAATTGCTGAGCGAGCGAGAGCAAAGCCTGGACGACAAGTCCAGGCACTACCTGCACAACATCTCCGACTCCGCGCTCGCCGCCGGGCGGCTGGTGGACGATCTCCTCAACTTTTCGCAACTCGGCCGTGCTTCCATCGCCCACAAGAAGGTGGACATGAACAAGCTCGTGTCCGAGGTGGTCAAGACAGTGATGATCAATGTCGAGGGGCGCGAGGTCGAATGGTCGATCGCCAGATTGCCGGACGCCTGGGGCGACGCGACGCTGCTCCGGCAGGTCTGGTTCAATCTCATCGACAACGCGGTGAAATACACGCGTCCCCGCAATCCGGCGAGGATTGCCGTCGATGGTGTGATCGAGGGCGATATCGTCAGGTTCAGCGTCTCCGACAACGGCGTCGGTTTCGACATGACCTATCTCAACAAGCTTTTCGGCGTCTTCCAGCGGCTGCAGAAGGCCGAGGATTTCGAAGGCACCGGTATCGGGCTTGCCCTCGTCCGCCGAATCGTCGAACGCCACAACGGTAGCATCACCGCCAGCGGCGAGGTCGAAAAGGGAGCATCCTTCGTCTTCGCTTTGCCCACGCCTGAAAAGAAAGGGCGCGCCATTGTCTAAACTTCGTCCCATCCTGCTCGTCGAGGACAGCCCGCGCGATCTCGAACTCACGCTTGCTGCCCTGGAAAAGTGCCAGCTGGCGAACGAGATCGTCATTGCCCGCGATGGCGCGGAAGCGATCGACTACCTCTTCGGAACCGGTATCCACGACGGTCGCGCCGACGGCGATCCAACCGTCGTCCTGCTCGATCTCAAACTGCCCAAGATCGACGGGCTCGAAGTTCTGGCGAAGGTGAAGAAGGACGAAAGGCTGCGTCACATACCGATCGTCATGCTCACGTCCTCGCGGGAGGAAAAGGATCTCGTGACCAGTTACGAACTCGGCGTGAATGCGTTCGTGGTAAAGCCGGTCGAGTTCAACGAATTCTTCAAGGCCATTCAGGATCTCGGCATGTTCTGGGCGCTGCTCAACGAGCCGCCGCCGGGACATCGCAATCATGGCTCATTCTGAGGTGGCCATGGACATACCGAAGATCCTCCTGCTCGAAGACAGCACGCTCGATGCCGAGCTCATTCGCGAGCATCTCGACCAGATGGAGCCGAAGCCGGAGATCAGGCAGGCGATAACGCGAAGCGATTATGTCCGGGCGCTCGACGAGGGCGGGTTCGATCTCATCCTGTCGGATTTCTCGCTGCCCGATTTCGATGGAATGACGGCCCTGGAAATGGCGAGCCGCGAGGCTCCAGAAATACCCTTCATCTTCGTTTCCGGCGTTCTGGGCGAGGAGGTCGCGATCGAATCCTTCCGGCACGGCGCGACCGACTACGTGCTCAAGCAACGGCTCATCCGGTTGCCGGCCGCCGTGGCGCGGGCGCTGGCGGAGGCGCGGGTCAAGGCGGAACATCGGCGGGCTCAGCACCAGAAGGAGCTGCTGGTCCGCGAACTCAGCCACCGCGTCAAGAACACGATGGCGATGGTGATGTCACTGGTGCGGCGTACCGCCAGAAACAGCACGTCGGTCGAAGGCTATTCGCAGAACCTGCTCGGGAGGCTGCGGGCGATGGCGGATGCCCATGCGCTGCTGTTCGAAACGAACTGGAGCCAGGCCGAGCTTCTGGAGGTCATCCGCCGGACCCTCGCGCCGTACATCCAGGGCAGGGGGGAGCGCTTCGGCGTCGAGCCGGGTCCGCTCGTCCTGCTGGACCCGAAGGCGGCTCTCGCGCTCAGCATGGTCATCAACGAGCTGACGACGAATGCCGTCAAATACGGGGCGCTGGCGAATGACCAGGGTCATATCAGGATCGGCTGGGAGATGTCGGCGGCGGATGACACCGTCAGGCTGAAATGGACCGAGATCGGCGGGCCGGAGGTTTTGCCGCCCGAAGAGGAAGGGTTCGGCACGACGCTGATCCAGCGAAGCATCCAGTACGAACTGCAGGGGGAAGTGCACATGGACTATGCGCCGGGCGGTCTCGTCTGCGAGATCACGTTCCCGCCGCCCGCAATGGCGTGACGATCACGCGCGGTTGCTGACGCCAAACGTTTCCTGCATCAGATGACTGAGCTTCTGCGGGCTCCAGGGCTTGGGCAGCATCGGCAGCCCGCGCAGTCTGTTCTTCAGTTCGGGCAGTTCGGCATAACCGCTGCAGATGATGATCGGCACCGATCTCTCCTGCAGCATCTCGATGACCGGGAACGACAGTTCTCCATGCAGGTTGAGATCGACGATGGCGCCCGCGAGATCATTGCGCGGAATGGCATCAATCGCGTCGGCGATCCGCCCGAAGGGGCCGATGATCTTGTGGCCGGTCTGCAGGAGGTGGTCCTCCATATCCATGGCGAGGAGCAGGTCGTCCTCCAGAAGCAGGATATTCGGACAGTCGTTCAAGGAGCTGGTATCAGACATCGCAATCGTTGTTTTTTTCATTGTTTTTTTCTTGGCTCGGGCCAGATGGGGCCCGAGCGGCATATGTCAAGTGTTGCAGACCAGTGTTACCAAAAGGTCGCCAATCCGTTTCGGCCACGTGCGGCTCAAAGCTTCAGATGCCCGCGCGGATCCTCGGCGGCGCCTGCAGCCCAGGTTTCCATGAAGGAGATCAGCTCCGGATCGGGACTTTCCGGCAAGACGATCCTGACGGTGACGAGGCAGTCTCCGTGCCCGCCGCCGGGCTTCGGAGCGCCCTTGCCCTTGAGGCGAAGGGTGGTTCCCGAACCGGTGCCGGGCTTCAGCGCGACATTCACATAGCCCGCCGGGGTGGGCACCTTGACCTTGCCGCCGAGGACGGCCTCGCGGATCGAGATGGGCACATCGAGACGGATATCGTCTCCGTCACGCGAAAAGAAGGCGTGAGGCCTGACCTTCATCTCGATCAGCGCATCCCCCTCGGACCCCGCAGCCGGGCCCTTCGCGCCCTTGCCGCGAAGGCGCAGGACCTGGCCGTCGCGGGTTCCCGCGGGAATTTTGACCTCGAGCGACGAGCCCGGTCCAAGCGATACGGTTTTCGTCACTCCGTTTACGGCATCGAGGAAGCCGACATCCATCGCGTAGTGAATATCCGTTCCGGCCCGTGGCTGCGAGCCGCCGCCGCGGCGCGACATGAAGCTCGCGAAGATATCGTCGAAACCGTCGAACGGCGAAAAGCTGCCTTCCTGGAAATAGGCGTCTCCGGCATCCGCTCCCGCATATTCCCGATAATTCCGGAAGGGCGCACGTTCGGTACCGTCGATATCGATCTCGCCGCGATCGAAACGGCCGCGCTTGTCCGCGTCGCCCAGAATTTCGTGGGCGGCGGAGATCTCCTTGAAGAGATCCTCGGCCTTCTCATCGCCGGGGTTGAGATCGGGGTGGCATTTCTTGGCAAGCTTGCGGAAGGCGGCCTGGATGTCCTTTTGCGACGCATCCCGTTTCACGCCCAAAATGTCATAAGGATCCTGTCTCATCATTACCTCCAGACGCGATACACGCAGGTGACGCAACGCAGCGGCTGCACCGAGCCGTCTTGAGCAAAGGGGTATGACGGCGCTCCGCAAAGGCGAGCGCTACAGGTCCGAATGTCCTCGCCGTACCATATCCTCATCAAGCGACATGGTCAGAAGAAGCTGCTGTTCATTGCGCCGGTCCCTTACAGGCAACCGGCAATAAACAGGTGGGAGTGCCGGGCGGTAACTTCAAGTGGTTTGGAACCCGTTGCCGACGAGGCCGTTTGGACTTGTCGGGGTTCTGCCCGAGCTGCGTTTCCAGCAGCAGGCACCGGGCACGTGGCCCCAGGCGACAGAGGAAGGTTCATGCGAAACCGAAACAAGCTGCTGTCTCTTCTCTCCCAGGAAGATTACGCCGTCATCGAGCCGGCTCTGGAAGAGGTGGACCTGCCCCAGGGTTTCGTGCTGTCGGCACCGGGCGAAGCCTTCGAATACTGCTATTTTCCGTTTTCGGGCGTCGTTTCGACCGTTGTCGTATCGCCGTCGGGCAAGCGCACGGAGATCGGGCTCCTGGGCCGCGAAGGAGTGTCGCCGGCCTCGGTCGCGCTCGGTGCCACCGACACGCCCTATCTCGTCGTGATGCAGGTGCCGGGCCGGGGCGGGCGTATTTCCATCGCACACATGCGGGACCTGCTGGACACTTCTCCATCCGCCAAGCGCCTGCTGATGCGGTGGGCGCATGTGGCGCTGAGCCAGTCGTCCTTCACGGCGCTTTCGAACGCCATTCATTCGGTGGACGAGCGTCTGGCGCGCTGGATATTAATGTGCCACGACCGCGTCGAGGGCGACACGATCGATCTCACCCACGAATTCCTCGCGATCATGCTGTCGGTGCGTCGACCGAGCGTCACGGTGTCGCTGCATGTTCTGGAAGGAAAGCAGCTGATCTACTCCCATCGCGGCACGATCGTCGTCAGGAACAGGACGGCGCTGGAGCAGTTTGCAGCCGATTCCTACGGCGGCAGCGAACGTGAATACGAACGCCTATTCGGGGAGAATGCTCCCGATCTCAAGCTCAGCCGGATCAGCTAGCGTCCAGCCGCTCCCTGATCCTGTCCGCCAAGGCATCGGGATTGCTGGGCTTGTTCATCCATTCGCCATATTCGAACAGACTGTCGTCCCATTCCGGCGGACGATCGCTTCCGGTGTAGATCATGAAGGGGACCCGGACGTCTCTCAAGTGCTCGAGGATCGGGCGACTGTCGCCGTCGTCGAGGTAGAGATCGAGAAGCACGAAGTCCGGCGAGGAACCGGCCAGCCAGGCCATGGCCTCCTTGCGCGAACGAAGGGTGACGACATTGCGCATGCCCTTGTCCGCCAGCGCTTCCTCGATGTCCAGGGAGATCAGCGGTTGGTCTTCGAGCAGCAATATCAGCGTATCGGGCAAAGCGAATCCCTGAAGGCACAAGATACTGATAACATAAACGGTTTTCCCGCCGGTGTACCCCTTTGTCTGATACCGTACCGAGTCGTCCTGCCGGGTTGTGTCGCGAATTTTCTGGTCATAGATGGAATTATCAAATCGAGCGGAGACTACTCGTTCCAGAGGAAAGCCGAATAGGCCGTGTTCTGCTTTTCAAGGGTAAGAGATGGGTGAGATTCGGCAAACCGCGGTTCGGAACAATCTGCTCCGGCTCATGTCATCAGGCAGTTTTTCGGCAGTTGCAGGACATCTTGAATTTCAAGAACTTCCGCGCGGATTCGAGCTTTCCGAACCGCATGAGGAGGCGGAATTCGCCTATTTTCCCGAGACCGGAATCGCTTCCATCGTCGCGCGCTCGCCGCAGGGGCAGCATGCCGAAGTCGGGCTTTTCGGGCGCGACGGAATGACGCCCGCGGCGGTCGTTCTCGATGCCGGCAGCGACCCGTATTCGATCTTCATGCAGGTTCAGGGCGAGGGGTATCGTATCCCGACCGCCGTGCTCAAACAGCTGCTCGACAACGATGCCGATCTCAAGACCCTTCTCGGCCGCTACGTGCAGGCTCTTTCCGTGCAGGGGGCCTACACGTCGCTCTCCAATGCGGTCCACCATATCGACGAGCGATTGGCGCGCTGGATACTGATGTGCCATGACCGCACCGACGGCGACGAGATCAGCCTCACCCACGAATTTCTCTCGATCATGCTGGCGGTGCGCCGGCCGAGCGTCACGACGGCGCTGCATGTCCTGGAAGGGCGCAAGCTCATCTATTCCGAACGGGGCATGATCATCGTGCGGGATCGGCAGGCTCTGGAACGGTTCGCCAGCGACGCCTATGGCGAGTGCGAACGCGAATATATCCGGCTGCTCGGTCCCCTCGGCTGAGCTGGCCGACGCCGGATCGCGGCAGCTCACGGATGCGGTGATCGGAGGAACAAGCCTCTCCTAGGCGCGCTCTTCCCACAACTTTGCAAGCTCGACGATCGTCTTGACGGCGCGTTCCATGTCCTGGCTGCTTACCCATTCCAGCGGCGAGTGGAAGGCGTGGCCGCCGGCGAAGATGTTGGGGCAGGGAAGGCCCATGAAGGACAGGCGAGAGCCGTCCGTGCCGCCGCGGATGCTGCCGCGCACGGGTGACATGCCCGCCCGGCTTATCGCCTCCAGGGCGTTCTCGACGATCTCGGGATGCCGGTCCAGCACCTCTTTCATGTTGCGGTACTGCTCGGCGATCTTCAGTACGTGAGAAGAGCCCGGATAGCCGGCCATGACCTCCGCGACGATCGTCTCCAAGAGCTTTGCCTTCGCCTTCAGGCCGTCGACGGTGAAATCGCGCAGGATCAGGTTGATCCTGGCGCCTTCCATCGTGCCGGAGACGCCGGTCGGATGGATGAAGCCGTCGCGGCCTCGGGTCGTTTCCGGCGCCATGTCGCGCGGCAGCCTGGCGATGATGTCGCCGGCGATGCGGATGGCGTTTTCCATCTTGCCGTAAGCGAAGCCGGGATGAATGGCGACGCCGGTAATGACGATCTCGGCCGCATCGGCGGAGAAGGTTTCGTCCTCGATCGTGCCGGCGGTTTCACCGTCGAGCGTGTAACCGAAATCGGCACCAAGCTTCCGCAGATCGACCTTTTCGACGCCGCGGGCGATTTCCTCGTCGGGAGTGAAGAGGATGCGGATCGCGCCGTGCCTGATGTCCGGATTGGCGATGAGGAACTCCGCCGCGGTCATGATCTCGGCGATGCCGGCCTTGTCGTCGGCGCCGAGCAGCGTCGTGCCGTCGGAGGTGATGATGTCGTTGCCGATCTGGTTCTTCAGCTCGGGATGTTCCGCCGTGCGGATGACGCGGCTCTTATCGCCCGGAAGCGTGATATCGCCGCCCTGATAGTTGCGGATCAGTTGCGGCCTGACATTGGTGCCGGAGAAATCCGGCGCCGTGTCCATATGGGAGCAGAAGCAGATGACAGGTACGTTGTTCTTGCCGGTATTGGACGGGATGGTGGCATAGACATAACCATGCTCGTCGAGTTCCGCATCGGTGACGCCGATCGCCCGGAGCTCTTCCACGAGCATCCTGCCGAGATCGAGCTGCTTCATCGTCGAGGGCTGGGACGAGGAGGATGCATCCGACTGGGTATCGAGGACGACATAGCGGAGAAAACGGCTGGTCACGGTATCGGTCATGGCAAATCCATAAGGGTAAAGCGATGCAATGACGTGACCATAGCGGGAGCAGCCGCGCGGGTGAACCACAATTTCTCTCGGCAATGCGATGCCCTCAAACGAAAGATCCCGCCGTAGCGGGATCTGACGCGGCTCGTTGCACCCGGCTTAACGGAAGAGGGCCGGCAGCCAGAGCGAAAGGGCGGGGATGTATGTCACCGCAAGGAGAACCGCGAGGCTGGCGCCGAAAAACGGCCAGATCGTCCGCATCGCTTCCCGGATCGATATGCCGCCCACCGCACAACTGACGAAGAGAACGGTTCCGACAGGGGGCGTGTTAAGGCCTATGCCTGCATTCAGGATCATCACGACGCCGAAATGGACCGGGTCGATGCCGAATGCCTTGACCACCGGAAGCAGAATCGGCGTGGCGATGATGACCATCGGCGCCATGTCCATGAAGGTGCCGAGCACGAGCAGGATGAGGTTGATCATCAGGAGCACGATGATCGGATTGTCCGAGATCGCGCTGATGGCGGCGATGATCAGCGTCTGGACCTGCAGGAAGGCCATCAGCCATCCGAACGAGGCAGCGGTGCCGATGACCAGCAGGACCATGGCCGTGGTGCGGACCGCGCCCATGACGGCTTCGACGAAACCTTCCCAGTTCAGCTCCCGGTAGACCAGCATCGCGACCAGAAAGGCGTAGAGCACGGCGATGCAGGAGCTTTCCGTGGCGGTGAAGACGCCGGAACGCACGCCGCCGAAGATGATGGCGATCAAGAGGATGCCCGGCAGCGAGGCCAGCAGGTAATAGCCGACGCGCCTGAAGCCCGGAAAGGCATCGGCCGGATAACCGCGTTTTACCGCGACCCACCAGGCGGTAAACATCAGCGCCGCGGCCAGAAGCAGACCGGGAATGATGCCGGCCGTGAAGAGATCGGCGACCGAGACGTTGCCGCCGGCTGCGATCGAATAGAGGATCATGTTGTGCGACGGCGGGATCATCAGGGCGATGATGGCGGCGTTGGCGGTGACGTTCACCGCGTAATCGCGGTCGTAGCCGCGTTTCGCCATCTGAGGGATCATCAGCCCGCCGACAGCCGAGGCATCGGCGACCGCGGAACCGGAAATACCGCCGAAAAGCGTCGAAGCGACGACGTTGACCTGGCCCAGACCGCCGCGCATGTGGCCGACAAGGCCGGCGGCAAACCGGATCAGGCGGGCCGCGATGCCGCCGCGTACCATCAGGTCGCCGGCAAAGATGAAGAAGGGGATCGCCATCATGGCGAAGACGTTCATGCCGGAGTTCATCTGCTGGAAGACGACGATCGGCGGCAGCCCGAGATAGAGGACGGTGGCGAAGGACGCGATGCCGAGGCAGAACGCGATCGGCATGCCGATGATCATCAGGAAGGTGAAGGCACCGAAAAGGATCGTATAGGCCATTATGCGGCCTCCTGGATAACGACGTCTGCGGCGACTTCCTCGCCGATCGCGACGTCGATGAAGCGCTCGAGGGCGAAGATGGCGATCATGGCGCCGCCTGCGATGATGGGGAAGAAGTCGGTGCCACCCGGCCAGCCGAGCACCGGAATGCGGGCAGACCACGTACCTGCGGCCAGAAGCGACGAATAGTAGGCCATGCCGATGCCGAAGAGCGTGATGAGGCCGAGGCTCAGCAGGTCCATCGCCTTCTGGATGGGCGGCGACATGACATAACGGACGATATCGAGGCCGAGGTGAACGCT
>JBQGDG010000273.1:0-18688 GCA_052038935.1 Neorhizobium sp. | reverse complement strand
TGGGTGACGAGGAAGCCGTATTGCGGGCCGGGCGTCGGGCACCAGGTACGGACGCGGGTATTGGCGCCCGGCTGTTCCAGGTAGATGGCCGCCTGGCAGCCCTTCTTGTGCTTCTTGGCGTTCTTCGGCATCCAGTTCTCATGGGTGCCCCAGCCGAGTTCGGCGGGCTGCAGGCCTTCCGAAATGAAGCCTTCGACCGACCAGGTGTTCCAGAACACGTTGAGCGGCTTCGGATGCTTGGTGCGCTGGGTGTCGCGCTCTGCAATATGCACGCCCTTCACGCCGAGCTTCTTCATCAGCTTCGCCCAGCCCTCGCGGTCGTGCTGATCCGGCTCGTCGAACTTCAGGCCCGTATCGTTGGCGAGGTTGACGAGCGCCTGCTTGACGAACCAGGAGACCATGCCCGGATTGGCGCCGCAGGTGGAAACGGCCGTCGCGCCGCCCGGGTTCTTTGCCTTCTCCTTGCGGACGGTCTCACGCAGGGCGTAGTTGGTACGCTCGGAATTCTTCATGTTCTTGTCGAAATAGAAGCCGAGCCACGGCTCGACGACCGTATCGATGTAAAGCACGTCGAGCTTGCGGCAGAGCTTCATCAGGTCGAGCGAGCCGGTATCGACCGACAGGTTGACGCAGAAGCCCTGACCGCCCTTGCCGTCGTCGAGCAGCGGCTTGAGCAGGTCCTTGTAATTGTCCTTCGTCACATGCGCCTTGATGTGGCGAACGCCGTGCTTCTTGAGAATTTCCATGTCCGCGGCTTCGTCGCGCGGGTCGATGACGACCATCCGGCTCTTGTCGAACTTGAAATGGCGCTCGATCAGCGGCAGCGTGCCGCGACCGATCGAACCGAAACCGATCATCACGATCGGGCCGGTGATTTCGCCATGCACCGGATAGGTCTTTTCTGACATGTCATTCTCCCTGTGGAATTGACTGCTATTGCACAACCGCAGCCTGGCATCACGAGACTTAGCGGATCAGTGTAACGCGCGTTATGATGCGCGGCCCTAAATCATAAATTTCCGTCACAATAAAGGGTTTGTTCCACGAAGGCGGCAAAGCCAAGGCACTATTGCGCCGGAGCCCTGCCCGCTCCCGCGCCCCGCAGATGGGCGACGAGCTCCGTCCGTTTGTCCGCCAGTCCCTTGTAATCGGCCTCGCCGAGGGTCAGTGCCTCCAGCTGCGAAGCCATGGAATTGGCGAGCACCTCGGCATTCGGCTGAGCGAGAATGGCGGCTACGGGATCGAGATAGATGCGGATGGTGAAGAGGATGTCGCCCGATTTCGAGAGCTTTCTCAACGTTTGCCGTTCCACCCGGATGATCGACCTTTCGGCCGGCACCTCGCGCTTCTCGTCGGCGGTCTCGGGCCGGGGATGATAGAGCGCGTGGCGCCAGTTGACCGACCAGTTCCAGCGCACCACCAGCCGCCCCGGCGGCAGGTTGTCGAACATCCGGTTGATGAGCCCGGCATTGCGGCTGCCGCCTTCGAAACCGGGCACCGGCGCATGGACCTCGTCCATCACGCGGCCGAACTTGTCGGACAGCCGCCAGGACGACGGAAAGGCGAGGAAGGCAGCAGCGATGCGCCACCCCTCTTCTCCCCTGCGCATCAGCACGAGGTCGTCCTGTACGAGCAGGCCGGCGCGATGCAGCGGGATCATGTCCGGATCTGCGATATCCATCCCGCTTCCTGCCACCGACATGCGGTCGCCATCCAGGCGGTAGCGATCGGCATGGTGCGCAGACAGATAGCCGGTCAGGAGATCGAGTATCTCCTGCTGGGCGGCCTCGGTGTCGGGTTCCGCACGCAGGACGTGATCGCCATGTTCGGCAACCAGCTGCCGCTTCAGCGCGACCTGGGATCCCAGATCGTCGTCCGGCTCGATCCAGCGCTCCGGCGGGAGTTGGGAAAGTCCGATGGTGAAGGGCGTGGATGAGCCGTCATAGGGGGTGTAGGTTGGCATCTGTTCGGCAATCGTCTCCGCTTCACCGCAGTTTGCTTTCATCCCGTCGGCCTTTCAACCTACCGGCCCGTAAATCGGCGCCCGGAAACGGATCAGCCCGCATCCCTCGCCAGTTCGGCGCGGATAAGCCCGCGCAGCGAGTTGCCGACGAAGATCTTCCGTCCCGCGCGCGTGGCCTCCTCCAGCATCGGGACCGTCAGCACGCTCCCCTTTGCCTGACGTTCGCGGATGAGATCTGCCCGAAGCACGCCGGGCAGGATGCCGCTGGCGATCGGCGGCGTCAGCAGCATTCCGTCATGATCCTCGACGAACAGGTTGGTGATGGTGCCCTCGCAAAGCTCTTCCCGCTCGTTCATCAGCAGCACCTCGTCGGCCTCTTCGGCAGAATATTCCGCGCGCGCCGCCTCATAGGGTTCGCGCCTGGAAGTCTTGTGCCGGTAGAGCGGATCGTCCGACTTCAGCCTCGTCGCGGCGATCCTGATCCGCCAGACGGTATCGGCGCCCTGCGGCACGAAAGGCGACGTCGTGACCTCGATCTTGCCGCGGAAGGACATGACGAGACGGACGCGCAGGCTCTCCTCGCCGCCGACGGCCTCCTGCAGCTGCTGCCTGGCATCCTGCGGCTGGCGGAAACCGAGCGCGTCGGCGGAACGGCTGAGCCGCCTCAGATGCTGCTCGACCCGGAGAAAGCCGGAGGCCGGCTCCCAGCGCATCGTCTCGATCAACGAGAAATCCATTGGTCTCCCACCGCAAACCGGGCCTTCAGCAGGCACTCATCGTATTCCGCCTGCGGTACCGAATCGAACACGATGCCGCCGCCGACATTGAAGACCGCACGGCCGCCCGTGAAAAGTGACAGCGTTCGGATCGCCACCGAAAATCGCATCGATCCCGACGGGCTGCACCAGCCGATCGCCCCACAATAGACGTCTCGTGGTCCGGCTTCCAGCTTGTGCAGGATCGTCATGGCGCTGAGCTTCGGCGCGCCGGTGATCGAGCCGCAGGGAAAGAGCGCCGCCATGATCTCCGGCAGGCCCGTTTGCGGCAGCAGCTTTGCCCGGACGTGACTGACCATCTGGTGCACCGTGGGATAGGTCTCGATATCGAAGAGCCTGGGCACCGAAAGCGTTCCGGCCTCGCTGATGCGGGAGATGTCGTTGCGCAGGAGATCGACGATCATGCGGTTTTCCGCCAGCGTCTTCTCGTCCGCCAGCATTTGCGACTTGATCGCTTCGTCCTCTTGCACGGATGCACCGCGTGCCGCGGTCCCCTTCATGGGATGGGTCTCGATCCAGCCGGCGTCGTCGACGGAGAAAAACAGTTCCGGTGACCGGGAAACGATGGCCGGCCCGCCGAGCTGGACGAGCGCGCCGTAACGGACCGGCTGACGCTCGATCAGGGACCAGAAGAGCGCACGCGCGTCACCTTGCCAGTTCGCCTCGATCGGCATGGTGAGATTGGCCTGGAAGCAATCTCCCCTGCGCAGATGTTCGTGAAGAATGGCGAAGCGGCCGGCATAGGTCTCTTCGTCCCAGGCGACACGAGGCTTTTCCAGACGAGCATGCGCGAGCAAAACGTCATCCGGCGGCAAAGATAGCGCGTCGCCATCCGCGCAGGGGGCATCGAATACGCCCATGCAGACCAGAGGCGTCTCGCGGCCGCCGGAGACCTTGCCGCGAAGCTTCTCCTCGAAGGCGAAGCCCGCTTCATAGGCGAGATATCCCGCAAGCCATTTCCCCTGCGACCGGTATTCCTCCAGCTTCCGCAGCGCCGGAACGACGTCGTCCACCCCGCGCGCGATCACTGTATCGATGAGGGAAACGAACAGCAGATGCCTGCCGGCGAGATCGTCACGGAAGAGAATATAGGGAGAAGAGTTGTCGTCCATGCCCTTCGCCTATGTCTGCGCACTGCCCCGGTTCCGCGCGATGCCCGACCGACATCGCCGTCTTCGGCCGGCAATAGCACCGGCACCGCTCCGTTTGAAGCATCTGCTGCGAAATCCGCCGCCGCATATCACTTCGGTGCTGCCGCATGCGCGTGCCGGAAGCCGCGAAGGTGATCGACGAATGCCCGAAGCTTGGGCGCCAGATTGCGGCGGCTCGGATAATAAAGGTAGAATCCCGGAAAGCGGGGAGAAAACTCCTCCAGCAGGGGCACGAGCTCGCCACGCGCGATCGTCGGCCGGAAACTCTCCTCCATGCCGAAGCTGATGCCGGCGCCGGCCACCGCCAGCTTCACCATCAGAGCCATGTCGGTGGTCGTAACCGTATCCGGCACGGAAACGGAAAACTCCCGGCCATCCTCGGAAAACTCCCAGCGATAGGCCGCCAGACCGGCCGCACGGCGCCAGCCGATACAGCGGTGGTTCGCCAGATCGCGCGGATGTTCGGGCCTGCCGAAGCGTTCGACATAATCGGGCGAGGCGACGGCAAGCTGTCTCTGGTCGCCGGATACGGGAACCGCGATCATGTCCTGAGCGATCACCTCTCCCAGGCGGACACCGGCATCATAACCTTCCGCGACGATATCGAACTCCTCGTCGGTAACCGTGATGTGGAGTTTCACCTCCGGATTTTCCTCTGCGAAGGAAGCGAGCAGCGGCCCCGAAAGAAAGCTCTCGGCGATCGACGAGACGGCGAGCTGCAACCTCCCGCGCGGACGCCCGCGAAGATTGGCCGCCGCATCCAGCGCAGTCTGCATGTCGCTCAGCGCCGGCGCCGCGTCGGCATAAAGCCGCTCGCCGGCCTCCGTCAGCGCCACGCTGCGGGTGGTGCGGCTGACGAGCGCAATGCCCAGCCCCTCCTCCAGCCTGCGGATCGTCTGGCTGACTGCCGAGCGGGTCACCCCCAGACGGTCGGCGGCCGCGCGGAAGCTCTTCTCCTCCGCAACGAGAGCAAAAACGGCCAAGGCATTGAAATCCGCAGTCATTGGTTATTTTTACTAACCAAAATGGAAAGACACAAGCGGCTTATCGCGACAATCCCCGGCATCTATCTTTCGAACGACCGCAATAGAGCGGCAATCCGAAGGAGGAAATGATGGATAAGATCGTTCTCATCACCGGTGCATCCAGCGGCATCGGCGCAGGCATCGCCCGCGAACTTGCCCAGGCCGGCGCGACGGTCGTTCTCGGTGCCCGCCGCACCGACCGGCTGGAGGAGCTTGCCGGCGAGATCCGCAGCGCCGGAGGCAGGGTCGTCACCCGCAGGCTGGATGTCACCGACCAGGCCGACGTCGCGGCTTTCGCGCAGGCGGCAAAGCAGGAATTCGGCCGTATCGACGTCATCGTCAACAATGCCGGCGTCATGCCGCTGTCGCCCATGGCTTCGCTCAAGGTTGACGAGTGGGACAGGATGATTGACGTCAACATCAAGGGCGTTCTCTACGGCATCGCGGCGGTACTGCCGGAAATGACGGCGCGCGGCTCCGGCCACATCATCAACATCGCGTCCGTGGGCGCCCTGAGCGTCTCGCCGACAGCGGCGGTCTACTGCGCCACGAAATATGCCGTCCGGGCAATTTCCGACGGCCTGCGCCAGGAAAACGATCGGCTGCGGATTACCTGCGTCCATCCGGGCGTGGTCGAAAGCGAACTGGCGGACACGATCACGGATACGGCGGCGATCGAGGGCATGAAGACCTACCGCGCCATCGCGCTGACACCCGACGCGATCGGCCGTGCCGTGCGCTTCGCTATCGAGCAGCCGGACGATGTCGATGTCAGCGAGATCGTTGTCCGTCCGACAAAATCCGCTCACTGATCGATCGTTTGTCAAAGGAGGTTCGCATGTTCCAGCAGTTTCGATCCAACGTTGCGGCAGCAGGTACCGCCGCCTTTCTCGGCCTCGCTCCGGAAGCCGCCCTTGCCGAGACCACCGATGAGCGACGGGCGCGCGGCGCGGCGGTGATCCGCAGCCTGAATCAGGGCATGGCGCAGCCGACCCTGGAGGGGATGCGACGGGAATTCCCGTTTCTTGCCGAAGCGACCGAGGCCTATGCGCTCGGAGACGTCTGGTCGCGGTCCGGCCTCGACGATCGGACGCGCCAGCTCGCGGCCGTCGCCGCATTTGCCGCGATCGGCGAAACCAGTCTGATGAGGGTTCATGCCGGCTACGCGCTCAATATCGGCGTATCCGAGGAGGAGCTCAAGGAGGTCATCTACATGGTGACCGTCCCGGCAGGTTTCCCGAAGGCGATCGCGGCATCGCAAGCGCTGTCGCGGCTGTTCGAGGAGCGCCGTTCCGCCGAAGACGGCGAGGAGACCGGCCCATGAGCAATCCCCTCCTGATCATCGTCGGAATCATCATTGCCACCGCCGCGTCTCTCGGTGCGGTCGTCCACATCTCCAGAGCAGAGGAACCTATGACCAGCCAAACCCAAAGCCAGCCCGTCAACCATCCCTATCTCGGCATGTGGGTGACAGCCGACGGCCGTATCCGCCAGGAGCTTTTACCCGATGGCCGCTATGACGAGGCCCGGGGCAGTCGCAAGAGTGCCTACCAGGGTCGCTATGTCGTTACCGGCACCCATATCGATTATTGGGACGACACCGGCTTCACCGCGGACGGGAAGTTCGTCGACGACGACACGCTCCACCACGGTGGGATGATTTTCTACCGGGAAAGATAGGTCGTGGTCGGGATCGTCGTGCCGTCCATGCGGCACGACTTTGCGCTTGTCAGGCGACACCCACGCGCAGCAGATCGTGGAAATGCACGATGCCGATCGGACGACGGTCAGTATCGATGACCAGCAGCGCGCCGATGCTGTGCTTGTTGAGCACCGCCATGGCTGCGGTCGCAAGCGTATCCTTCGCCACCGTTTTCGGGTTGGCCGTCATGATCTCGTCCACGATCATGGCACCGAGATTGCTGTCGAGATGCCGGGCAATATCGCCATCGGTCACGACGCCGCAAAGACGCCCGTCGTCATCGATGACGCCGACGCATCCGAAACGTTTCGCCGAAAGCTCGTGAATGGCGTCCGGCACCGATACGCCCTTCTGCACCAACGGCAGGCGGTCGCCGATATGCATCAGGTCGCTCACATGCGAGAGCATGGCACCGAGCTTGCCGCCCGGATGATAGACGCGGAAATCCGCAGCGGAAAACCCGCGGGCCTCCAGCAGCGCGACCGCGAGCGCATCGCCGAGAGCAAGCTGCAGCAAGGTCGACGTCGTCGGCGCCAGTCCGTGCGGACAAGCCTCCTGCACCTTCGGAAGTAGCAGCACGATATCCGCCTCGCGTCCGAGCGTCGACAGCTCACCGGACGTCAGGGCGATAAGAGGAATGGAGAAACGGCGGGTGAAGGAGACGATCCCTTGCAATTCGGCCGTCTCGCCGCTCCAGGACAGGGCGAGTACCACGTCTCCGGGAGCGATCATGCCGAGATCGCCATGATTGGCTTCGACCGGGTGGACGAAGAAGGCCGGCGTTCCGGTCGATGCAAGGCTCGCCGCGATCTTGCGACCGATATGCCCGCTCTTGCCGACGCCGGTCACGACCACTCTACCATCGATGGCGCCGATGACTTCGGCGGCCTGGCGGAACGCCGTGCCGAGACCGTTCTGCAGCACGGCTTCTAACGCGATAAGCCCTTGCTGTTGAAAGGAGATTGTCCGTAACGCGGAATCGACCACGTCATGTTCAACAAGTTGTAATGCTCGCTTGATCATGCGGAAGGCTTAGTCCTTTTCCCGATCCAAGTCCATCGGCTTCGAAAAGCTGCGGCATGCCGTCCACCGCTTCGATGCCGGGCGCAACCAATCCTTAACCATACGGCTTTCCGTTGTGGTAAGCATAAGCATTCTTGCCATCCACGATCATCCGCGCTGAACGATCAGCGCATGCATATGCGGACAATGCTGTCGCATCGCTTGGTATAGGCCGGCCAATCCGAGGCGTGAATGGTGTTTTCCACCGGTGCTCACGGTCCGCCGGCTGCCTTACTTCTCCTTCTTCGCCTGATCGTGATGCCACTTGATGGCGAAGAACATGCCCGCGCCCAAAACGAGGAGCTTGAACGGAATGAAGACTATCGGGAACCAATCCCACATTTGAATATTTCCAGGCTTTGCTTGACACTATCTATTGCGAGGAGCCCTACCTCAAAACTGCCGTTTCAGCACTGCGGCATAGTGGGCACCTGTTGTCATCGGTGACCGAGACTGCGCTCGATCATCGCGCGTTCCAGCTTCCGCTCTTCCACGGCTGCGAAGACCTGTTCGCCTCAGACGTCAAGGCGCGAGCGCCAGGAAGCCTGCATTTCAGGCTTTTTCACCGATCGTTAACCATAAAATAACCCTCCCCTAATAGAGTGCACGCAAGCACCCGAACGTAGAGAAAACCGTTAGGTTACATGCGCTTAGCGCTTGAGCTCATGTGTATGTAGAACAACGTAGGACTTTACGTCTGGGTAAGCATTCGAGGTCGCCGGGCAATTCATGAAAATCATCTCGCAGACAGGCACGCCCCGGAAGGGGGGACGAAAGGCTATCGGCCTGATCGTCGCCGTCGCGACGCTTTCCGGCACCACGGCCGTGCTCGCCCAGAGCCTGTTCCCGAGCGATACGAGCCCGCTTCCGGCGCTGCCCGACGCGCAGATGGGAACAGCCGGCACCACGACCGTCACCAGCGGTAGCCGACCCCTCGCAAGGACCGGCGCCCGCGGTCGTGAAGCGCAGGCTCCGCAGGTCTTCAGCGCTGCCGATCCGACGGCCGCAGACACAGCGACCGATACCGATGCCCAATCTGCGCCGGCAGAGCCGGCGGCCGGACCGGAGGCTCAGGAGCCGCCTTACGAGGAAGACCTCAGTCAGCCTTACGAGCAGCCGCTGGACGCGGGTTCCGAAGCGATCGACCAGCGGGACGAGCCTCGGACGCCGGACGATCCGACCGGCATCCGGCTCGGCACATTCATGCTGCGGCCATCGGTCAACCAGAGCATCAATACCGAAGTCACCCGTTCCGGCGGCAACAAGGACACCCGCCACTATCTCGCGACCGGCATCCGCGGCACGCTGACGTCCGACTGGTCGCGCCATTCGCTCACCGTGACCGGCGAAGGCGTGTTCGAACGCAATCTGCGCGGCAATCAGAACGATACCGATCCCGAAGCGCACCTCAATGCCGATCTGAGGCTCGATCTCGCGGATGACACGGTGGCGCATCTGACGGCCGGATACGACTTCGAACGGGAGGATGTGGCCGATCCGAACGCCCTCGGCGGAGCATCGGAACAGGCTGGCATCCACCAATTCAGCGGTGGCGCCTCCGTTGCCCGCGAGCTCGGTCGGGTCCGCGGCCTGGCGGCTGTCGATGTCACCCGCTCCATCTATACCGATGCCAAGCTCGGCAACGGAACCGTCGTCAGCATGAAGGATCGCAACCGGACCGGTATCGACGGACGGCTGCGGCTTGGTTACGAACTGTCGCCCGCGATCGTTCCCTTCGCCGAAATCGCCTTCGGCCACACCTTCTACGACCGCCGCAGGGACAGCTCGGGCTATGCCCGTTCGTCCGACACCTATGCGGCTCGTACCGGTTTCGAATTCGATCTCGGCGAGAAGCTGAGAGGCGAACTCGCCGCAGGCTACCAGCGCGTTGCCTATGAGGATTCCCGTCTCGACGCGGTCGATGCGTTCACGGTCGATGGCGATGTGAACTGGTCGCCACGGCGCGGCACCGATGTCGGCATCGGCCTCCGCACCACGATCCAGGACGCGACGGCAGCGGGCCAGAGCGGCTGGGTCGAATATCAGCTGAGTTCTGCCATAGCCCACGAAATGCGCGACAACCTCGTCGCCCGTCTGACCGGCCGCACGACGCTGCGCGATTTCCAGGGCGGCGACAACAACGTGACGTGGGTCGCCGGCGCCGGCCTGACCTGGAACATCAACCGCTATCTCGACATGACCGGCGACGTGGAATACGAGCGCACGACGGGCGGCGGCGGCTCGGATCAGGACATCCTGCGCGCCGGAGTGGGTCTGACGCTGAGACGTTAACGGAGATCACGTTTTTGTGATCGCGTTAACGAATGAGACGCCCGCCAGAGCCGTGGGAAATCGCCCTTCCCTGCGCGGAAATTGAGCGGCCGCCCTGCCGGACGGTCGCACGGGCGAAGATCTTGTCGAGACGGACAAGCCTGCCGCACGATTGTTGCTCGGCTCAAAAAGGCTGACACTTTTGCCATGCGCGAGACGCAAAGGTCTGACCGGCACCGCCCGCCTGCAGCGTAGGCGGTTTTGGACGGATCACCCGCAATCGCCATCTCACGGCCTTCCAACTGTGAGCAGTTGCAGCATATAGACCCTCAGACGGCGCATTTCTGCCGCAATGCAGCATCGCTGCAGAATAAGTCTGAGGTTTCCTAAAAATGGCCAGTTTCTCGAATTCCAGCGCCAAGACCGGGGGCTCTAAGTCCTCGCATGCCGGCGTCAACTACCAGTTCGCTCTTGTCGCATTGACGTCCCTGTTCTTCATGTGGGGCTTCATCACCTGCCTGAACGACATCCTCATCCCGCATCTGAAGAACGTGTTTTCGCTGAACTATACGCAGTCGATGCTGATTCAGCTTTGCTTCTTCGGCGCCTATTTCATCGTCTCCCTGCCTGCCGGCGCGCTGGTGAAGCGCATCAGCTACAAATGGGGCATCGTGGTCGGCCTGCTCATTGCGGCAATCGGTTGCGCGCTCTTCATCCCGGCGGCGAGCTATCGCGTGTATGCGCTGTTCCTCGGCGCGCTCTTCGTGCTGGCGACCGGCATCACCATTCTTCAGGTCGCAGCCAATCCCTATGTCACCGAGCTCGGCCCGGCCGAGACGGCAGCCAGCCGCCTTACGCTTACCCAGGCATTCAATGCGCTCGGCACGACGGTTGCTCCGGTCTTCGGCGCCTTTCTCATTCTTTCCGCCGCGTCCGAGGAGATCAAGACCGCCACCGGCGTCCGCCTCGAGGAACTGCGTCTGGAGGAATCCGATGCGGTTCGTTTCCCCTACATGCTTCTCGCCGTGGCCTTTCTCGTGCTCGCTGCGATATTCGCGGCGCTGAAGCTTCCGCATGTCGAGGAGGAGCAGGTGGCCTCCACGGGCACCGAACGTGCCTCCGCCTGGGCCTATCCGCACCTCGTTCTGGGAGCCATCGGCATTTTCGTCTATGTCGGCGCGGAAGTCAGCATCGGCAGCTTCCTTGTCAACTATCTGGGCGAGCCCGCCATTGCCGGCATGGCCGAAGAGCAGGCCGCGCATTACGTCACCTATTTCTGGGGCGGGGCCATGGTCGGACGCTTCATCGGCGCCTATGCCATGCGTTATATCCAGGACGGCAAGGCTCTGGCCTTCAATGCCTTCTTTGCCGCGATCCTGCTTCTCCTGACGGTCTTTGCCAGCGGCCAGGTCGCCATGTGGGCCGTCCTTGCGGTCGGCCTGTTTAATTCGATCATGTTCCCGACTATCTTCAGCCTGGCGCTGAACGGCCTCGGCCGCCATACCAGCCAGGGTTCCGGCATATTGTGCCTCGCCATTGTCGGCGGCGCGGTCCTGCCCGTCGTCATGGGCGGCCTCGCCGACACGATCGGCATCCATCTCGCCTTCCTGATGCCGGTGGTCTGCTACGTCTACATCTTCTACTACGGCCTCAAGGGCCATAAGCCTGCCTGACGCGATATCCGGGCGGAGCAGCGCTCCGTCCGGTTCACCGACGAAAAAAGGCCCTTGCAGCAGTCCTGCAAGGGCCTTTCCGTATCGGGGCGGGAGCCGCCGCTATTTCAGCTTGGATACGAGCGCCTTGAGCGGCGCCTCGATTGCCGGCCGGATATCCGAACGCTGGAGCGCAAAGGCGATATTGGCCATGATGAAACCGTCCTTGGCGCCGCAGTCATAGGTCTCGCCCTTGAAATGGTAAGCGGCGAATTCCTGGCTCCTGGCCAGCGCCAGCATGCCGTCGGTCAGCTGGATCTCGTTGCCTGCGCCGCGTTCCTGGGTTTCAAGGATCTTGAAGATCTCAGGCTGCAGGATGTAGCGGCCATTGATGAAGAAGTTCGACGGCGCCGTGCCCTTGGCCGGCTTTTCGACCATCTCGGTAATCTTGAAGCCGCCGTCGCCAACGGCTGCCCCCTTTCCGACGATGCCGTATTTGTGAGCCTGCTCCGGATCGCATTCCTCGACAGCGAGAACGTTCCCGCCAGTCTGACCGTAGAGCTCGACCATGCCGGCAAGGCAGCTCTTCTGCGAGGACATGATCATGTCGGGCAGGAGCACGGCGAAGGGCTCGTCGCCGACGATGTCACGGGCGCACCAGACCGCGTGGCCGAGGCCGAGCGGAACCTGCTGGCGGGTGAAACTCGCCGTGCCTGCCTTCGGAAGAATATGGGAGAGAAGCGTAAGCTCGGCATTCTTGTTGCGCTCGCGCAGCATCTGCTCCAGCTCGAACTGGATATCGAAATAGTCTTCGATCACGCCCTTGCCGCGTCCGGTCACGAAGACGAAATGCTCGATCCCCGCTTCCGCCGCCTCGTCCACCACATACTGGATGACCGGCTTGTCGACGACAGTCAGCATTTCCTTCGGAACAGCCTTGGTGGCCGGAAGGAAACGGGTCCCGAGCCCGGCGACCGGGAAGACTGCTTTGCGGATCTTACGCTGTTCAGACACTCATGCCTCCTGATGCACGACATTGTGCGGAATTGAAACTTTTAGGCCTCTAACGCCCATTTGCTACCGTTTCGCAAAGGGCTCCCACAAACGCTTCGCCTATGGTAAAGAATTTGTTGACTCTATCCTGTTAAGACATCGTTGAGCCGCATGCCAGTCTCGCCGGAAATGGCGGATAAGAAGAATGGATACGACTGCCGATGACCAGATTTCGCACCAATCGCTCGCGTAACTTCGCTCTCCTGCTCGCCGCCGGCATGGCCGCGGCATTCATGCCGTTAGATGCCCGGGCAGATGCAGGTTTCAAGACTTGGGTTGCAAATTTCTACGACACAGCCGCCAAGAGCGGCATCAGTCGCTCGACCTATCAGAAGGCATTCGCCGGCATTTCCGGGCCGGACGAAGAGGTATTGCGCAAGGCGCAGTACCAGCCGGAATTCAAGTCGAGGATCTGGGAATACCTCGATAGCCGGGTCAATCCCTATACCGTCAGGATCGGCCGCGAGATGGCGGCCCGCCATGGTTCGACGCTGAACGCGATCGAGCGCCATTTCGGCGTCGACAAGCATATCCTGCTCGCCATCTGGTCGATGGAATCGAACTACGGCGCCGTGCTGGAAAAGCCCGACCGCCTGCATCACGTTCCGCAGGCTCTCGCGACGCTTGCCTGGGGTGATCCCAAGCGCGCAAAATTCGCCCGCAACCAGCTGATCGCGGCCCTGAAGATCCTGCAGGCCGGTGACGTCACGCCGAAACAGCTGACCGGCTCCTGGGCCGGCGCCATGGGGCACACGCAGTTTATCCCGACCAGCTACCTTCTCTACGCGATCGACGCGGACGGCAACGGCAAGCGCGACATCTGGCACTCGATCCCCGATGCGCTCGCCACCTCCGCGAACCTTCTGGCCAAGAACGGCTGGACGACTGGCAAGACCTGGGGTTACGAGGCGGTGCTGCCGGCCGGTGCCGCCAGATACGAAGGGCAGACGAAGACGCTGGCACAATGGGCCGCGCTCGGTTTCGCCCGTCCGAACGGCAAGGGCTTCCCGCGCGGCGGCGATCGCGCGACGCTCAAGCTGATGGCGGGATCCGACGGTCCGGCATTCTTGATGATGAAAAACTTCTTCACCATCAAGAAATACAACAACGCCGATTCCTATGCGCTCGCCGTCGGCATGCTGGCCGACGAGATCGCCGGTTATGGCGGTGTCCAGCAATCCTGGCCGCGCCCGCACGGCACGCTCGACATGAGGGAGAAGTTCGAACTCCAGTCGCGCATGAAGGAGCTCGGCTATTACGACGGTGAAATCGACGGCAATTTCGGCTCCGGCTCGAAGGCGGCGATTTCCGCGATCCAGCAGCGGCTCGGCATGCAGGCCGACGGCGAACCTTCGCAATCCCTCCTGAAGGCGTTGCGTTGACAACAATGGCGCCACGCGCAACATGCTCGGCGATGACCGCCCGGCAGGACTGAACGAATGTTTGGCAAGTCTTTCGACAGAAGCTTTTCACGGCGTGCCGGCTGTGGCCTGGTCGCGCTCGTCGTTCTGGCGACAAGCTTTCCGACGGTCGCCAGCGCCCAGGAAGAGGTGCGGCGGCGCAATCTCTTCGACATGCTGTTCGGCGGGCCGCGCTACGAGCGGGAAGAACCGCGCGAGCGCTACAACCGTCGTGACGGCTCGATCATCAGGGCGAACCCGCGCCGCGAACGCAGCCCGGGAGCCACGCGCGCTGTTGCGCCGCGCCCGCAGGTGCCGGCGGCGCCACCGAAGCCGGAGCCGGTGGCTAAGCTCGAAAACGCCCGCAAGATCCTCGTCGTCGGCGACTTCTTCGCCGGCAATATCGGCGGCGAGCTCGAGACGACATTCGAAGCCTCCCCCGGCGTCGCCGTCGTGACACGCAGCGACGGCTCGTCGGGCCTCGTGAGAGACGATCACTACGACTGGCTCGGCCAGTTGCCGGCCATCGTCGACGAAGTGCAGCCGGCCATCGTCGTCGTCATGCTCGGGGCAAATGACCGTCAGCAGATGACGGCGACGGGCAATCGTGAAAAATTCCGCAGCGAAGCCTGGTTCAACGAATATCAGCGACGCGTCTCGGAAGCCGCCAGGATCGTCGCATCCCGCAAGCTGCCACTGCTCTGGGTCGGCCTGCCGGCCTTCCAGTCGCCGTCCATGACGGCAGATGCCGTAACGCTCAACGCCATCTACCGCTCGCGCACCGAAGAGGTCGGCGGCGAATTCGTCGATATATGGGACGGCTTCGTCAGCGAGGACGGCAAGTTCATCGTCACGGGATCAGACGTCAACGGCCAGCAGGTTCGCCTGCGTGGCTCGGACGGCATCACCTTCACCAATGCCGGCAAGCGCAAGCTCGCCTTCTATGTCGAGAAACTCGCCCGCCGCCACCTCGGCGACATGGCGAGCCCGGAACTGGTGAACCTCGACGCCGGCAGCCTGCCCGACCTGACCCTTCCGACCGAAGCCAGCAAGGCGCTGCTGGCGCATCCGATCAGCCTGTCCGACCCTGAACTCGACGGCGGCAAGGAGCTGCTGGGCGCCCTTCCCGCGGTCAACGATCAGTCACAATCTCCGCGGGACAAGCTGGTCAAGCGGGGCGAGATGGATCCGGCACCGGCCGGCCGTATCGACGACTACAAGCTGACGAAAACCCGGTAATCCCTTCCCACACCCGATGCCGAAATCATCTCGGTCGGCTCCGTTGCGTCATCCGATCGCGTTCAACCGATCCGCGTGCGAAGCAAAAACGCCTCCCCCCGGCTGGGAAGAGGCGTTCGGATGGATCGTCGGATCGTTTCGGCCCGATTACCGCGGCAGGACGGAACTGCCCATCAGCGCCTCGTCGATCGCACGCGCCGCCTGACGGCCCTCGCGGATCGCCCAGACGACCAGCGACTGGCCGCGACGCACGTCACCGGCGGTCCACAGCTTGTCGACCGAGGTCTTGTAGTCGCGGTCGTTGGCGACGACGTTGGTCGAACCGCGGCGATCGGTATTGAGCGTCAGCTTGCCGTCCAGCTCGGACAGCACGCTGTCGGTGAGAGGCCCGGAGAAGCCGATGGCGATGAAGGCGAGATCGGCCTTGATGATGAAATCGGTGCCGGCGATCGGCTTGCGGCGCTCGTCCACTTCGCAGCAGCGCACGCCGGTCAACTGACCGTCCTCGCCGATGAACTCGAGCGTTGCCACCTGGAATTCGCGCACGGCGCCCTCGGCCTGGCTCGACGAGGTGCGCATCTTGGTGGCCCAGAACGGCCAGACGGCGAGCTTGTCTTCCTTTTCCGGCGGCTGCGGGCGGATGTCGAGCTGCGTCACCTTCACGGCCCCCTGGCGGAAGGCGGTGCCGACGCAGTCGGATGCCGTGTCACCGCCGCCGACGACGACGACATGCTTGGCGCCGGCCAGGATCGGCTCGGCCGCCCAGGCGACGCTGTCGATATTCTCGCGGCCGATACGACGGTTCTGTTGCACGAGGTAAGGCATGGCATCATAGACGCCGTGCAGGTCCGCACCGGGAATGCCGGCGGGACGCGGGGTTTCCGAACCGCCGCAATAGAGCACCGCATCATGCTCTGCAGTCAGTTCCTCGATCGTCTTGTCGACGCCGATATTGACGCCGCAATGGAATGTCACGCCCTCGCCGGTAATCTGCTCGACGCGGCGATCGATGAAGTTCTTCTCCATCTTGAAGTCCGGAATGCCATACCGCAGGAGGCCGCCGGGCTTGGACTCGCGCTCGTAGACATGGACCTCGTGGCCGGCGCGGCCGAGCTGCTGGGCGGCTGCCAGGCCCGCCGGGCCCGAGCCGATAACGGCAACCTTCCTGCCCGTCTTCACCGTTGCCGGCTGCGGCACGATATAACCGAGCTCGTAGGCCTTGTCGGCCAGCGCCTGCTCGACGGTCTTGATCGCAACGGGCGCGTCCTCGAGGTTGAGCGTGCAGGCTTCCTCGCAGGGCGCCGGGCAGATGCGGCCGGTAAATTCCGGGAAGTTGTTGGTGGAGTGGAGGTTGCGGATCGCCTCCTCCCACTTGTTGTTGTAGACCAGATCGTTCCAGTCCGGGATCTGGTTATGCACCGGACAGCCGGTCGGGCCGTGGCAATAGGGGACACCACAGTCCATGCAGCGCGCGGCCTGTTTCGTCACTTCCGCATCCGACATCGGAATGGTGAATTCGCGGAAATGGCGGATACGATCGGAAGCAGGCTGATACTTCGCCACCTGCCGGTCGACTTCCATGAAACCCGTAACCTTGCCCATGTCATTTCCTCTTCAAAGCAGAGTGCCTGTCGGCCCCGGTACCAGGTGGCGAAACCCATGATCGCCCCGGCACGATGAATTCTATTGCGATATTGCCGTTCGCCGGAAACGCGGTCGCCGCCATGGCGACCGCAATGCTCACCGAAACAACCGGTGAACGAGAGCTTTTCGCTTACTCCGCAGCGATGCCCATCCGCATGCGTTCCATCTCGACCAGCGCCCGTCGGTATTCGACCGGCATGACCTTGCGGAACTTCGGGCGGTATTCGGTCCAGCGGTCGAGGATCTCCTTGGCGCGGTTCGAGCCCGTGTAGTGCATGTGGTTGGAAATGAGCTGGTAGAGGCGCTCCTCGTCGTGGCGCGTCATGTCCTCGGAGACGTCGACGCGTCCCTTGTGCATGAGGTCGCCACCATGGTGGTGCAGCTTTTCCAGCATGTCGTCCTCTTCCGGAACCGGCTCGAGCTCGACCATCGCCATGTTGCAGCGCTTGGCGAAATCGCCCTGCTCGTCGAGAACGTAGGCGACGCCACCCGACATGCCGGCCGCGAAGTTGCGGCCTGTTTCGCCGAGCACGACGACGATGCCGCCGGTCATGTATTCGCAACCGTGGTCGCCGACACCCTCGACGACGGCGATCGCACCGGAATTGCGCACCGCGAACCGTTCGCCCGCCACGCCGCGGAAGTAGCATTCGCCCGTGATCGCACCGTAAAGAACGGTATTGCCGACGATGATCGAGTTTTCAGCGACGATCTTCGAATTTTCCGGCGGACGCACGATGATGCGACCACCCGACAGGCCCTTGCCGACATAGTCGTTACCGTCACCGATCAGATCGAAGGTGATGCCGCGTGCCAGGAAGGCTGCGAACGATTGGCCGGCCGTGCCCGTCAGCGTCACGTGGATCGTGTCGTCCTTCAGTCCCTTGTGGCCCCAGCGCTTGGCGAGCGCGCCGGAGAGCATCGCACCGGCGGAGCGGTCGACGTTCTTGATCGGCACTTCGATGACGACCGGTTCCTTGCTTTCGAGCGAAGCCTGAGCCTTCTCGATCAGCTTGCGGTCGAGAATGTCGTCGATCGGATGTTTCTGCCGCTCGGTCCAGTAGGTCGCATCCTTGGGAGCCTCCACCTTGTGGAAGATCTTGGTGAAGTCGAGACCTTCCGACTTCCAGTGCGCCAGCATCTCGTCCTTTTCGAGCAATTCGGACATGCCGATCAGCTCGTCGAACCGGGTGAAGCCGAGCGATGCCAGGATTTCGCGTACTTCCTCCGCAACGAAGAAGAAGTAGTTGATGACGTGTTCCGGCGTGCCCTTGAAGCGCTTGCGCAGGACCGGGTCCTGGGTGGCGACGCCGACCGGGCAGGTGTTCAGGTGACACTTGCGCATCATGATGCAACCGGCGGCGATGACCGGAGCCGTCGCGAAGCCGAATTCGTCGGCGCCGAGAAGCGCGCCGATGATGACGTCACGGCCGGTCTTCAGGCCGCCGTCGACCTGCAGCGCGATACGCGAACGCAAACCATTCAGCACGAGCGTCTGCTGGGTTTCGGCAAGGCCGATCTCCCAGGGCGAACCGGCATGCTTTAGCGAAGTGAGCGGCGACGCGCCCGTGCCGCCGTCGAAACCAGCGACCGTGATATGGTCGGCGCGTGCCTTGGCGACACCGGCGGCAACCGTGCCGACGCCCACTTCCGAGACGAGCTTGACGGAGATGTCGGAGGTCGGGTTGACGTTCTTCAGGTCGTAGATCAGCTGCGCCAGATCTTCGATCGAATAGATGTCATGGTGCGG
>JBQGDG010000272.1:0-1605 GCA_052038935.1 Neorhizobium sp. | reverse complement strand
GCGCGTGGCGATCGCCCGGGCGCTGATCCTCGAACCGAAGGTGCTGCTCCTCGACGAGCCGACTTCGGCGCTCGATGCCTCGATCCAGGCGGAGATCCTCAATCTTCTGGAACAGGCGCGAAAGGACCGTGGCCTGACCTTCGTGATGGTCAGCCACGATCTCGGCGTGATCAGCCATATGTGCGGGCGGCTGGCGGTGATGAAGGCCGGCAAGGTGGTGGAGACGGTTGCAGCGGCGGCGCTGGGGAAGCGCGACTTCTCCGCCGACTATACACGGCAGCTGCTGGTGGCGAGCGAAGGGTTTCGTCGCGTCTGAAACCTCCCCGTCGATGCTCGAACTGCTGGACAGGTCGTAAATGAGCATTGTGTGCAGTTGCGAAATGACCTTAGACTGTCTCCCGACAAGAGCCGCGCAATCGCGGCGACAATAAAGGGGGAGCGGATCGGATGGAGAAGGTTTTGTCGTGGGGGAACGTGTCACGCCGCAGCGTGATGGCTTTGGCGCTTGCCGCCGGCGTCGTGCTCGGAATGTCCCACGCCCATGCCGCGCCGAAGACGGCGGTAACGATCGGCATGACGGTAGAGCCGGGCGGCCTCGATCCGACGATCGGGGCGCAGGTCATGATCGGGCAGGTGACCTGGCAGAACATTTTCGAAGGCCTGACGACGATCGACCGGGACGGAAAGGTGCAGCCGCAGCTTGCGACCAGCTGGGAGATATCGCCGGACGGCAAGACCTATACGTTCAAGCTGCGTGAAGGCGTGAAATTCCACAATGGTGTCGCCTTCGACAGTTCGGTTGCGAAGTTCACGCTGGACCGCGCCCGAGGCACCGACAGCGCCAATCCGCAGAAGCGCTATTTCACCTCGATCGATACGATCGAGACACCGGATGCCTCGACGCTGGTGCTGAAGCTCAAGCAGCCGACCGGCAGCCTGCTCTACTGGTTCGGATGGCCGGCAGCCGTCATGGTCGAGCCGTCGACGGCTGCGGACAACAAGTCCAACCCTGTCGGCACCGGGCCCTTCACCTTCGGCAGCTGGGCGAAGGGCACGAAGGTCGATCTCAAGAAGAATGCCGACTACTGGAACAAGGATGTCTCGGTGAAGCTCGAGACGGCGAGTTTCCGCTTCATCAACGATCCGCAGGCGCAGTCTGCGGCCTTGACGGCGGGGGATGTCGACGCGTTTCCGGAATTCGGCGCGCCGGAGCTCGTGGCTTCCTTCGAGGGTAGCGACCGGCTGGCCACCGTGATCGGCAATACGGAGCTCAAGGTCGTGGCCGGCATGAACAATGCCCGCAAGCCGTTTTCCGACAAGCGCGTTCGCCAGGCGCTGATGATGGCGGTCGACCGCGGCATGGTCGTGGAAGGCGCGTGGTCCGGCCTCGGTACGCCGATCGGCAGCCACTACACGCCGAACGATCGCGGCTACAAGGATCTTACGGGCGTCTATCCCTATGACGTGGAGAAGGCGAAGGCGCTGCTCGCCGAAGCCGGTTACCCCGATGGCTTCTCCTTCACCATCAAGGCGCCGCAGATGGCCTATGCGCAGCGGAGCGCGCAGATCCTGCAGGCATTGTTTGCCGAGATCGGCGTGACGATG
>JBQGDG010000271.1:0-3411 GCA_052038935.1 Neorhizobium sp. | reverse complement strand
CTGCGAGTGTTTCAGGCCCTCTGTCAGCCGCTGGTTTTCCATCGCCCATTCCAGCGTGCGGGCAACGAATTCTTCCGGCGACAGCTTTTCGCGCAGCCAGCGGCCGTTCAGCCAGTCGAGCTTCTGCAGGTCGAAGATCGCGCCGGCCTTGGACAGTGCTTCCGGATCAAACTTGTCGGTCAGTTCCTCC
The DNA here is from genome assembly GCA_052038935.1 of Neorhizobium sp. Taxonomy (GTDB): domain Bacteria; phylum Pseudomonadota; class Alphaproteobacteria; order Rhizobiales; family Rhizobiaceae; genus Neorhizobium. The sequence continues at coordinate 3,221 of JBQGDG010000271.1, read as the reverse complement.
ATCGTCATCAGCTCTTCGCCTTCGGCAATCTGCACGAAGAACAGGCCGAGGAAGTTCATCAGCGCTTCCGGCAGGTAGCCGAGCGCGGAATAGTAGCTGATGGACGTGGGGTTCTTGCGCTTCGACAGTTTAGACTTGTCGGCATTGCGCATCAGCGACAGGTGCATGAAGACCGGCGCGTCCCACTCGAAATAACGGTAGAGCAGGATGTGCTTCGGCACCGATGCCAGCCACTCCTCGCCGCGGGCGACGTGGGTGATCTTCATCAGGTGGTCGTCGATCACGTTGGCCATGTGATAGGTCGGCATGCCGTCGCCCTTGATGAGCACCTGCATGTCGACACTGTCCCACGGGATCGACACATCGCCGTAAACGCCATCGGTGAAATCGCACGATCCCTCGGCCGGGATCTTCATGCGAACGACCGAGCTTTCGCCGGCGGCCATCTTGGAGGTGACCTCCTCGGCGGTCAGGTGAAGGCAGAGACCGTCGTATTTCGGCGGCTTGCCGGCGGCGCGCTGGCCTTCGCGCATCTGCTCGAGCCGCTCGGGCGTGCAGAAGCAGCGGAAGGCATGGCCCTTGTCAAGAAGCTGCTGGGCATAGGGCTGGTACATAGCCTTGCGGTCGGACTGGCGGTAGGGACCATACGGGCCGCCGATGTCGGGACCTTCCGCCCAGGTCAGACCCGTCCATTTCAGCGCGTCCAGAACCTTCTGCTCGAATTCCAGCGTCGAGCGGGTGGCATCGGTATCCTCGATGCGCAGGATGAATTCGCCGCCGTGTTTCTTGGCGAAGAGATAGTTGAACAGAGCGATATAGGCGGTGCCGACATGGGGCTCGCCGGTGGGCGACGGAGCGATGCGGACGCGTGGGGTCGGATTGATCATAGGTACTGCTCGTTCTGTGGCGCCGTCGGGGCGCGAACCTGCCTTTGGGGTCTTGAATTCGAAGTCTCGAATTAATGCGGAGTCTCGAATTTCGAGGTCTTGGATTTTGGCAGGCTTAGGCCACATTCAGCCGGCATCGTCAAGGTTCTTGGGGCAGTCCCCGCCGTGGAGCTAGCTTACCGGCCAGACATAGAGCAGCGCCGGGATGCTGACGAGTATGATGAGGAAGGACAGCGGCAGGCCGAGACGCGGATAGTCGGAGAACTTGTATCCGCCAGGACCGAAGACCAGCGTATTACACTGGTGACCGACGGGGGTCAGGAAATCGCAACCGGCGCCGATCGCTACCGCCATCAGGAAAGCCTCCGGCTTGAAGCCCAGATTGGTGGCGAAACTCGCGGCGATCGGCCCCATGACCAGAACGGTCGCGGCGTTGTTGAGGAAAGGCGTGACGGCCATTGCGGTCACGAGAATGAGGCCGAGTGCGCCCCAGGCCGGCAGCGTCGCCGCCGCCTGGCCGAGACAGCTTGCGATCAGTTCGCTGCCGCCGCTGGTTCTGAGCGAGTCCGATACCGGAATGAGTGCCGCCAGCATGACGAGGATCGGGCCGTCGACCGATTTGTAGAAATCGGTGAGCGGAATGGCGCGGAATACGACCATGCCGAGCGCTGCCGCGAAAAAGGCCACCGGAACCGGAGCGATGCCGACCGCGGTCGCGGCCATGGCGAGAGCTAGTATGATCAGCGGAATGACGGCGCGACGGCGGGTGCCGAGCAGCACTTCGCGCTGGGCGAGCGGCAGGAGGGCGAAATCCTGCATCACGGTCGGCATGTTCTTGCGGCTGCCCTGCAGCACGATGACGTCGCCTGCCATCAGGGTCAGGCTGCCGAGCCGCTCCTTCAGCCTTTCTCCGTGGCGGCTGATCGCAAGCAGGTTGACGCCGCGGGTGTAGGACAGGGCGAGTTCCCTGGCGGAAAGACCCTTGAGCGGCGATTCCTGGCTGATGATCGCCTCGATCGAAATCACGTCGGCCTGGGCCTGGCCATTCTCCATCAAAGGCTTGCCGGAAAGCTGCAGCTTGGCGCCCGAGACGACGCGGTCGAGCGCTTTCGACGGGCCTTCGAGCAGGACGATATCGTTCTCGCGCAGTTTCAGGTCGGGGAAGGGGGCCATGCGGGAGGGGCCGCGCAGCACGGCATTGGCGATGACTTCGCCGTCACCGAGCTTCAACAGTTCGCCGAGCGGTTTTTCCAGCACGGTCGATTGCGCCACGATCATCACTTCGGACGTGTAGTTGCTGATCTCGACCGCTTCTTCCAGCGAGTTGTTCTGTTTGGTCCGGCTCGGCACCAGCCAGTGAAAGAACAGAAGGAAGGTGATGCCGACGATGGCGAGCAGGCCGCCCATCGGGGTGAAGTCGAACATCGTGAAGGATGTCCCGGTCAGTTCCTCGCGGATGCGGGAGACGACGATATTGGGCGACGTGCCGATCTGCGTCATCAGACCGCCGAGCAGGGCGGCAAACGCCATCGGCATCAGGTATTTCGACGGCGAGGCGCCGGACTTCTTGGCGAACTGGAAGGCGACCGGCATCATGATCGCGAGAGCGCCGATATTCTTGATGAAGGCCGACAGGATGGCGACGACGACCATCAGCAAGGCGAGCTGGGCATGCAGCGTGTCGAGATTGGGGAAAAACTTCTTGATCGCCACATCGACGATGCCCGAACGGGCGACGCCGGCGGAAACGACGAGCGCGCTGCCGACGATGATGACGATATCGTCGGAGAAGCCGGAAAAGGCCTGGTCGGTCGGGACGACGCCGAGCAATACGGCAACCATCAGGGCGCAGCAGGCGACGACATCGTAGCGGAAACGGTCCCAGATGAAGACGGCCATCATCGCTGCAATGACGGCGAAGGCGAGAATCTGCTGGGTGGTCATGCGGCTCCGGCGGGTATGAGAATGCGGACGGATGTCCGCATCGGGAATTATGTCGCTCTCGTGCGGCGTATCAATCCCGATCGCCCCGCAAAGTTCCCCCGTCGGCACCTGTCCACTGGACAATCGCAATCTCGCGAATAGGTTTGCCACCAGACACCCGATCGGAGGCAGGGCCATGAGCAGCGTTTTGACCATTCCCCTCAAGCTGGCAGACGGGCGAGAGACCACGCTCGCAGAATTCAGCGGCAAGGTGATGCTCGTCGTCAACGTCGCTTCCAAATGCGGATTGACCAGACAGTATGAGGGGCTCGAGAAGCTCTTCGAAGAGAAACGTGGCGACGGCTTCGTCATCGCGGCCTTCCCCGCCAACGATTTCATGGGTCAGGAGCC
>JBQGDG010000270.1:0-6052 GCA_052038935.1 Neorhizobium sp. | reverse complement strand
GTCGATATCGTCGGCGGCATTCCGCATTTCGAGCGGACCATGCAGGATGGCGCGGCCTCGGTTGAAGCGCTTTGCCGCATCGCCGCCGACCGTGGTCTTCCGGTCGACATGCACTGCGACGAGACCGATGATCCCCTGTCGCGCCATATCGAGACGCTGGCCGCCCAGACCGTGCGCTTCGGCCTGCAGGGCCGGGTTGCCGGTTCGCACCTGACCTCGATGCATTCAATGGACAATTATTACGTTTCGAAGCTGATCCCGCTGATGGCGGAAGCCGAGATCAACGTCATCCCGAACCCGCTGATCAACATCATGCTGCAGGGACGCCACGACACCTATCCGAAGCGCCGCGGCATGACCCGCGTGCGGGAGCTCATGGCAGCCGGCCTCAACGTCTCCTTCGGCCATGACTGCGTGATGGACCCCTGGTACTCGATGGGCTCAGGCGACATGCTGGAGGTCGGCCACATGGCGATCCACGTGGCGCAGATGTCCGGCGTCGAGGACAAGAAGAAGATCTTCGACGCGCTGACGGTGAATTCCGCGAAGACGATGGGCCTTGAGAATTACGGCCTGTCGGTCGGCTGCAATGCCGATCTCGTCATGCTTCAGGCGGAAGACGTGCTGGAAGCGCTGCGGCTGAAACCGACCCGTCTCGCCGTGATCCGACGCGGCAAGGTGATTGCCCGTACCGAGCCGAAGGTGTCGCGTCTGCAACTCGACGGACGGCCGGGTCAGATCGACGCGGGGCGCAATCCGACGACGCGCGCCTAGGCGGGGACCGGCTCAGGCGATTTTTGCGTGAGGGCCTGGCGGCGCAGCAGCATGCCGAACAGATCGCGCGGTTCGTCGGGGTCAGCGACCAGATCGAGCTTTTCGAACCGGTCGCTGCCGCTGAGCTTGTCATAGACATAGCGCAGCGCGGAAAAATCCTCCGTGGCGAAGCCGACGCTGTCGAACAGGGTGATCTGCCGGTCGCCCTGTGCTCCTTCCTCTCGACCCACTGTCTGGCCGGCGATCACCTGCCAGAGTTCGGTGACCGGATAGTCGGCGGGCAGTTGCTGGATCTCGCCCTCGATCCGCGTCTGCGGCGGGTATTCGACGAAGATCGAGGAGCGGAGCAGGATGTCGCGATGCAGTTCCGTCTTGCCGGGGCTATCACCGCCGACGGCATTGATATGGACGCCGGGGCCGATCATGTTGTCACTGAGAATGGTCGCGTTCCGCTTGTCGGCCGTCGCGGTCGTGATGATGTCTGCACCTTCGACCGCTTCTTCGGCCGTACCGCAGGCCGTGATGGTCAGCCCGAGGTGGGCAAGGTTGCGGCGGCAGCGGTCGGTTGCCGTCGGGTCGATGTCGTAGAGCCTGAGGTTCTCGATGCCGAGCAGCGACTTGAAGGCGAGCGCCTGAAACTCGCTCTGCGCGCCGTTGCCGATCATCGCCATGGTTCTGGCGCCTTTGGGCGCGAGATATTTGGCCGCCACCGCCGAGGTCGCGGCGGTTCTCAGCGCCGTCAGGATCGTCATTTCCGACAGAAGCAGCGGATAGCCGCTATCGACATCCGACAGCACGCCGAAAGCGGTCACCGTCTGGCGGCCGCTTCTCGTGTTTTTCGGATGACCGTTCACATACTTGAAGGCATAGAGCTTACCGTCGCTGGCTGGCATCAGCTCGATAACCCCGTCCCGCGAATGTGCCGGGATGCGGGCGACCTTGTCGAACAGTTCCCAACGCCGGAAATCCTCTTCCACGTAGCCCGCCAGTTCCTTCAGGAAGGTTTCGGTGCCTGTGGCCAGCACGAGATCCATCATGTTCTCGACGCTGACGAAGGGGACGATGTTGAGGTTCTGTTCGGCCGGCATCAGTAGCTCCTTGTCGGTCGGTCCAGGACCTTTCGGCCCATGAGGCTGGCGGTGAGATCGACGAGAAGCGTCGCGGTGCGGCCGCGCTCGTCGAGGAAGGGATTGAGCTCGACGAGATCGAGACTGGTGACGAGGCCGCTGTCATGCAGCATCTCCATCACCAGATGGGCCTCGCGGAAGGTGGCACCGCCCGGTACGGTGGTGCCGACGGCCGGCGCGATCGACGGGTCGAGGAAATCGACGTCGAGGCTGACATGCAGAAGTCCGTTGGCCGTTTCGACCTGATCGAGGAAACGCCGAACCAACACGGCGACGCCATGTTCGTCGATCGTGCGCATGTCATGAACGGTGACGGCGCTCTCCCTCAACGCTTCACGTTCGGCGGGATCGACGCTGCGGATACCGATCATGCAGACATTGGCGGGATCGACCGAATGCGTGAGCGGCGGCAGGTAACCCTCGAAGCCCGGGCGTCCCGTATAGTAGGCCGCGGGAAGACCGTGCAGATTGCCGCTCCTGGTCGATTCGAGCGTATGGAAATCCGTATGGGCGTCGAGCCAGAGGACGAAGAGCGGGCGATCCCGGTCGGCGGCGCGACGGGCGACGCCCGCGACCGTGCCTGCGGACAGGGCGTGATCGCCGCCCATGAAGATCGGCATGCCTTCGCCGCTTTCATGATACGCGACTTCGGTGAGAAGCTTCGTCCAGGCGGCGATCTGCGGCAGATTGCGGACAACCGCATTGGGATGGCGAACCTCCGGCAGATCGCCGATCGTGACGTTGCCGATATCTGTCACCTCATGGCCAAGCTCCTGCAGAGCGTCCTTGAGGCCGGCGACGCGGAGCGCGCTCGGCCCCATTTCGCAGCCGAGCTGCGATGCGCCGTCCTGAAGAGGAATGCCAATCAGTCTGCAGTGCATGTCGTTACTCCGTTCGATGGAAATGGATCATGGCGTGATGGCGAATTGAACAGATCTAATTGTCAGAAATGCCGAAAGGACTTTCCATTTCGGCAGCATGATTTATCAATCTGTCCATGGACGAATTCGACCACAGACTGGTGACGCTTTTGCGTCACGATGCAAGACGCAGCATATCGGATCTGGCTGCCGATCTCGGCACATCCCGTGCAACCGTTCGGGCGCGGATGGAAAAGCTGGAGCGCAACGGCAGCGTCATCGGTTATACGGTCATCCTGAGGGCCGATACCGTGGAGCTGCCCGTCCGCGGTATCATGATGATCGAGATCGAGGGGCGCGTTTCCGATCGCGTCATCCAGACGCTTGGCGGCTTTCCGGAAATATCCGAAATCCACACCACCAACGGGCGCTGGGATCTCATCGTCGAACTGGGCACCGCGACGCTTGCCGATTTCGACAACGTGCTGCGCCGCATCCGTCTTGTGCAGGGGATCACCGCCAGCGAAACCAACCTGCTTCTGGCGACGCCGCGCAGCACCAAGGCTCGCCTCTGAGCACTATTCGTCGGCCGCCGTTGACTGGCTTGCGCGACGCACTTAGTCCTTGCTGTCCGAAAGTTCGAGTTTCCCAAGCCGAGAAGCCCATGACCATTATCAGACCGGACATCAGCGCCCGTGCCGCGGCGGCGCCGCGAAGCGGTATCGGCGAGATCGTCGCCTATGCCCGGGGTCGCGAAAACCTGCTGCCGCTCTGGATCGGCGAAGGGGATCTTCCGACACCGGATTTCATCACCAGGGTAGCCGGCGAGGCGCTCGCTGCCGGCGAGACGTTCTACACCTGGACGCAAGGGATACCCGAGCTACGCGAGGCGATCCTGCGTTACTACCAGCGCCACTATGCCAGGGCACTTTCGCTCGACAACGTCTATGTGACCGGATCGGGCATGCAATCGATCGTGCTCGCCATTCAGACCGTGGCGTCCGCCGGCGACGAAATCATCTATTTCTCTCCGGCCTGGCCGAATGTGGTGAACGCCATTACCGTGGCCGAGGCAAGCCCGAAGCCGGTCGTGCTCGATTTCGTCGACGGCCGGTGGACGATCGACATCGATCGTCTCTCGGCATCGGTCACGCCGAAGACCAAAGCACTCTTCATCAATTCTCCATCCAACCCGACGGGATGGACCGCAACCCGCGACGATCTCAAGGCGATCCTGGATCTCGCCCGCCGGCACGGCCTCTGGATCATCGCCGACGAGATCTACGGTCTCTACCATTTCGAAGACGCCCGTGCGCCTTCCTTCATGGACGTGATGGAGCCGAAGGACCGGATCATCTTCGCCAACTCCTTTTCGAAGAACTGGTGCATGACCGGATGGCGCGTCGGCTGGATGGTGGCGCCGGCCGAGATCGGCCAGACCCTCACCAATCTCATCCAGTATTCCACCTCAGGCGTCGCGCAGTTCATGCAGAAGGGGGCTATCGCGGCGCTCGATCACGGCGACGACTTTGTCAGGATGAATATCGAACGGGCAAGAACCTCGCGCGATATTCTCTGTGACGCATTGGTCGCGACCAATCGTGTCGAGACCCGCAAGCCGCCGGGCGCGCTCTACGCCTTCCTCAAGATCGACGGGGTTGCCGATGCGCGGGAGGAAGCGTTCAGGATCGTCGATGCGACGGGTGTCGGCATGGCTCCCGGCACGGCTTTCGGACCCGGTGGCGAAGCGTTCATGCGGGCCTGTTATCTGCGCGATCCAAAGCAGATCGAGGATGCGGCCGAACGCCTGGGCCGCTACATCCGAGCCAGATAAAGCCGCCTAGCCTTCCAGCCAGCGGCGACCGGAAGCGGATAGGTGCGAATGCATCGCGGTCTGGGCGGCGAGCGGATCGCGGGCTTCAAGCGCCGCCAGTATGGCCCTGTGTTCTTCCAGCGCGGCCGTCCAGCTTCCCGTCGTCTCGAAATGGTCGCGAATCCCGGCGGACATCGGACTATGCCGTTCGTCGAACAGGTTGACGACGATCTCGGTCAACAGCGCGTTGCCGACGCTTTCGACGATCATCAGGTGGAAGGCCCGATCATGCTCGATCGGCTTCCGCCCGCCGGCGATGTCATCCGCCATCGCGGCAAGAATTGCCCGCAACGAAGCGAGGGTCTCCTCCGTAGCCATGGCGGCCGCCTGGACGACGATCGCGCTCTCGACGACGGCGCGAGCCTGCATCAGTTCCGACGGGCTTTCACCCAGGGACCGGCCGTTACCCGGTGGCTTGGCGGTGTTGAGGACATATATTCCCGATCCCATGCGGATTTCGATCGTGCCGTCGATTTCCAGGGCGATCAGGGCTTCCCTGAGGGAGGGCCTCGACACGCCAAGCTGCTGGGCGAGGTCGCGTTCGGCGGGGAGGCGACTGCCGGGATGATGCTGGCCGCTGGCGATGAGTTGCCTCACGCGGTCCGCGGTCTGTTGATAAAGGCGTCGTGTGTCCGTCATTGAGGTCAGGCCAATTGCGCGATCGTCAAGTGTTCGAACCCTAGTAGACCGTCAAATGCAACACGTCTGCAAGAAAAATCTCGAAATTGGCTTGACCAAAATTCATGGGCGGTCTTTGATGCATGCAGGGGCTGGAGGGTGCCCTTGCGCGAAGAGGAGATCGCGATGGGAGGAGTGCCGCAACCCGCCGGCATGACGGAAGCCGCCGGCGTGCTGCTGAGGCTGGAAGGCGTGTCGAAAGAGTTTCCGGGCGTCAAGGCGCTCACCGGCGTCAGCTTCGATCTGCGTGCCGGCGAGGTGCATGCCGTCTGCGGCGAAAACGGTGCCGGAAAATCGACCCTGATGAAGATCATCAGCGGTGTCTATCAACCGAACGCAGGCACCGTTACCTTCAAGGGTGAGCCGGTGCAGTTTGCCTCTACGCTTCAGTCGGAGGCGGCCGGCATCGCCATCATCCATCAGGAACTCAACCTCGTTCCGCATCTGACGGTGGCGGAAAACATCTATCTTGCCCGCGAGCCGCGTCGCGGCTTCCTCGTCGACCGCAAGAGGCTGGTCGCCGATGCCCGCCGCTGCCTGGAGCGGCTGGGCGTAGATATCGATCCGAACGTCCAAGTGCGTACGCTGTCGGTCGCCCAGTGCCAGATGATCGAGATAGCCAAGGCCCTGTCGCTCGACGCGACCGTGCTGATCATGGACGAACCCACTTCGTCGCTGACCGAGCAGGAGGCGCAGCTTCTCTTCAAGGTGATACGCGACCTGAAAAGCCAGGGTACCGG
>JBQGDG010000269.1:0-6704 GCA_052038935.1 Neorhizobium sp. | reverse complement strand
CCGGAAGGTCTCGATGGTGCGCCCCGTCAGGCCGCGGTCCCGCAGATAGGCCCGCGCCCTGGCGCCGTTCGCGCTCTGCAGCTGGTCCTGGAAGAACAGGGTCGCCATTTCCATGACGTCCTGCAGGGATGTGCGTTCCTTCTCGCGACGCTCCGCCTGCGGATCGGGCTGCGGCATGGCGATCCCGGCAAGGTCGGCGATCTGCTGCACGGCTTCGGGAAAATTCAGGCCTTCCAGATCGGTGAGAAAACGGAAATGGTCGCCGGACACGCCGCAGCCGAAGCAATGGTAGCGCCCCTTGCGATCCTCGCAATGAAAGCTCGGGCTTTTTTCGCCGTGGAAGGGGCAGCAGGCCCAATAGTCGCCGCGCGACACGTTCGTCTTGCGACGGTCCCACGTCACGCGCCTGCCGATCACGGTGGAGATCGGCACGCGGTCGCGTATCTCGTCGAGGAACGTGTTTGAAAAGCGCATGCTTACTCATATAGGCGCAAGCTCTGCCCGGCGCCACGGCCAAGAAGACACTTGCACGAATGCTGCCCGCTATTCACAGGCCCGGCCAAAAAAAATCGGCGCCCCGAAAGACGCCGACAGGTTCGCGTCGGACGGGTCCGATCAGCTCAGCTTCGCCTTGATGACGCCCGACGCCTTGGCGAAGTCCATCTGGCCGGCGTAGCGTTCGCGCAGCACCGCCATCACCTTGCCCATGTCCTTCATGCCGGCAGCCCCCGTCTCGGCGACGACGGCCGCCACGATTTCGTCGACCTTCTCGTCGGAAAGCTGCTCCGGCATGAAGGTCTTCAGGACGTCGATCTCCTCGCGCTCCTGCGTGGCGAGCTCCGCCCGGCCGGCATCCTCGTAGATCTTTGCCGACTCTTCGCGCTGCTTCACCATCTTCTGCAGGATCTGCAGGATCTCGTCGTCGGTCGCGGCGTCCTTGCCGGTGCCGCGGTTGGCGATGTCGCGATCCTTGACCGCGCTCTGGATCAGGCGGACGGTGGAAAGCCGACGGCTATCCTTGGCTTTCATCGCGTCCTTCATGGATTCGGACAGCTTTTCGCGCATCATTTGGTCAATCTCCGTCACGGCGGGCCTGATGGTCCGCGGGCACCTCGTCGAGGCAGTTGATGGCGGGTGATAGATCAGCCGCCGGGGCCAATCAATCTTTTACCACCGGCGCGCTCACATTACCGGCGATTCTTTGGCCGGCGCGATTGACCCCGCCCCACCCTTTGTTTATTTTCCCGCACCTGCACGACATTTGGATTGAAGAGCCGCCGGCGAACACGCTTGCGCCCTTTTCTGCGACAACGAGAACCCCTGCAGCCTGTCTCACCCGAGACGGGAACGATGGGTCAGAAGGATAGCTATGACCGGCACCGCCCCCTGGACACCCAAGAAGCCCACCGCCCTGCTCGTTCTTGCCGACGGCACCGTCATCGAAGGTACCGGCATCGGGGCGACCGGCAAGGTTCCTGCGGAAGTCGTCTTCAACACGGCGCTCACCGGTTATCAGGAAATCCTGACCGACCCGTCCTATCTGGGCCAGATCGTCACCTTCACCTTCCCGCATATCGGCAATATCGGCACCAATGAAGAAGACATCGAAGACCTGACGCCCGCCGCCCGCCGCGGTGCCGTCGGCGTCATCTTCAAGGCCGACATCACCGAACCGTCCAACTACCGCGCCGCCCGGGATCTCGACGGCTGGCTGAAGAGCCGCGGCATCGTCGGCCTGTCGGGCATCGACACCCGCGCGCTCACCGCCTGGATCCGCCAGAACGGCGCGCCGAACGGCGTCATCGCCCACGACCCGAACGGCGTTTTCGATATCGAAGCGCTGAAGGCCGAAGCCAGGGCGTGGAGCGGTCTCGAAGGCCTCGACCTCGCCAGGGAAGCCACCTCCGGCCAGTCCTCGCAGTGGGCCGAAAAGCCTTGGGTCTGGAACGAAGGCTACAGCGAACTGAAGGCTGAGGATGCCAAGTACCACGTCGTCTGCATCGACTACGGCGTCAAGCGCAACATCCTGCGCCTCTTCACCGGTCTCGACTGCAAGGTGACCGTCGTCCCGGCGCAGACCGCCGCCGAAGACATTCTGGCCCTGAAGCCGGACGGCATCTTCCTGTCGAACGGCCCGGGCGATCCGGCCGCGACCGGCGAATACGCCGTGCCGGTCATCCAGGAAATCATCAAGACCGACCTCCCGACCTTCGGCATCTGCCTCGGCCATCAGATGCTCGGTCTGGCGCTCGGCGCAAAGACCGAAAAGATGCATCAGGGCCACCATGGCGCCAACCACCCGGTCAAGGACCACACGACGGGCAAGGTTGAAATCGTCTCGATGAACCACGGATTCGCAGTCGACTCGAAGTCGCTGCCGCAAGGCGTTGAAGAGACTCACATCTCGCTGTTCGACGGCACGAATTGCGGCCTGCGCCTTTCCGGCAAGCCTGTCTTCTCCGTCCAGCATCACCCGGAAGCCTCGCCCGGCCCGCAGGACAGCCACTATCTCTTCCGCCGCTTCATCAATCTCGTGCGGGAGAAGAAGGGCGAAGCGGCGCTCGCCGAGCGCTGATCGCCTCCACGAACCGGAACTTTGGACGGCCCGCCTTCAGCGGGCCGTTTCCTTTCGGTCCTTCACCAGGATCCAGAACCGGCCGCACAGGAAGACGGCTGCGGCACCGAGGCCGAGCACGAAGCCGAACCATACCCCTTCCCCCTTGAAACCGAGCGGAAAGGCGAAGACCCAGGCGCAGACGAAACCGATGGGCCAGTAGGCGATCAGCGCCAGGACCATCGGAACCTTGGTGTCCTTGAGCCCGCGCAGGAGCCCCGCCCCCACGACCTGCAGTCCGTCGACCAGCTGGAATATGCCGGCAATGACGATGAGCGGTGTCGCAAGCGTCAGCACCGCGGCCGCGTCGGGCTGGCTCATGTCGAGGAACAGGCCGCCGAAGAAACGCGGCAGGCCGGCATAGAGCGCGCTGCCGACCACCGTGAAGATGATGCCGACGATGAGGATGGCGCCGGCCGCGCGGCGGACGCCGAGTTCGTCGCCCCGGCCGTTGGCGAGCCCGACCCGCACGGTCGCAACCTGGGCCAGGCCGAGCGGGATCATGAAGGCGATCGAGGCCAGCTGGAGCGCGATGCCGTGCGCCGCCAGCTCCAGCTTGCCGATCATCCCCATCAGCAGCGATGCGGCGGCAAACAGGCTGGTTTCGGCCAGAATGGTGAAGCTGATCGGCAGGCCGAGAACGAAGACCTCGCGGATGATCGGCCAGTCGGGACGCCAGAAGCGCACGAAGATCTCGTAGGATCGCGTCAGGGGCTGCATCTTCACATAGGCGACGATGATGACGAAGCCGGTGACGTTGGCGCAGACCGACGCGAATGCGGCGCCATGAAGCCCGAGCTGCGGCGCGCCGAAATGCCCGAAGATGACGAGATAGGCGACGACGAAGTTGATGGCGAACATGCCGAGCGTCACGTAGAGGACGATCCCGCCCTTCTCCAGCCCGGTGACAAAGCTGCGGATGGCGAAGAGGCCGAGCGCCGGGAACATGCCCCATTGCGCGATCCGCAGGTAGCCCTGCGCGTTCGCCGCGACATCCGGCGCCTGCCCGAGCCCGAGCAGGATCGGTTCGGAAAACCACAGGACCGGCGACAGCAGGGCGCAATAGGCGAGCACGACCCAGAGCCCCATGCGCACCGCACGTCGAACGCCGACCTTGTCGTTCTGGCCGAGCGCTTGCGCGACCAGCGGAATGACCGCGCTGGTGAAGCCGGTTCCGAAGATGAAGACGATGAAGAAGACCTGGGTGGCGATGACCACCGAGGCGAGTTCCGTCGTGCCGAGCCAGCCGACCAGGATGACGTCCGTCGTGTGGATCGCCATCTGCGCCAGCTGCGCGCCGACCAGCGGGATGCCGAGCGCGAACGTGGCGCGCAGATGCGCTCCCCAGGAATTCTCCCGGCCTTCGACGGCGATTGTGTCCAGCGAGCTCGACATTTCAGAACCTCGATAAAAGAAAAAGGCCGCTTCCAGGAAATGGTCAGCGGCGCAGCACTTTGCCTATAAAGAAGGCAGGTTTTTCCGGCAAGCCCAACGGCCGATCCAGCAGTTTTTGTGCGGGCGAGTTCAAGAAACCTGATGGATCGGGCGCGACACCGGCGCCGCTCTCGATATCTGCGAGACGAAGACGATGCCGGCCAGCGCCATGAAGATCGCCGCCATCAGATAAGGCGCACCGGCGAATTCGATGATCGCATTCTCGCCGGTAAAGCCGCCGAAGAGTTGCGTGAAGATCGCCGGGCCGACGATCGTCGTCAGGCTGGTCAGGCTCGTCATCGCGCCCTGCAGCTCGCCCTGTGCCGACGGCGGCACCTTGGCCGCAGCGATACTGCGCAAGGCGGGGTCGGCGACGTTCTCGATCGTCGTTGCGAGGATGACCGCGTAGACCATCCAGCCCTGCCAGGAAAAGGCGTAGCCCGCAAGCCCAAGGCACGAAAACGAGATGCCGAGCACGCTCGTGCGCCATTCGCCCAGAACCGGGATCAACCGCGGCAGGACGACCGCCATCACCAGCGCCGCGCAGATGCCGAACAGCCCGAGCGACAGGCCGATTTCGGCCTCGCTCCAGCCGTAGCGATAGGCCGAGACGAACGACCAGACCGACGGATAGACCGCATGGGCCAGCCAGTAGAGGAACATGACCAGCAGGATCCAGCCGATGCCGGCATAGTGACGCATCTGGCGAAGCGCGCCGAGCGGATTGGCGCGCCGCCAGTCGAAGGCGCGGCGATTGTGATGCGGCAGGGTTTCGGGCAGGAGAAACCAGGCGGCGACGAAATTGGCGAGCGACAGCAGCCCCGCGCCGAGAAACGGCACGCGCGGCCCCAGTTCCCCGAGCAGGCCGCCGATCACCGGTCCGATCGTGAAGCCGACGCCGAACGCGATGCCGATCAGGCCGAAATTGCGCGCCCGTGTCTCGTCGGTGCTGATATCGGCGATATAGGCCGAACAGGTGGCAAAGCTGCCGCCGGAAAAGCCGGCGAGCGCCCGGCCGACGAACAGCATCCAGAAACTGGTCGCCGCCGCACAGATGAGGTTGTCGATCGCAAAGGTCAGCACCGATATCAACAGGATCGGCCGACGCCCGAAGCGATCCGAGAGGTTGCCGAGCAGCGGCGCGAACAGGAACTGCATCGCCGAATAGATCAGCAGCAGCCAGCCGCCATCGACTGCCGCGGCGCTGACGTCGTCGCCCGTCAACTCCTGCAGGAAGGCAGGAAGGACCGGCATGATGATCGCAATCCCGATCACGTCGAGGAAGAGGATCATGAATACGAGGAAAAGGCCGCGACGGACGAATTTCGGATCGAGCATCGAAGGGTCTCTCCAGCAGAACATGATCCCCGAAAGACGATCGGGCCGACGCCTCACCTACATAGCGGCAAACAAGAACCGAAACAATACGTGAACATCCCGAAGTTTCCTGATGAGATCGCCCGGCGAATCGCGGTTATATCCTGCGATGACGGGAGAACCCATTGCGATGATCGAACTTGTCTGGCGCGGCGCGCTGATCGGCCTCGGCGCCACCATACTGATGGACATCTGGGCGATCGTCCTGCATCTCGCCTTCAGCCAGCCGAAACCCAACTGGGCACGGCCGGGCCGCTGGTTCGCCCATCTCGCACGCGGCACGGTCTTCCACGAAGACATCGCAGCCGCCCGACCCTACCGGCACGAACTGGCGCTCGGATGGACCGGCCATTACGCGGTCGGCATCCTCTACGGCGTCATCCTCGCCCTGATCGCGGGACCGGACTGGATGGCCGCGCCGACCTTCCTGCCCGCCTGGATCTGGGGCATGGTCACGATCGGAGCCGGCTGGTTCCTGATGCAGCCGGGCATGGGTCTCGGCTGGGCGGCTGCGAAGACGCCGAACCCCAACAGGGTCCGGGCGTTCAACATACTCGGCCATACGGTTTTCGCGATCGGGCTTTGGGGGATGGCGGTGATGATGACGTGGTGAGGCCGGTTGACTGCCGCAGCCACGACAGGAGGCGTGCCCCTCATCCGCCTGCCGGTACCTTCCCCCCCGTTCTGACGGGAAGAAGGACGCGAGCCGCAACGCCTCCTTCCCTCTCATGCCGCGCGCCGGGCACGTTTCCTCGCCCCGTTTACGGGGGACCGAAGGACGGGCGGGACCCGTGGCTCGCCCAGGCATGGGCTGGAGCGAGGGGTCGACTATGCACGGCAAAAACGAAAATCCACACATCCCCCGCGCGGTCTCCCGGCTTGGCTGTCGAAGATCATTCCGGAGAAGCGCACGCACATGCGGAACCTCTCTAGGTAGATAATATTGTGGCTCCGCATGTGCGTGGCCCTCGGCGTTCTCTCGGGACTTCCGGTCCCTACGGATGATCCTCTCGCCTCGCTGCATGTGGTTGCCCACACTTGGACGGCTCAACCGAACCCGGCATGGCGGCCGGGGGGAGGCTTGATAGGAAAGCTCGCGTTCTGACGCCGCGCCCTCCATGAGTTTCACCCCTTCCGCCCTTGCCGCACGTTACGGTTCGGACGAAAGCGCCGGCTCCCGCCTGCCCGCGAACGTCTCGCGAAACACTCCGGCGACGGAAACGGGCACATTGTAGGCGCGGGTTCTGCAGGCGGGGATGAAGATGGGGGTAAGTGGCTG
>JBQGDG010000268.1:0-7833 GCA_052038935.1 Neorhizobium sp. | reverse complement strand
AACAATTCAAGCGACGACACTGAAGAGGTGGCAAGGTCCTTCATCGAGAAGGGCGCGCCGATCCGCTACGTTAAGGGTGACGTCAATACGGGCATGATCCCCAACTACAACAGCGCATTGCGTCTCGGACGCGGCGACTACCTGATGTATCTGGCGGACGACGACCGTCTTGTCGGAACCGAGGTCGCGGCGGCAATCCGCTATCTCGAGGAAAACGAAAACATACAGGCGTATTACGCTCCGTGGCACATCACCGACGGTGTGACCGATGTGGACAGCCAGAAATTCTATGAAATGCCGTCCGACACGGTCTTCCAAAAGCATGCATTCGCAGAAGCTTTTAATCTGATCGTCCAGCGTCACATCTTTCCGGAAATCGCCATTTTCAGAAGCACCGCCTTCCGTGCCGCCTGGGTGCCGCGCGACATCTGCCATCCGTGTTTCCCGATGCTGGCCCATTTCCTCGACCGCGGCGCAGTCGCCTTCCGCAAGACGCCTTTCTACCGGCAGGTTATCCGCTCAGCGATCGGCGACAGAAGGCAGGGCGGGCACGAACTTGCGATGACGGCATGGGACAGTTACCGAGGCGGCCTGGAGTACCTGCTCTATTTCGGCATAAAACGCGGCAAGATCGGTAAGACGGAAAACGATCGCGTCACCCAGGAGCATCTCTGCCAAAATTTCACCATAGCTCGCATGGTGGTCGCAATCCGCCTGCTGGTTCAGCAGCACGAATACATCAAGGCCTATGAGCTGTTCACGCGAATCGAACATGCCTCGAGTGCACACCACCAGCACCTGGAGCCGTTCCGTCAGACCTTGGTCATCCCTGCGGCGATACAGACGCTGGTATGGCAGGTCGAATCCACCGCAGGCATCAGGCATCTGCTGCTCGCCGGTTTCCCTGACGCTACGGTCCTGCTCGAGCGGATCAGAACCTTGAAGCTGAGCGACAGGATAGAAATTCTGGTCGACCCGGAGCACCATCCGTCCGACATGCTCGAGCGCACCGCAGTCCTAGTGCCTTCAGCGCAGCAACGCGGAGAATTCCTTGACCTCGGATATCTGCCGAACCTCGTCTTCAGCCAGGAAGATCTGACGCAGACGATCCTTCTTTAAAACTCATCGACCTGCCGGAGCCTATAGAAAAATCTCCGGCTCCTTCCGTGAAGAAACGGGGAGCGAAGTGAAAGCTGTTATTCTTGCGGGCGGTTTTGGCACTCGCATTTCAGAAGAGACACATCTGAAACCCAAGCCGATGATCGAGGTCGGCGGGCGGCCCATCCTCTGGCATATCATGAAGCTCTATTCTGCGCACGGGGTGAACGAGTTCATTATCTGCTGCGGCTACAAGGGCTATGTCATCAAGGAGTATTTCGCCAACTACTTCCTTCATATGTCGGACGTAACCTTCGACATGGCCTATAACGAGATGCAGGTCCATCGGCGGGCTGCCGAACCGTGGAAGGTCACGCTGATCGATACCGGTGAAGCGACCATGACCGGCGGACGCCTCAAACGGGTAAGAGACTATCTTCGGAACGAAGATGCCTTCTGCTTCACCTACGGCGATGGCCTCAGCGATGTGAATGTCCGCGCTCAGATCGAATTCCACCACTCGCACGGCAAAATGTCGACGGTCACCGCCGTTCATCCTCCCGGCAGATACGGCGCCCTTGAACGATCCGGCCACGAAGTGACCGGCTTCACCGAAAAGCCCCGCGGTGACGGCGGGATGATTAATGGCGGCTTCTTCATCCTTTCGCCCAAATGCATCGACCTCATCGAGAACGAAGACACTCCGTGGGAAGCCGCGCCGATGACCCAGCTGGCGGCGATGGGCGAGATGATGGCCTACGAACACGAGGGTTTCTGGCAGCCGATGGATACCCTGCGCGAAAAGAACCTGCTCGAAGAGCTCTGGGCTTCGGGCAAGGCCCCTTGGAAGATATGGGCATGACGATGCCGGCATTGCCGAGCCGCAGTTTCTGGACGGGCAAGCGCGTCCTCCTGACCGGCCATACCGGCTTCAAGGGGGCGTGGCTGTCGATCTGGCTCGAGCGGCTCGGTGCCGAAGTGACCGGCGTGTCGCTGCCGCCGGGCACGCAGCCCGCTCTCTTCAGTCTCGCCGGACCGAAGCTTGCCGGGCACCATATCCAGGACATCCGCGACGCAAGGAAGCTTGCGGCCGTCGCGAAGGGCATGCAGCCCGACGTCGTTCTGCACCTTGCGGCACAGGCACTGGTACGACCAAGCTACAACGATCCGCTCGGCACGTTCGAAACCAACGTGATGGGCACGGCCAACCTACTCGATGCTCTTCGCGGCATGCCATCGGTGCGCGTCGTCGTCGGTGTTACGACGGACAAGGTCTACCGCAACCTGGAACACGTCTTCCCCTATCGCGAGACGGATCACCTCGGCGGGCACGATCCCTACAGCGCCAGCAAGGCGGGCGCGGAACTGGTCATAGCGAGCTACCGCGCCTCCTTCCTCCAGGAGCAGGGCGTGGCGATCGCCAGCGCCAGAGCGGGCAACGTCATCGGCGGCGGCGACTGGGCCGCCGATAGGCTTCTGCCGGATGCGGTCCGCGCCTG
Organism: Neorhizobium sp.; assembly: GCA_052038935.1. Taxonomy (GTDB): domain Bacteria; phylum Pseudomonadota; class Alphaproteobacteria; order Rhizobiales; family Rhizobiaceae; genus Neorhizobium. The sequence continues at coordinate 5,236 of JBQGDG010000268.1, read as the reverse complement.
GCAATCGCAAACGACGCTGAACGTGCGGCGGCCGGATGCCAAACGGCCATGGCAGCATGTTCTGGAACCGCTGGCCGGCTATCTCGTGCTTGCCGAACGGCTGTGGGCCGACCAGGCGCTCGCCGGCAGTTTCAACTTCGGCCCTTCCAGCCACGAAGCCGCATCCGTGCGCGACGTGATCGAGATCGCCCGCAACGCCTATGGCAGCGGCGAGGTCCTCTACGGCGACGGCTCCGAGGGACCTCACGAAGCCGGCTGGCTGGCGCTGGAGACCTCGAAGGCCCGGCATATGCTTTCGGTTCAGCCTCGCTGGACGCTAGACGAAGCGGTACAGCGCACGATGCTATGGTACCGGGCGTACCATGACGGAGCGGATCCGGGCGATCTCTGCGCCACCGAGATCGCCGACTACGAGAGGCAGGCATGAGCCGGTTCTCGGTGACGCGCCTCGACCTTGCGGGACTGATGCTCGTGGAGCGGCAGAATCTCGGTGATGCGAGAGGTTTCCTGTCCCGGGTTTTCTGCGCCGAGGAACTCGCCGCAGCCGGCTGGACGAAACCGGTCGCGCAGATCAACCTCACCAGGACGGCAAGGACAGGGACGATCCGCGGCATGCATTTTCAGCATCCGCCGCATGCCGAGGCCAAGCTGGTCTCCTGCCTGCGCGGCGCAATCTGGGATGTCGCGGTCGATCTTCGTGCCGGCTCGCCGACCTTCCTGCATTGGCATGCAGAAGAGCTCTCCGCCGAAAACCGCCGCTCGCTCCTCATTCCCGAAGGCTTCGCCCACGGCTTCCAGACCCTGACGGACGATTGCGAACTTCTCTATCTGCATTCGCAGGCCTATGCTCCGGACGCCGAGGGCGGGCTGAATGCCGGCGATCCGATGATCGGCATCGGCTGGCCCCTGCCCGTCACCGAAATGTCGGATCGCGACCGGCAGCATCCGCAACTGACCGCACACTTTACGGGGCTTTATCCATGAACTGCCGCCACTGCGGGACCACCCTGCGCTGCGATTTCCTCGATCTCGGCTTCGCCCCGCCCTCGAACGCCTATCTGTCTCGCGACGACCTGTCGAAGCCGGAAACTTATTTTCCCCTGCGCCTGAAAGTCTGCGAGGAATGCTGGCTGGTGCAGACGGAGGATTATGCGGAAGCCGACGCCCTGTTCAGCCCGGACTACGCCTATTTCTCGAGCGCCTCGAAAGGCTGGCTCGATCATGCGGCCCGATATGCCGCAATGATCAGCGATAGGCTGTCCCTGGGTTCCGACAGCATGGTGATCGAGATCGCTTCGAATGACGGCTACCTGTTGAAGAATTTCGTCGCAGCCGGCATTCCCTGCCTCGGCGTCGAGCCGACAGCCAGCACCGCGGCCGCGGCCGAAGCGCTCGGCATACCGGTCCTGCGCGAATTTTTCGGCGAGGCCTTGGCCAGCCAGCTGGCGTCGGACGGCAATAGCGCCGACCTCGTGCTCGGCAACAACGTCTATGCCCATGTGCCCGACATCAACGATTTCACCCGCGGGCTGAAGGCGGTACTCAAACCGGGCGGCACGATCACGCTCGAATTCCCGCATCTGATGCGGCTGATCGAACAGAACCAGTTCGATACCGTCTATCACGAACATTTCTCCTATCTGTCCCTGTTTACCGTCGGCCGGATATTCTCCGCCGCCGGGCTGCGGATCTTCGACGTCGAGGATCTGCCGACCCATGGCGGCAGCCTGCGGGTCTATGGGTGCCACGCCGACGACGCCCGGGCCACATCCGACGCAGTCGCCGCGGTCATCGGCGCCGAAGAACGTTCCGGCCTGCGCAGCGTCGAACCTTATGCGGCCTTCCAGGCCAAGGCCGAAAAGGTGAAGGATGACGCGCTCTCTTTCCTGATCGAAGCGAAGCGGGCAGGAAAGTCGGTCGCCGCCTATGGCGCTGCGGCGAAGGGAAACACGCTGCTGAATTTCGCAGGCGTGAAGCCGGATCTCCTGCCCTTCGTCTGCGACGCGGCCCCTTCCAAGCAGGACAGGTATATGCCGGGCAGCCATATCCCGATCCTGCATCCCGACGGGATCGCCGACCGACGGCCCGATTTCGTACTGATACTGCCTTGGAACATCGCGGCCGAAGTGCGCCAGCAGCTGGCTCCGCTGGCTACCGAAGGCACGAAGTTCGTGACTTTCGTGCCGGAACTGATCGTGCATTCATGATCGAGCGGGCCGACAAAAACCGGTCGGAAAAATCCTTCTTCGGCCGGTATCGACAACATTCTGATCACGGGAGGTAGGGCATGCGTGTTATCTTCTTAGGGGCTGCGAATCCTGAAACTATAAAGATGGCAGCCGCGGTCAGCCGCAGCCAGCCCAATTTCAAAGTCGGCGGGTTTATCGATAACGATCCCGCGAAAAAGGGACTGGACTTCTACGGTCACAGAATTTTCGGCGGCATCGATGTGATCCCATCCCTCATCGACGATGATGTTCGCTTCGTAAATCTGATTACCGGCAACACTCGTGCTCGCCATGAGACAACGCAGCAGATTCTGGCTGCCGGTGGTCGCCTTGGCAACTTCATTCATCCCAACGTCGATCTGACGATGGTCGGAATTGGTATAGGACTGTATATTCAGGAGCAGGTCTGCCTGCAGGCCGAGGTCGAAGTCGGCGACAATTCCAGCATACATATCGGCGCCATGATCGGACATGAGACGAAGATCGGCCGATCGGTCTTCATTGCTCATGCTGTCAGCGTCTCGGGATGCTGCACGATCGGTGAGGGAACGTTCATCGGGACGAATGCCACCGTATTGCCGCGTCTCAACATAGGGAAATGGTGCACCATCGGTGCCGGCAGCGTGATCACCAAGGACGTTCCGGACTATTCCGTTGTCGTCGGCAATCCCGGCAAGATACTTCGCACGATCGAACCGTTCTGAATGTCGGCCGGCCGATCGTCGGGCGAAGCACTCTCCATATGCGAAAAGCGCCGCCAAAAGGCAGCGCTTCTTCGAATGACCAACGATGATGGTGCCGGATCAGCTCTTCGGACGCTTGACGCAGTAGCCGTTTGGTGAGGAGGAAAGAACCAGCTTGCCGTTGAGCACGGGATCGATCTCGAACTCGGACGCTTCATCGAGATAGGCGTTCAGGGCAGCGAGAGGTTCATTGCCCTTTTCCCAGCGCTTGGACCGCTTCTCCAGCGCCATGCCCTCTGGCAGATAGCCGACGACGGTATCGGCAACGACGAGGTAACATCCCTCGCTGACAAGGCTTCCATAGGCGCGGCATTCTGCCAGGACGTGCTCGTAGGAATGGTCACTGTCCAGGATAACCATGACCCGCGCGCCGGATGGAATTTCCGCTTTCACCTTGGCCAGGACGTCTTCATCCACGGAACCACCCTCAATCATGGTGATCCACTTCGAGAGGGGATGGCTTTCGATCGATTCGCGGTTATGCGAGCGGATATCGATATCTACGCCTATAACCTTGGCCCCTTCCTTTCCCATGGCCGCCAGCAGCGAAGCCATGAAGATCATCGAGCCGCCGCGGGCAATTCCCGTTTCGATGATGACGTCCGGTTTGGTATTCCAGATCACTTCCTGCGTCGCCATCACATCCGCCGGCAACTGGATGATCGGCACACCCATCCACGACCAGAGATAGGAATAGTCGTATTTGTCGAAGGTCAGGATCGCGTCCAGCGACTGCTTGAATGCGGCATCATCCGTCCCGAGGGCCAGGGCCATCTTTTTCTTGTGCTCTTCGAATTCGAGCCTGTCGTCCTTGGTCGTCATGTGATGATAGCCTTGTGATTTTTCGATCGATGTTATCTAGCCGACGGCCGGGAGAGCCCGGCGGCGGTGTTTCGCCACGAGATCGAGCAACGTTGTCGTGACCCTGTCGATATCGTCTTCGGTCATGTCGTGATAGCTGGGCAGGTTGATCGCCCGCCGGGGAATGCTCCAGGCATTCACGTTGCAGCTGTTGCTGCCCCTGCGCTGTTCCTCGAACATCGGAAGGCTGGAGAGGGGGTGGAAGAAAACACGGGCGTCTATATCGGCATCGTGGAATGCAGCCTGGAGGGCGTCACTGGTGATGTGCGCGCTCTCGTCGAAGACGACGGTGGGCATCCATGCTCCGTTGACAACGGCCGGATATTCCGGATTGAGAGCAAGTCCCTCGATCCCCGAGAGCCTTTGCCGATAGGCCGAGAGTATCGCGCGCTTCCGGGTCGTCAGTTCTTCGATACGTTCCATCTGGCCGCAGCCGATTGCCGCCTGCACATTCGAGATCTTGTATTTGAAACCCAGCCTGTCCGGCCAAAACTGCTTGGTCTGACCTCGTGCGCGCCCGTGATTGCTGAGGGTCAGAACCTGTTCGTGGAGCTCTGGATCACTGGTCACGAACATGCCGCCTTCGCCGGTCGTGACGGTTTTCGTCCCGTGGAATGAAAACGTTCCGAAACGCCCCATCGAACCCGCGCGCCTGCCGCCGAATTCGGCCCCCAAAGCTTCCGCCGAGTCCTCGATGATCGAGATTCCGTACCGCTTTCCAATGGCTGAAAGCGCCTCCATATCGCAAAGATTGCCGTAGATATGCGTGGCAATGACTGCCTTGGTGCGCGAGGTGATGTGTTTTTCAACCTGCTCCGGGTCGAGACACCAGCTATCGGGGAGAACATCAACGAAAACCGGCGTCGCGCCAAGGTGAACGACTGGCGCTACCGTGGCAATCCAGTTCGTGTCTGCGAGGATCACCTCGTCGCCCTCTCCCACGCCGAGCGCCGCAAGCCCCATATGCATGGCACCGGTACAGCTCGACGTCGCGATTGCGTAGTCGACCCCTAGATGCTCCCGAAACAGCCGCTCGAACCGATGGATATAGTCGTAACATTGAGCGCCCCAGCCATTTTCCACGGCATCGGCCGCGTAGCGCATTTCCAGTTCGGTGATCGAAGGCTTGGTGTAGAAAATCCTGGCCATTGGGAAACCGTTCAACTCGGGCGATGCCATGGTTTATCGGATGCGAGGCGAGCTGCAACCGCCGTCGGTCACTCTATCACGAAGGTCCGGAACATGACCTTTGCGACCTTGCCCTGGGAGCGCAGGTTGGCGCGTTCCTGAATATCGTCACGCAGGTACTGGAAGCCGCGGGGGCCTTCGATCTGCTGCAGCGAAACGGTGCGCAGATAGGCGAGGATGTCCTGATGCACGCTTTCGGCGACGGGCAGTTCCGGC
>JBQGDG010000267.1:0-8363 GCA_052038935.1 Neorhizobium sp. | reverse complement strand
TCGCGCGAGGCGAGCGCGAAGACGAGGAGCATGGCCGACGCCAGGCTCGGGAAGACGAGCGGCAAGAGGATGCGCCGGAAGGCCGTGACGCCGTCGGCGCCGAACACCCTGGCCGCGGCCTCGAGATTGTCGCCGATCTGCTGGAACGCCGCCGTCGCATAGCGCATCGGCTGTGGCAGCAGGATGCAGCAATAGGCGAGCAGAAGGATGAAGCCGGTATTATAGGGCGTCACCGGCAGGAACGGCATGTTCCAGGCGAGGATCAGGCCCACGGCGACGACGATGCCCGGCAGGGCGTTGGGAATGATCGTCAGCGTATCGAGCGCCAGCCGTCCGCGGATCTTCGTCTTCACCACCGTATAGGCGGCCGTGACGCCGATCAGGCCGGTGACGAGGGCGGTGCCGATGCCGAGCGAGAAACTGTTGGCGAGCGCCCCGAGCGCGCCGGCGCTGTTCTGGAAGACGGAAAGGAAATTGTCGAAGCTGATATTGTCGATCGCCAGCCCGCCGGAAATCGTCCGCGACAATGCGGTGGCGAGAATGGCCAGAAGCGGCACCCCCGTCGCCAGGAAGGATACGACGGTGAAAGCCAGCACCACCGGCAGCTTCATCGCCCCGAGCGGCCGCTTGTCCCTGGAACTCGGCTTGCCGTTCACCGTCTGGTAGGAGCGGCGCGACAGGATCCAGCGCTGGCCGAGGAATGTCAGGAGAGACAGGCCGACGAGCAGCAGCGACATGATCGATGCGCCCGGCAGATCGATCGGCCAGTCGGAGATCCGCAGATCGATGCCGGTGACGAGAACCTGGAAGCCGGCGCGGCGGCCGAGCGCGGCCGGTGTGCCGTATTCCTCGATCGCGGCGGCGAAGACCAGCATGAGGCTGGCCGCCAGTCCCGGCGCCGAGAGCGGCAGGGTGATGCGCCAGAAGGCCCGCGCCGGCGAGGCGCCGAACACGCGGCCGACATCGGCATAACGGGCGCCGACCGCCTCGACCGTGCGCGACACGGCAAAATAGACGACCGGAAACGTGTTGAACGCCATGACTATCGTCATGCCTGCCAGGGAAAACAGGAAGGGTGCGAGATTGAAGCCGGCGATCTGCTGCAGGTAACCGCGCGGCTGCAGCGTCATGATCCAGCCGAGGGTCGCGATATAGGGCGGGATCATGAAGGGCACGAGCAGCAGCACGTCGAACAGGGGCGCCATCGGCACGCGGTAGAGGGCGCGGAACACCCCGAGCGGCACGGCGACCAGCGCCGAGGCTACGACGACGCAGGCACCGAGAAGGATCGTGTTGCCGGCCATGCCGATCAGGGCAGCATCATTCAGCGTCGCGATGAAGGAGGAGAAAGGGCCCGAAAACGAGCCCTGTCCAAGATTGGGGAAAATGCCCTGCAGGACGACGGCGATGAAGGGGACGGCGACGACGAGAACCAGTCCCGCAATCGCCAGCCAGGCGGCCGGAGCCGAACCGCCGATACTGCTCGCCTTCATTTTGCTGTCTCCATAGTCCTGCGACCGAGGCTTACGGAAATCGAGATCGGATTTCCGCCAAGGCGCCGCATTGTAAAAAAATCCGCAGCAATCCCGACAGCACAGTCGACAGGACTGCCTGAAACAGGAAGGGCGCAGGCCTTGGTTTATGGCGAGCTCCGCCACCCGCTCGCCGTCATCCTCGGGCTTGTCCCGAGGATCCAACCACGTCGCGCCAGATCGAAACGCAGCAGATGCTCGGGACAAGCCCGAGCATGACGGAGAAGAGGTTGCAGTTCCGCGCTTGCAGCCCACCAGAAGCCCTTACGCATCCTTGCAGATACGCGGGGCTTCACCCAACGCTCACTTGCCGCCGAAGATCTTGGTGATCTCGGCAAGCGTTTCCTTGCGCTTGCCGTAGACGGCGGCGTTGTCGAACTTCAGCAGCTTGAGATCGCCGATCAGCGGACGGTCGGCCGGGATGTCGGTGCGGGCCGGCATCAGCATCTGGGCGGCGACCATCTTCTGGCCTTCGTCCGACAGCATGTAGTCGACGAACTTCTTCGCCTCGTCCTGGTTCTTCGACCAGTTGAGGATCATCGCCGGGCGCGGCGCGATGACCGTGCCGGAAGCGGGGAAGACCACCTCGACGCTTTCGCCCTTCTTGGCGGCTGCGAGCGTGATGTAGTCGACGGCGCCGAAGACGGCGGCCTTGGCGCCCTGCAGGACCGGGTTCAGGGCTTCGGCATTGGCGCCGGCGATGATGGCGCCGTTTGCCTGCAGATCCTTGAACATCTTGAACTCGTCCTGGCCGGCGAGAGCCGCGGTCAGTTCGAAGGACGAGCCGGACTGGGCCGGATCCGGAATGTTGACGAGATCCTTGAATTCCGGCTTCGTCAGGTCGGCCCATTCGGCAGGCTTCGGCGTGCCGCTCTTGGTGTTCCAGGCGATGCCGAGTGCGGAAATGCCCTGGGCGACGGCCGTGTCGGTCTTCAGGAAGTCCGGAACCTTGGCGGCGTTCGGGCTGGTATAGGAAACGAGCCATCCGCGCTTGGCGAAATCGGTCGCCGTATCCCACGAGGCCGAGATCAGCACGTCGACGACCGGATTGGAAGCTTCCGCCTCGATACGAGCCATGACCTTGCCGGTCGTCGCCTGGAAGACGTTGACCTTGATGCCGGTTTCCTTGGTGAAGCCTTCCGACATCTTGTCGATCAGGCTCTGCGGGCCGGCGGTATAGACGGTGATGTCGGCATGGGCGACGCCGGCCATCAGGGTGGCGGCGATTACGCCGAGGGTTACGCTCTTCAAGGACTTAAACATGGACTGACCTCTCTTTTTTGGATGAATGGCTGCGATCGGGAAACCAGCGGATCGCTGTAGAATCGATGCTGAGCCCGACGCCGTCGCCGGGCTTGAGTTTGTTCCGGCTCATCACCTGCAGCACGACATCGGGTGCGCCGATGACGGAAACCGTCGCCAGATGGCCGTCGCCGCGAAACTGCGAGCGCAGGACGCTGCCGGCCAGATGGCCCGGGGAGATTTCTCCCGGTCTGATCGAGGTGACCGGCACGAGGATCGTCGCGGCTTCGCCGAGCCCGGAGCCGGAACCGGATTCGCCGCGCAGGACCGCGACTTCCGTATCCCGGAAGAACCAGAAATCATCCCGGTATTCGAGTTCGGCAATGCCGCCGAGGCGCAGGAAATCCGCGACTTCGGGAGTGGCCGGTCCGGCGATGAGATCGTCCGGCGTCGCCAGCTGTTCGATCAGGCCTGCGCGCATCACCGCCACGTCGTCGGCCAGCGTCAGGGCCTCGCTGTGGTCGTGGGTGACGTAGATCGCCGTGAGGCCGAGCGTGCCGATCAGTTCCGCCAGCTCGCCGATCATGTTCTCCCGCAATTCGCGGTCGAGGTTGGAAAGCGGTTCGTCGAACAGGATCAGCTGCGGCTCGGCGACGATCGCGCGGGCGATAGCGACGCGCTGCTGCTGGCCGCCGGACAGGTCGCTCGGCCGCCGGCCGGCATAGGCGGCAAGGCCGACGCGCTCGAGGGCGCGCATGGTGCGGTTCTCGCGTTCGGCGCGTCCCATGCCGCGCATTTCCAGCGGGAAGGCGACGTTTCCGCCGACCGTCATATGCGGCCAGAGCGCATAGTCCTGGAACACCATGCCGAGATTGCGTTTCTCGGGCGGCGAGAAGGCGCCGCTCGTGGCATCCGCAACGATCCGGCCGGCGATGGAAACCGAACCCCGGCTCGGTGCGAGAAGCCCGGCGACGAGCCGCAGGAGCGTGGTCTTGCCGCAGCCGGAAGGGCCGAGCAACGCCAGCGTCTTGCCCGGGGCGAGCGACAGATCGATTCCCCTGAGGATTGCCGTCGAGCCGTAATGCAGCTGTAGACCGGCCGTGCTCACGGCAGCAGGGATCGCTTGGGTCTGGAATGTCATTGAAGGAACCGGCATCGGAAGGAGGCGATGCCGGTTGCTTATTTAGCATCCATGACAGTCATGTGACAGGCCGGCCGGCGACAGTCTTCCCGAGGCGAAAACGCATCCAGGGGTAGATTATCTGCGGCAGGCCCGGCGGGCCGCTCAACTAGGCGTCGCTGCCCGCCAGTTCCGAGACCATCGCCAGTCCCTTCTTCTTCAGCATGGCGTCGGGATCCGGCAATTTGCCGCGGAAGGCCGTATAGGTCGCCTCGGGATCGACCGAGCCGCCGACGGAATAGACGTTGTTCCTGAGCTTGCGGGCCATGACCGGGTCGAAGGTGTTGCCGGCCTCTTCGAAGGCGGCGAAGGCGTCGGCGTCCAGCACTTCCGACCACATGTAGGAATAATAGCCGGCCGAATAACCGTCGCCGGCGAAGACGTGCTGAAAATGCGGCGTCGCATGGCGCATGACGATCGAAGCCGGCATTTCGAGTTCGGCAAGCACGGCAGCCTGCACCGCCATCGGATCGTCGATCGCCTCCCGCGTATGGAACGCCATGTCCACCAGCGCCGAGGAGGTGAATTCGACGGTCGCGAAGCCGGCATTGAAGGTGCGCGCCGCCAGAACCTTCTCCAGAAGCTCCTTCGGCATCGGCTGTCCGGTCTCGTAATGGACCGCATATTTTTCCAGGATTTCCGGCACCGTCAACCAGTGTTCGTAGAGCTGCGACGGCAGTTCGACGAAATCGCGCGCGACGCCGGTTCCCGAAACGGAAGGATAGGTGACGTTCGACAGCATGCCGTGCAGCGCATGGCCGAATTCGTGGAAGAGGGTGCGGGCATCGTCGAGCGAAAGCAGCGCCGGCTTGCCTTCGGCAGGCTTGGCGAAATTGCAGACGTTGTAGATGATCGGCAGTTCGCCCTCAGCACCGTTCTTCAGCGTAAGCTTGTGCTGCGACTGGAGGGAATTCATCCAGGCGCCGGACCGTTTCGAGGAGCGGGCGAAATAATCGCCGAGGAACAGTGCCTTCAGGCTGCCCTCCTCGTCGCGCACCTCGAAGACCCGCACGTCCGGGTGATAGGCGGATACACCCTTTACTTCCGTGACCCTGATGCCGAACAGCCGCTGCGCGACATCGAAACAGGCCTCGATGATCTTTTCCAGCTGCAGATAGGGCTTCAGCTCGGATTCGGAGAAGGAGAACATCCGCTCGCGCAGCTTCTCCGCGTAGTAGCGCCAGTCCCAGGGCATGACGGGATGGTTCTTGCCCTCCTCGGCGACGAGCTTGCCGAGGCTGCGCTCCTCTTCCAGAGCCTTGCTGCGGGCCTTGCGCCAGACCTTGTGGAGGAGGTCGTTCACCGCATCCGCGGTCTTGGCCATGGTGTTGTCCAGCTTGAGGGCGGCGAAATTCTCGTAACCCAGAAGCGTCGCCTTCTCGGCACGCAGGGCGAGCGTTTCGCGGACGATCGCGATATTGTCCCTTTCCCCGCCGTTTTCGCCGCGCGCCACCCAGGCCCTGAAAGCCTGTTCACGCAGGTCGCGGCGCGCCGAGAAGGTGAGGAAGGGTTCGATGATCGAACGGGAAAGCGTCACGGCATAACCGTCCGTCAGGCCCCGCTCGCGGGCGGCGGCAGCCATGGCATCGCGCAGGAAGGCCGGCAGGCCCTCAAGATCGGCCTCGTCCGTCAGGGTCAGCGACCAGTCCTTCTCGTCGCCGAGCACGTTCTGGCCGAACTGCGCACCGAGACCCGCAAGCGTCTCGTTGATGCCTGCGAGCCGCTCCTGCGCCGGCCCGGCCAGTTTCGCGCCGGCCTTGACGAAGCCCTTCCAGTGGCGTTCCAGGACGCGCTCCTGTTCGACGGTGAGATCGAGCTCCTTGCGTTTGTCCCAGAGCGTGTCGATCCGCGAAAACAATGCCGGATTGGTGCCGATCTTCGAATAGTGCCGCGACATTTTCGGCGCCATGACGCGTTCGAGCCCCTGGATGGTCTCGTTCGTGTGGGCGCCTGCCTTGCCCCAGAAGAGAGCCGAGACACGCGAAAGTTCGTCGCCGGCGATCTCGAGCGCAACGACCGTGTTGTCGAAACTGGCGGGTTCCGGATTGTTGGCGATGACGTCTATCTCGGCCTCGTGGCTTGCGAGCGCGGCATCGAAGGCGGCGGTAAAATCCTCGTCCTTCACCAGTTCGAAGCGCGGCAGGCCGTGATGTCCGTTCCAATCGACGAGAGCACGGTTGAAGGGAGCTTGGGCCATGGAAAATTCCTTCTGCAGATCGACGCGAATGTCCTGTCTACAGGATAGGTTGGCAAAAGTAAGCATCAAGGCCGGACCTGCGGTGACAGGCGCAAAGGGCCGGGCATGACGCAATCGTGCTGTTCCCGTCCTGCTTTTCCGTTTGCTCGACGGCAGAAAGATAGTAAGGCAGCCTTATGACTCTTCCGGCCGAAATCGTGAAGGATCCGCCGCCGAGCGGGATCCTGGGCTTTCTGATCGTCGATGCCGCACGGCTTCTGCGCGCCGCTTTCGAATACCGTATTGCCGAGGCCGGGCTCGGGCTCACCGCCGGGGAGGCGAGGGCTCTCATCAACATCGCCGATCACGAGGGTAACCGGCAGCTCGACATCGCCGCCCGGATGGGCGTCGAACCGATGACGCTCTGCGCCTATCTCGACAAATTGCAGGCCGTCGGTCTGATCGAGCGGCAGAAATGCGCCGCCGATCGCCGGGCGAAGCGCATCGTGCTCACTCCCGCCTCCGACGCGCTGATCGGCAGGATCAGGAGCGAATTCCAGGCAATCCTCGATCAGGCGACGAACGGCATGCCGGCCGGGGAGAAGCAAGCCCTCGAGGCGTCGCTCTCCTTCCTCAACAAGAACCTGCAGGATTATCTGCCTTCCTCGTCCGCCGCCCATGAAGCCCGCTGAGGCCGAAGCATCGCTGCCGCCCATGAGCGAGCGGCGGATGACCGTCCTCGGCGGTTTCCTCACGGCGGTCGGCCCCATCTCCATGGCGGTCTATACGCCGGCAATGCCCGAACTGGTCCGCGCCTTCGACACGACCGAGGCGGCGATCAAGCTCAGCCTCTCGCTCTATTTCGGCGGCTTCGCCATCGCCCAGCTGCTGGCCGGACCGCTGTCGGATGCGTTCGGCCGGCGGGCGGCCTCGATCGCCTTCCTGGCGATCTACGTGCTCGGCTCGTTGCTGGCCGCGATGGCGACGGAGGTGGACGGCATCCTCGCCGGCCGGCTCATCCAGGGGATCGGCGCTTCGGTCGGTGTCACCGTCGCAAGGGCGGCCGTGCGCGACCAGTTTTCCGGCGCTCAGGCCTCGCGGATCATGAACATGATCGGCATCGTCCTCGCGATAGGGCCCGCCATCGGTCCGACTGTCGGGGGGCTCGCGCTGGCTGCGTTCGGCTGGCAGTCGATCTTCGTCCTGATGTTCGCCTTCGGGCTCCTGCTTCTCGCGAGCTGCATCCTGCTGCTGAAGGAAACGACGGTGCCAGACCGGTCGCGCCTGAAGCCGCTGACCCTGATCCGAACCTATGCGGAACTGCTGGTCGATCCCCGTTTCCTGCTCCCGTCGCTCATTCTCGGCGGCACGATCGGCGCACTCTACGCCCAGGGGACGATGCTGCCCTTCGTGCTGATCAACGTCGTCGGCCTGACGCCGACGGAATTCGCGCTGGCAATGCTGGTGCAGACCGGCTCCTACCTGTCGGGCTCGGTCATCCTGCGCATGACGTCGAAACACATGTCCGGTTCGACGACGGCCTCGATCGGGCTGACGTTCAGCGCTGTCGGCGGCTTCCTCATCTTCCTGTCGGTCCACTTTGTCGAGCCGACATTCCTCTCCATCATGGCGCCGGTCGGTGTATGCACCTTCGGCATGGCCTTCTTCACGCCCCATATCGTCACCACGGGGCTCGGTCCCTTCCCGAAGGTGGCCGGCTCCGCCTCGGCGCTGATGGGGTTCATCCAGATGGGCGGGGGCTTTGCCGGCGGGCTCGCAGCCGCGTCCTTCGCCACGCCGCTCGTTTCCTTCGGGACCATCATTCCGGCGATGGAATTTGCAGCCGTGGCAAGCTACATCGCCTATCGCGGCATCAGCAGGCGGCAATAAAAAGCCCGCCTCCTTTCGGAAGCGGGCCTCGGAATCCGGTGACCTGGCGATCAGCCGATCTGGTTGCGCTTGGCGAGCGTGCGCAGGCGCAGCGCGTTGAGCTTGATGAAGCCGGCGGCGTCCTTCTGGTCGTAGGCGCCCTGGTCGTCCTCGAAGGTGACCAGCTTGTCGGAATAGAGCGACTTGTTCGACTCGCGTCCGGTGACCATGACATTGCCCTTGTAGAGCTTCAGCGTCACTTCGCCCTCGACATGCTCCTGGCTGCGGTCGATCAGCGCCTGCAGCATTTCGCGCTCCGGCGAGAACCAGAAGCCGTAATAGATGAGCTCGGCATATTTCGGCA
>JBQGDG010000266.1:0-4843 GCA_052038935.1 Neorhizobium sp. | reverse complement strand
AACAGCCCCACCTCGTGGATAGGCTCCAGCTCGGCCATCACCCGGCCCGTCTCGCTCTCGATCACCGAAACCGAAAGCGCCCCGGGCAGAAGCGCCCTGACGACGGTGAGTTCACCATATTGATGGCGGCCCAGAATGGAGAAGGGGTCGCCATGCCGTCCGTCGGCAAGGGCCTGCAGCCCTTCCTGGACGGTTCCGGTCATCAGGTCTGCACGCTCATATCTCATCGGTCGTTCTCCAGAAGGCGGGATGCGATGGCCGAAAATCCGGCAAGCGGAAGGGGCAGCCAGTGCGGCCGGCTGCGGACTTCGTAAGCCACCTCGTACGCGGCCTTTTCGAGCAGAAAGAGATCCAGCACCCTGTCGCGCGCCCTGTTGGACTGCATCAGCGCGTCGGAAGCCTCGACAGCGTCGAAATAGGCCTGCAGGAAGGCCGGTTCGGCCAGCTCGATGAAGCGTGTGATCAGCTGGCGGTGGCGGATATCGTCCACCTCGCTCACCACTTCGCGGTCCATGTCGGCGGCCGCGGCCAGATAACTGAGCGAACGCAGCAGGCCGGCCACGTCGCGCAGCGGATTGGTCTTCGCCCGCCGTTCGGCGAGCGCCCGTGTCGGTTCGCCCTCGAAATCGATGATATAGGCATCGCTTTCGGCGACGAGGATCTGGCCGAGATGGAAATCGCCATGATGGCGGGTCATCAGCGTGCCCTCCGTCGATTCCGTCAGGCGCACGGCGAGATCGATGAGCTCGTCGCGGCGCTCCACGAGCGATCTCGCCGTTACAGCCAGATCGCCCTCGAGCCCGCCGATGGCGCCTTCGAGCACGGTCAGGCTCTGGGCGATCTGGCCCGTAACCGCCTCGCGCCAGCCTGCAACGTCCTTCGCCGCCGCCCATTCGGGCTTGAAGGCCTCGTCGTCGCTGTCTTGCGCAAGCGTGACATGCAGCTCGCCGAGGCGACGGCCGATCGTGGCAGCGAAGTCCACGAGCGGCTTGAAATGGTCGCCGGCAGCGCCGCCGTCTATCCCCGTCACAACGATCTCGTCGATCGAACGGCGCAGGTTGCCGAGCATCCAGTTCCACGCATCGCCCTGGTTGCGGATCGCCTTCTGGACGATGATCAGCGTGTGGCGCGTACCGTCGGGACCGGTACGGGCGACTTCTCCGAGCAGCTGGGCCGTGTTCCTGTAGCCGATCCGGGTCAGGTAGCGGGTCATCTCCACTTCCGGATGAATGCCGGGGAAGATGTGGCGGATGAGCTTCACCATGGCCATGTCGCCGACGATCAGCGAACTGTTGGATTGCTCGGCCGACAGCCAGTGGACCGGCAGGTCGTCGGTAATCTCCAGGCGATCCAGCTCGTCGGTGCCGATGAAATCCAGCGCGCCCGTGCGGCCGGAGATCGAGGCCCGCTCGGAAAGGCCGCGCAGGATGGCGCGGGCAAAGCTCTCGTGGGCGAATCCGTCGGTCAGGAAGCCGACCCGGCGCCCCTGCCGCAACCGCGCCATGGCGAGCTGCTGGGCAAGCGCCGTCGGGAAGCTGTCGTCCCAGGAGACGGCGATCGGCAGCAGATAGCTGTCCAGCCGCCCGGCGATATCGGCCTCGAGTTCGCCGAGCAGGATGTTGTTGGCAAACGGCAGCGGCGTCGCCGATACCAGCGAGGCGTGGTTGAGAATCTGCCCCTTGGCGCCGAACCAGCGACGCATGGTGAGATAGTTCGGCAGAACCTCGTTCGCCATCGTCTTCGAAAGCTTCGGCTGGTCGATCAGCTCCTGCAGGTCGCGACGCACCACCATGGTCACCATGTCCTGCAGCTGTTCCGGCGGCGCCTTGCGCCAGCTAGGCCCTTCCGAGTCGGCCTCGAGCTGGAACCAGAAGAACCCGTAGGGCGGCAAAGTCAGCAGATAGGTCAGCTGGCCGATCGGCGGGAAGGGCGACATGCCGGTGAGTTCGATCGGGATGGAGCCTTCGAATTTCGAAAGATCGAGCTCCACCGCCTGCGGCAGGCGCGAGAGATTGGCGACGCACAGGATCGTCTCGCCGTCATATTCGCGCAGATAGGCCATGATCTTGCGGTTGCCGGGCGTGAGGAAGCGCAAAGAGCCGCGACCGAAGGCCGGGTGCCGGTTGCGCAACGCCAGCATGCGGCGCGTCCAGTTGAGCAGCGAATGGGCGTCGGCTCCCTGGGCCTCCACGTTGACGGCCTCGTAGCCGTAGAGCGGGTCCATGACGGGCGGAAGCACGAGGCGCGCCGGATCGGACTTGGAGAAGCCGCCATTGCGGTCCGGCGACCATTGCATCGGCGTGCGGACGCCGTCACGGTCGCCCAGATAGATATTGTCGCCCATGCCGATCTCGTCGCCATAGTACAGAACCGGCGTGCCGGGCATGGAGAGGAGCAGCGCGTTCATCAGTTCGATACGTCGCCGGTCGCGCTCCATCAGCGGAGCCAGCCGCCGCCGGATTCCGAGATTGATGCGGGCGCGGCGGTCTGCGGCATAGGTGTTCCAGAGATAGTCGCGCTCCTCGTCGGTCACCATTTCCAGCGTCAGCTCGTCGTGGTTCCTCAGGAAGATCGCCCACTGGCAATTGTCGGGTATCTCCGGCGTCTGGCGCATGATGTCGGTGATCGGGAACCGGTCTTCCTTGGCGATCGCCATGTACATGCGCGGCATCAGCGGGAAATGGAACGCCATGTTGCATTCGTCGCCTTCGCCGAAATATTCGCTCGTGTCCTCCGGCCACTGGTTGGCCTCGGCGAGCAGCATCTTGCCGGGATGGCTTTCATCCAGCGCTGCGCGAATCTTTTTCAGAATGTCGTGCGTTTCGGGCAGGTTCTCGTTGTTGGTGCCCTCACGCTCGATCAGGTAGGGAATGGCATCGAGCCGGAAGCCGTCTATGCCGGTATCTGCCCAGAAGCGCATGACCTCCAGCAGTTCCTCCAGCACCTGCGGATTGTCGAAGTTGAGGTCCGGCTGGTGCGAGTAGAACCGGTGCCAGTAATAGGCGCCCGCCACCGGGTCCCAGGTCCAGTTCGATTTTTCCGTGTCGAGGAAGATGATCCGCGTCTCGGGGAATTTCTGATCGGTATCGGACCACACGTAGAAATCTCTCTCCGGCGATCCGGCCGGCGCCTGGCGCGCGCGCTGGAACCACGGATGCTGGTCGGACGTGTGGTTGATGACGAGTTCGATGATCACCCGGATGCCGCGCTGGTGGGCGGCGTCCACGAAGCCGCGGAACTCCTCCATCGTGCCGTAGTCGGGGCTGACATTGCCGTAATCGGCGATATCGTAGCCGTCGTCCCGGCGCGGCGACGGGAAAAAGGGCAGGAGCCAGATCGCGTTGGCGCCCAGCGAGGCGATATGGTCGAGCTTCTCGTGCAGGCCGGCGAAATCGCCGATGCCGTCGCCATTCGCATCGAAGAACGATTTCACATGCAGCTGGTAGATGATCGCATCCTTGTACCATAGGGGATCATCCGCCTGGCCCTGCTGCTGGCCGGCTGCGTCAGACAGGCTGTTGGTCATGAAATCCATGGCGCATTCCTCCCTTATCTCACCCGCCAGATCGCAAACGGCAGACCCGCATGCGGGTCGAGCCGCAGGCGCTGGATCTTGCCTGTCCAGGTGAACCGGTTGCCGGCGATCAGGTCTTCGAGCTCAAGTGCGCCGTGGTCCGGAAGGTTCCAGGACCAGAGCGGAATTTCGACGTCCGCCTCGTGGGCATTGTGGGGATCGAGATTGACCGCCACGAGCAGCACGTTCTCCCGTCCGGCGCTGGCCTTTTCGAAGAACATGATATTGTCGTTCCAGGCGGTCAGCAGCTGCAGGCCGAGATGCGAGTGCAGCGCCGGGTTTTCCAGGCGGATGCGGTTGAGAAGCGCGATCTCGCCCTTGATGTTTCCGGGGCGGTCGTAATCCCAGGCGCGGATCTCGTATTTTTCCGAATCCGCATATTCCTTGCGCTTGACGTCAGGTCGTCCCTCGCAGAGCTCGAAGCCGTTGTAGACGCCCCACAGGCCGGACAGGGTGGCGGCAAGTGCCGCGCGGATGAGGTAGGCCGGCCGCGGCGCGTTCTGCAGGTAGTCCGGGTTGATGTCGTGGGTGTTGACGAAGAAGTGCGGCCGGAAGAAATCCTTCGGCTCCTCCGTCGTGATCTCGCGCATGTATTGCTCGAGTTCCCACTTGGCGTTGCGCCAGGTGAAATAGGTATAGGATTGCGAGAATCCGACCTTGGCGAGCCGGTACATGACCTTCGGTTTGGTGAAGGCCTCCGACAGGAAGACGACGTCCGGGTGCCGCGCGCGGATGTCGGCGATCAGCCATTCCCAGAACGGGAACGGCTTTGTGTGCGGATTGTCGACGCGGAAGAGCTTGACGCCGTTGTCGACCCATTTCTGGACGATGTCGCGAAGCTCGATCCACAGCGACGGCACCGCCTCCTTCGCATAGAAATCGACGTTGACGATGTCCTCGTATTTCTTCGGCGGGTTTTCCGCATAACGGATCGTTCCGTCCGGGCGCCAGTCGAACCAGCCGGGATGCGATGTCAGCCAGGGGTGGTCGGGGGAGGCCTGGATGGCGAGATCGAGCGCGATCTCGAGCCCGTGCTCTTCAGCCGCGTCTACCAGCCGCCGAAAGTCTTCGAACGTGCCGAGTTCGGGATGGATATCGCCATGCCCGCCATCCGGCGAGCCGATCGCGTAGGGGCTGCCCGGATCGCTGGGGCCGGGGGTCAGCGTATTGTTCTTGCCCTTGCGGTTCGTCTTGCCGATCGGATGGATCGGCGGGAAATACAGGACGTCGAAGCCCATCTCGCGGATTGCCGGCAGTCGGGCGATCACG
>JBQGDG010000265.1:0-1578 GCA_052038935.1 Neorhizobium sp. | reverse complement strand
GGGTTTGTGGGAGATTGCGGCGTTTTCTGCTTGCGTTTGCGGGGCCGCATCGCCATGTGTGGCGAAGGCCCGGGCGGAGTAAGCGCGGACCGAGTTAGGACGCGGAACCTCGCTTTGAATTCTCAGCCCATGATCTTCAGCGGGCGTGGCGTGACTGCCGTGCTCGGCCCGACCAATACCGGCAAGACCCATTACGCGATCGAGCGCATGGTGGCACACGGGACGGGCATTATCGGCCTGCCGCTCAGGCTCCTGGCACGCGAGGTCTATACGAGGCTCGTCGAGAAGGTCGGCCATCACAACGTCGCGCTGATCACCGGCGAGGAAAAGATCACGCCGCACATGGCCCGCTATTCGGTCTGCACGGTCGAGGCGATGCCGCGGGAAACCAAGGCCTCCTTCGTCGCGATCGACGAGGTCCAGCTCGCAGGCGATCTGGAGCGCGGGCACATCTTCACCGACCGCATCCTTCATTTGCGCGGGCGCGACGAAACCCTGCTGCTCGGCGCGGCGACGATGCGGGCTATCCTGGAAAACCTGCTGCCGGGAATTACCGTCGTCGAGCGGCCTAGACTGTCGCAGCTCTTCTACGCCGGCCAGAAGAAGATCACGCGCCTGCCGCAGCGCTCGGCCATCGTCGCCTTCTCGGCCGATGAGGTCTATGCGATCGCCGAGCTCATCCGACGCCAGCGCGGCGGCGCGGCGGTGGTGCTCGGCGCGCTCAGCCCGCGGACCCGCAACGCCCAGGTGGGGCTCTATCAGGAAGGCGACGTCGAATATCTCGTCGCCACCGATGCGATCGGCATGGGGCTCAATCTCGACGTCGACCACGTGGCCTTCGCCCAGGACCGTAAGTTCGACGGTTACCAGTTCCGCAACCTCAACCCGTCCGAACTCGGCCAGATCGCCGGCCGCGCCGGCCGCCATGTGCGCGACGGAACCTTCGGCGTGACGGGGCAGGTGGCGCCGTTCGACGAGGAGCTGGTCGAACGTATCGAAGGGCATCATTTCGACAATGTCAAAGTCCTGCAGTGGCGCTCGAAAAATCTGAGCTTCGCATCGCTCCAGGAGCTGAGGCGCAGCCTCGATGCGGCGCCGACCGTGCAGGGACTGACGCGGGCGCTGCCTGCCACCGACAGCCAGGCGCTCGACTATCTGGCGCGCTATCCGGAGGTGCGGGATCTCGCGACCACGCCGGGGCGCGTCGAGAAGCTTTGGGAAGCCTGCGCGCTTCCCGATTACCGCCGGATCGCCCCGGCGCAGCACGCGGACCTTATTTCGACTCTTTTCTTCGATCTTGTACGCCGCGGCACGGTGAACGAGGACTTCATGGCGGAGCAGGTTCGCCGGGCCGACCGTACCGATGGCGAGATCGACACCCTGTCCGCCCGAATCGCGCAGATCAGGACCTGGACTTACGTCTCGAACCGTCCCGGCTGGCTTGCCGATCCGACACACTGGCAAGAAAAGACACGGGAAATCGAGGATAGGTTGTCGGACGCGCTACATGAAAGGTTGACGAAACGCTTTGTTGATCGCAGGACATCTGTGCTCATGAGGCGCCTAAGAGAGAATGCG
>JBQGDG010000264.1:0-5723 GCA_052038935.1 Neorhizobium sp. | reverse complement strand
CCCGGCACGGCCATCGGCGTCAGCACGTAGACGATCTCCTTCCACAACGACGCACCGTCCATGCGCGCCGCCTCCAGGATCTCGCCCGGAATTTCGCGGAAGTAGGTGTAGAGCATCCACACGACGATCGGCAGGTTGATCAGTGTCAGCATGACGGTGAGGCCGATGCGGCTGTCGAGCAGGCCGAAATTGCGGAACAGGATGAAGATCGGCAGCAGCACCGCCACGGCCGGCATCATCTTGGTCGACAGCATCCACATCAGGATGTCCTTGGTCCGCTTGGTCGGCGAAAACGCCATCGCCCAGGCGGCGGGGATGGCGATGATCAGCGCCAGGATGGTCGAGCCGACCGACAGGATCACCGAGTTCATGAACGGCTTGAAATAGTCGCGCTGCGTCTGCACCGTGACATAGTTCTCGAACGTGCCGGACGGGATCAGGCTGAAGCCGGCGATCGCCTCCTGCTCGGTCTTGAGGCTGGTGATGAAGGCATAGAGGATCGGAAAGAAGATCAGCAGCGCCACGACCCAGGCGGCAATGCTCCAGCCGATCTTTTGTCCGGTGGAAACGGAACGAGCCATGATCTTCTCCTATCGATCCAGGTTCTTGCCGACGGCGCGCATCAGGAAGATGGCGACGATATTGGCGAGCACGACGGCGATGATGCCGCCCGCGGCACCGCCACCGACGTCATAACCGAGACGGGCGGTCCGGTAGATGAGGAAGGTGAGGTTCGTCGAGGCGTAACCCGGACCGCCATTGGTGGTGACCAGGATTTCCGCGTAGATGCCGAGCAGGAAGATCGTCTGGATCAGGATGACGACGGTGACCGCGCGGGAAAGATGCGGGACGGTGAGATAGATGAAACGGTTGACGAAATTCGCGCCGTCCATCTCGGCCGCCTCCTTCTGTTCGCTGTCGAGCGACTGAAGCGCGGTAAGAAGGATGAGCGTCGCGAAAGGCAGCCATTGCCAGGCGACGATGATGATCACCGAAAACAGCGGGTACTGCGCGAACCAGTCGACCGGCTGCATGCCGAAGAACTTGGCTATATCGGCAAACACGCCATAGCCCGGATGCATGATCATGTTCTTCCAGATCAGCGCCGCGACCGGCGGCATGACGAAGAAGGGCGAAATGACGAGGATGCGCACGATGCCCTGGCCGAAGATCGGCTGGTCGAGCAGAAGCGCGATCGCGGTACCGCCGATGACGGTGATGGCGAGAACGCCGAGAACCAGCAGCAGCGTGTTCCAGATCGACTGGAAGAAGGCCGGATCGGTGTAGAAATACTGGTAATTGAAGAAGCCTGCGAAGCTGACATTCTGCGGCGTCAGCAGGTTGTAGTTCTGGAACGAATACCACAGCGTCATGGCCAGTGGCACGACCATCCAGACAAGAAGAACGATGACGGAGGGCGCCATCATGAGGCGTGCCAACGTCTTTGTATTCTGCGTTGCCATCTTAACGACCCTCCCCGGAGCGATTGAGCTCAAGTTGCCGTGCATGGCGTTCAGGCGGGAACGTCAGCGCGGGAGCGTGACTTGTTTTTATAGGATATCCAACGGGATCGACGAAGTATTCAGGCATCCCGGCTCCCGTTGGGGGAGCCGCCCGGTCATGCGACCGGGCAGCCTATTCTTGGGAGGAAGCCTACTTGATGTAGCCGGCGCGGGTCATGTCGCGGGTTGCGGTGGCCTGTGCGGCGGCAAGCGCATCGTCAACCGTCGACTGACCGGCGATGACAGCCGAGAACAGCTGGCCGACCGTGGTGCCGAGAGCCTGGAATTCCGGGATCGCGACGAACTGGCCGCCCGTATAGGGTACCGGCTTGATGGTCGGCTTGGTGATGTCGGCAGCGTCCATGGCAGCGAGCGTCGGGGCCGCGAAGGCGGCAGCCTTCTTGTATTCCTCGTTGTTGTAGAGCGAGGTGCGGGTGCCCGGAGGAACGTTGGCCCAACCTTCCTTGGAAGCGACGAGCTCGGTATATTCCTTGCTGGTTGCCCAGGCGATGAACTTCTGCGCGGCTTCGGCCTTCTGCGAGGAAGCCGGAACTGCGAGGTTCCACGACCACAGCCAGTTGCCGTGGTTGTTGACGCCTTCCTTGGACGGGAAGATCGCGTAACCGACCTTGTCGGCAACCGTCGATTCCTTCGGGTTGGAGACCATGGAAGCTGCCACCGTGGCATCCATCCACATGCCGCACTTGCCCTGCTGGAACAGCGTCAGGTTCTCGTTGAAGCCGTTGGACGAAGCGCCCTGCGGACCCGCTTCCTTCATCAGGTCGGCGTAGAACTGCAGCGCTTCTTTCCATTCCGGCTGGTCGAACTGGGGCTTCCAGTTCTCGTCGAACCAGCGGCCGCCGAACGAATTGTTCAGTGCGGAGACGAAAGCCATGTTCTCGCCCCAGCCGGCCTTACCGCGAAGGCAGATGCCGTTGATGTCGTTGCCGCGGTCGGTCATCTTCTTGGCAGCGTCGGCGATGAATTCCCAGGTCGGGCTTTCAGGCATCTTCAGACCGGCCTTCTCCAGAAGATCGGTGCGATACATGATCATCGCGGATTCGCCGTAGAACGGTGCGGCATAGAGCTTGCCGTCGACGGACAGGCCGCCGCGGATCGCCGGCAGCAGGTCGTCCATGTCATAGGCGTCGCCAAGGCCTTCGAGCGGCAGGAGCCACTGCTGCTTGGCCCAGATCGGAACTTCGTAGTTGCCGATGGTGACGATGTCGTACTGACCGCCGTTCGCGGCGATGTCGGTGGTGACGCGTTCGCGCAGGACGTTCTCTTCGAGCGTCACCCAGTTCACGTCGATATCCGGGTTTGCCTTGGTGAACTCCGACGTCAGGCCCTGCATGCGAATCATGTCGGAATTGTTGACGGTCGCGATGGTGAGGGTTTCAGCCGAAGCCATGCCGGCAAAGGCGAGAGCCGAGCACGCGCCCAGCAGAATTGTTTTCAATGTCATATCTTCCTCCCGAGAAGATGGATGCGAGCATTCGCTTTGCTCATGGGCAATTACCCATCGAAAGGTAGCGCAAGTCAATCGAAAATCATCGTTGCGGCGCAACGAAATACGCTAAACAATTGTAAATAAATGGATATTTCTACTCAGTCCGCGAGCAGATGCTGTGCTGCGTTCTCGTCGGTAATGATCCCGTTGAGGATACCGCCGCGAAGTGCGGCTTTCATCGCACTCCATTTGCGTCGCCCCTGCGCCAGGCCGACGACGCAGCTTCTCTCGCGCGAGGGGATCGGAACGCTTGCCACGCGATCGTTCACCGCGTTGTCCAGCAGCTTTCCGTCCTGGTCGTAGATCCAGCCGCAGATCTCTCCCGCGGCGCCGGCCTCGACGAGCCGCAGCATTTCTTCCCTGTCGAGGAAGCCGTCGACGCAAAGAGGGCCCTCGACCCCGAGCTCGCCGATGCCGACGAAGGTCGCGTCGGCCTGTGCGCCGAGCGCCAGCGTCGAGCGCACCAGCGCCTGGTCGTGCAGTGTCTCCCGCTCCTCGGCGGACGAACAGAGAACGGGCAGCGGCATGGGGAAATGCCGCGCCTTGATGGCGTCGGCCATGGAGAAGATGACGTTGTAGAAGGCCGCCGATCCGTCGGGGCCGATATTTCCGGTCAGCGAAACGATTCGGTGCTGCGGGCATTCCATCGGCGGCAGCTGATCGACAGCGGCCTTCAGTGTCCGGCCGGTCCCCACGGCAATGACGATCGGATCGGGCCGTTTCAGCCAGCGCTCGATCTCGGCCGCGCCGGCCTCGGCGATCCCGACCGTCGAGGATCCGCCGGCAGGGTCGCTCGGCACGACCTCGGCATGGCGCAGTCCGTATTTTTCCTTCAACCGTTCGGAGAGTTCCAGACAGGCGGAAATCGGATGGTCCAGCCTGACCTTGATCAGTCGCTCGGCCACCGCCAGCGACACGAGCCGCTGCGCCGACTGCCGCGAAATTCCCATGGCGGAAGCGATTTCGTCCTGGGTCCGCCCCGCGACGTAATAGAGCCAGCCGGCTCTCGCCGCATCGTCTAGTCGCTCCTGGGTGTCAGACCGCTTCGCCATGGCATAAAATCTCCTCTTGCGATTTGCTGCCATGATTTCCGACAGTCTGTCAAACGACTGTGATCGACCGTCCGGTTTCGGCTGCAAAGCGCAGGGCTCGCCGGCGACATGCCCGATCGAGACGGCGGGATCGCTGCGGGGCGGAGAGCTGCCGCAACGACATGGCGTCTGCAGCGCGACTGACGTGGCGTACGACGCGTGGAGATCGCATCCGGTCAGGCGATCTGCACCAGATGCCCGTCGCTCACCTCGCGATATTGCCGAACCGGCGGCACGTAGTCGATGCCGCGGATCGGGCTCTTGATCTCGTCGGTCGCCATGTTGCGCTTGATCGACCGGCGTGAGGGATCCGGCACCGGCACGGCCGCCATCAGCTTCCTGGTATAGGGATGCTGCGGGTTTTCGAACACCGCCGCCCGCGGACCGATCTCGACGATCTCGCCGAGATACATCACCGCGACCCTGTGGCTGACCCGCTCCACCACCGCCATGTCGTGAGAGATGAACAGGAAGGCGAGCTTGAAGCTCTGCTGCAGGTCGAGCAGCAGGTTGCAGACCTGCGCCTTGATCGATACGTCGAGGGCCGAGACCGCCTCGTCGGCGACGATCACCTTCGGGTCAAGCATCAGGGCACGGGCGATGGCGATGCGCTGCCGCTGGCCGCCGGAGAATTCGTGCGGGAAGCGCCGCATCATCTCGGCCGAAAGCCCCACCTTTTCGAGAAGACCGGCCGCCTTGTCGCGCGCCTCGGCCTTGCTCCCGAGTTTGTGCTCGACGAACGGCTCCATCACCGCCGAACCGACGCTCATGCGCGGGTTGAGCGAGGCGAAGGGATCCTGGAACACCATCTGGATCGACCGGCGCATCTTTCTGAGCGTATGCTGATCGAGGCTCATGACGTCGTAGCCGTCGACATTGACCTTGCCGCTCGTCGGATTGACGAGACGCGTCACGGATCGCCCGGTAGTCGACTTGCCGCATCCCGACTCGCCGACAAGCGACAGCGTCTCGCCTTCGAAGAGATCGAAGGACACGTTCTCGACCGCATGGACGGAGCCGGTCTTGCGGCCGAGGAGGCCGGAATGGATATCGAAACGGGTCGTCAGATCCTTGACGTCGAGGATCGGCGTGCGGCCCTTGGCCACCGTATCGGCGACATCGGCGAGCGGCGTCTGTTCTCCGGTCCTGACGTCGATGATCGGAAACCGCATCGGCAGCTTGCGCTCTCCCATCGAGCCGAGCCGCGGCACCGCGGAAAGCAGTGCCCGCGTATAGGGATGTCTGCCGCGGTTGAAGATATCGTCCGTCGCTCCCGTCTCCACCGCATCGCCGCGGAACATGACGATGGTCCGGTCCGCGACCTCCGCGACGACGCCCATGTCGTGGGTGATGAACAGGACCGACATGCCCTCCTCTTCCTGCAAGGTCTTGATCAGGTCGAGGATCTGGCCCTGGATGGTGACGTCGAGCGCCGTCGTCGGTTCGTCGGCGATGAGGAGCTTCGGCTTCGAGGCGAGAGCCATGGCGATCATCACGCGCTGCCGCATGCCGCCGGAAAACTGGTGCGGATATTCGTCGTAGCGTCCCTTGGCGTTGGGGATGCGGACCTTTTCGAGCAGGCGGATCACCTCGGCCTTCGCCTCGGCCCTGGAAATGTCC
>JBQGDG010000263.1:0-3019 GCA_052038935.1 Neorhizobium sp. | reverse complement strand
CGAGGATGCGGATTTCCATGACGCTCTCGCGAAAATCGGTCACCTGCACCGCCACGACGCGCCGGTCCCAGAGCGGCGAAGCCGCGGCGATCTCCTCGACCCGCTTGCGGATCGCCGATACCGGCACCGTATAGTCGAGATAGATCATCACCGTGCCGATCAGGGCCGATCCTTCCCGGGTCCAGTTCTGGAAAGGGTTCTCGATGAAATAGGAGAGCGGCAATATCATCCGCCGCCAGTCCCACAGCTTTACCACGACATAGGTGGAGGTGATCTCCTCGACATTGCCCCACTCGCCTTCGACGATCAGTGCGTCGTCGATGCGGATCGGCTGGGTGATGGCGAGCTGGATGCCGGCAAAGATGTTCTTCAGCATGGGCTGCAGCGCGAGACCGAGCACGATGCCGGCAACGCCCGCCGAGGCAAGCACGCTGACGCCGTATTGCTGGACGGCCGGGAAGGTCATCAGCAGGGCGGCGATGGTCAGGGTGACGATCATGAACCCGGCGATGCGCTCGGCGATCCTCGACTGGGTGACATGCGCCCGGGCGAGGAGATTGTCCTCCGCATCGAGCTTGAAGCGACGGAGATAGACTGTCATCCAGATATGCAGGGCGGTCTTCGTCGCCCAGCCGACCACGACGATGAAGGCGAGCAGCAGGATGTGACGGATGACATCCGCCGGCCGTGGCGCAAGCGGTGCGATCGTCGCGGCAAAAGACAGCGCGAAAGTGAGGATCGCCAGCCTCAGCGGCCGCCGGCCCCGCGAGACGAGCGAGCGCCAGAACAGATCCCTGTCCGCCACGAGGCGGGTGAAGAGACGGAAGGCGACCCGATGGATCGCAAGGCCGACGAACACGGCCGCAACGAGCAACCCCAGGCTGACGATCCAATTCGGCAGCCAATCCGTATATTCTCGAAACTCGATGATGAAACGGTCCATTCCATGCCAGCTAGAGTGCAATGCAACATAGAAAAGAGCGGCCGCAAAAATATCATCTTTATCCGGCTTCATGCCGCATGTGGGGCGAGGAGCATTTCATGAGCGAGCGATCCGTGACTGTCGACCTGACGCGTTTCGTCGACGCACAGGCGCCGATCTACAATCAGGCAATTGCCGAACTTCGGGACGGACAGAAACGCAGCCACTGGATCTGGTACATCTTCCCGCAATTCGACGGACTGGGGGCCTCCGCCATGTCGCAGCGCTTTGCCATCCGCTCGCGTGTCGAGGCCATGGCCTATCTCGAACATCCGCTGCTCGCCTACCGGCTGACGGAATGCACGGAGGCGATGCTCACACATGAAGGGCGCGCCGCCCTCGACATTCTCGGATCGCCGGACGATCTGAAATTCCGCAGCTCGATGACGCTCTTCCATCTCGTCAGCGAAAAGGGCTCGCCTTTCGAGCGAGCCCTTGAGATTTTCTATCATGGAGAACACGACGACAAGACCGTCGCGCTCCTGAAGGTTTAGGCAGCCGACTGGATGGCGGAGAGCTTCCAGTCATTGGCCGGCCGGCGCACGAAGGTCCAGACTTCGACCGTCTCGGTCACCGCATCCGGATCGCCGTCGGCCACCTCGCCCGTATTGCGATCGCGCAGGAAGTCGATCGACGAATAGCGCATCGCGACCGTGGCGTATTCCTGGCCGTTTTCACGCCATGCTTCGGCAAGATCGCCCTGCAGCAGCGTCACGTCGCGCACTTCGTTCTTCACGCCGTTGGTGGCGTTTTCGCCGAGTTCCTCGGCGAGATAGGACATCGCCTCGGGCGTCGTCAGATTACGCAGCTTGGCATAATCCTCGGCCGCATAGGCGCCCTGCACCTCGGTCAGCAGCTTTTCGAACTGGCTGAGATCGCGACCGGTGATGCCGATCTCGTCGGTCTGGGGGCCTGCCTGGCGCGGCGCCTGGGAATAACCGCCCTGCGCAGCCTGAGCGGCACCGCCGCCCATCGAGCCGATCTTCGGAATCTGGAACCCGCCCTGGTTCTGCTGCGGCGCCTGATAGGCGTGGTTGTTCTGCTGTCCGTCACCGCCGGAGCGGTAGTCCCGGGCATTGCCGGCCGGACCTGCCGCCTGCTGCTGGCGACGGGCGAAGAAACGGAACGCGAGCATTGCCAGACCGGCGATCAGGGCGATCTGCAGCAGCATGCCGAGGAAGCCGGCCATGCCGCCGAAACCGTTGCCCATCATCATGCCGAACAGGCCACCGAGCGCCAGGCCGCCGAGAAGTCCGCCGGCCATGCCGCCGAACATGCCCGGGCGACGCTGCTGGGCCGCCTGTGCACCTGCGCCATTGGCGGGGCTGGCAGCGTTCTGCTGGGTGTTGGGGGTCATCGAACGGTTGATGCCGGTTGCGGTGCCCGGTGCCGTATTGGTCGTCGGCGGCGCAGCGAAGGTGCGCGTGCCGCGGCTGCCGAAGCTGCTGCCACCGCCGGCGCGGCGCGCTTCGGCCATGTCAACGGCTGTCAGCGAAACTGCCATTCCGACCGCGAGGATCGCGAAGAGTTTCTGGAAACGCCGAAGATTGGATAACATCAATTTCTCCTCTGGCCGCCTGATTGCGGTCCTTCCCCTGATATAGAGAGAGACCGGCCGGAATTTTAGACGTCCCGCCGATTTTTCCCGCTGTAGTAGCTATCCAACTTGAAAACGGGAACCAAGCCGAAGAAATACAACCAGGAGGCAATTTCGGCTGCTCGTCGATCACATAAACGAGAGCATGACGGAAAAAGGGCCCGGCGCATCCGCACCAGGCCCTTCTCTTTCGTCTCCGGGAGGAGAATATCCAGCGAGGTGAAAACCTCAGTCGACGTTGAACACCAGCGGACGCGCCTGGCGGATCGCCGGGTTGGCCGTCAGCTTGGCGAGCACGTCCTCCGACACCGGACCATCGACGTAAAGCAGGGCGATCGCGTCACCCGCTTCCTTCTCGCGGCCGAGCTGGAAGTTGGCGATGTTGACGCCGGCATCGCCGAGCGTCGTGCCCATGAAGCCGATCATGCCGGGAACGTCGG
>JBQGDG010000262.1:0-2193 GCA_052038935.1 Neorhizobium sp. | reverse complement strand
CTCGGCAAACTGGCAATGGGTCGCAGGCTCCGGTGCGGATGCCTCGCCCTTCTTTCGCATATTCAACCCGGTCCTGCAGGGCGAGAAATTCGACCCCGACGGCGATTACGTCCGCGAGCACGTTCCCGAACTGGCGAAACTGCCGAGGAAATACATCCATAAGCCCTTCGATGCTCCGGCGCGTGTCCTTGAGGAGGCAGGCATCGAGCTCGGCCGGACCTATCCGAAGCCGATCATCGACCACGGCTTCGCCCGCGACCGGGCGCTAGCGGCCTATAAGGCGCTAAAGAGCTGAAACCGGCGACAAGCCGCACGCTTGTGGCGGCCGCCCCTTCCATTCCGGCCGGCAGGATCTAAAGTCGTGCGGCATCGGTGACGAACGGGAGGGAGCAATGGCGAAAAGAAAGGTTGCAGTCGTGGGGCTGGGCGGAATCGGTGGCGTGGCCGCGGCCTGCCTCAGCCTGTCCGAAGGCAACGACGTCACCGCCTGTGCCCGGCGGCAGATCGATACGCTCACCTTCGACCATGACGGGGGAAGCCGGCAGATACCGCTGAGGACGCTCATCGCTCCCGAGCGGGCAGATCCGGTCGACTGGGTCCTCCTCTGCACCAAGGCCCAGGACAGCGCCTCCGCCGCCCCGTGGCTCGAACGCCTCTGCTCGCCGCAGACCACGATTGCAGTCCTGCAGAACGGAATAGGTCACGAGGAACGTATCGCCCCTTTCGCGCGCGGCGCCAGGATCCTGCCCACGATCGTCTATTACAACGGGGAGCGGCTCGCACCGGACCACATGCGCCTTCGTCGGATTCCGGGTCATGCCCTGCTGACCCCGGCCGGATCATCGGCCGATGGCCTGGCAGAGCTGTTCGAGGGAACCCCGATCGATGTCGGCCGCAGCGACGCGTTCGTCACCCATCAATGGCGCAAGTTGCTGATCAACGTCATCGCCAACCCGATCACTGCCCTGACCCGCCAGAGGCTCGGCGTCTTCCAGCGGCCGGATATACAGGAACTCGCCCTTGCCATCGTCCGCGAAGCCGCAGCCGTCGGCCGCGCCGCGGGAGCGGACCTCGCCGACGACGAGGCGGAGACGATCATGGCGACGTTTCTTAATTATCCGCCCGAGGCCGGCACGTCGATGTATTTCGACTGCCTCGCTGGCCGTCCCCTGGAGATAGAGGCCCTGAACGGGGCCGTTGTCGCGGCAGCAAAGCGCCACGGCATCCCGACGCCGCTGAACAGCGCAATGCTGGCACTGCTGACAACGGTGAGCGAGAACAACGCGGCGGTGCCGTCGCCATGAACGAGGTTATCGCCGGACTTTTCCCGTTGAACCCCGCTTTTTGCACGCGTCCCCTTTGCACGAGCGGAGGTGCGTCATGACGCGGTCGCTCGCTCATATCGCCTTGATCGTGCGTGACTATGACGAGGCCATCGCCTTCTTCGTCGGAAAGCTTGGCTTCCAACTCGTCGAAGACACCTATCAACCCGAGCAGGACAAGCGCTGGGTTGTCGTCAGCCCGGGCGGTACCGGCTGTTCGATCCTGCTGGCTCGAGCCTCCAACGAGCATCAGGCCGATTATATCGGCAATCAAGCTGGTGGCAGGGTATTCCTGTTTCTGAAAACCGACGACTTCTGGAGAGACTACGCCGCGTTCGTCGAACGCGGTATCGAGTTCGAGCGCGAACCGAAGCAAGCCGAGTACGGCTTGGTCGCAGTATTCAGGGATCTCTACGGAAATCTATGGGATCTGATCCAATTTACAGATGGCAGAGCCATGTAGGCCGCGCTCACGCCCCGACGGCATTAAGGCATATCCATTCGCGATCGATCCTGTCGCAAGAATCAAAAGCGAGTTTCGGATCGAACGATCGCTTCTTGCGACAGGAAATACCGCGTAGCCCGGTGGCGCTGAAAGCCGGCGCCACCGAACTATCAGACGAGGCGGCTCTGTTCGAGTGCCGCTTCGATGAAGCTCGCGAACAGGGGATGGGGATCGAGCGGCCGGCTCTTCAGTTCCGGATGATACTGGACACCGATGAACCAGGGATGGTCGGGATATTCGATCGTCTCCGGCAGGAGGCCATCCGGCGACATGCCCGAGAAAACGAGGCCGCAATCTTCCAGACGGTCCTTGTACTCAACATTGACCTCGTAGCGATGCCGGTGACGCTCGGAAATATCGGTGGAA
>JBQGDG010000261.1:0-1545 GCA_052038935.1 Neorhizobium sp. | reverse complement strand
GCGCGTTTGTCTTCGGGAATGCCCGGCCCGTTGTCGCGGACCGCGAGCCGCACCGTCTCGCCTTCGGCCGACAGCTCGACCCGGATGACCGGCGCGCCCTTTGTCTCGCCGGCATATTTGATCGCATTGTCGAGAAGGTTGAAGATCGCCTGGCCGATCAGTTCCCGATTGCCGTTGACGGCGATGCCCGGCCCGATCTCCGTCACGAGCGAGATCCCCGCCTCTTCCGCCACCGGCTCGTAGAGCTCGGCGCTGTCTGCGGACGCGGCCGACAGATCGACACGGGACATTTCCGCCGCCATGGAGCCTGCCTCGACACGGGAGATCATCAGCAACGCGTTGAAGGTACGGATCAGCTGGTCGGATTCTCCGATAATGCCTTCGAGCGCCACCTTGCGGGCATCGTCGCGGTCTTCGCCGAGCGCATCGGCGGCCTTGTTGCGAAGCCTCGTCAGCGGCGTCTTGAGATCGTGGGCGATGTTGTCGGAGACCTGTCTCAGCCCCTCGTTCAGTTTTTCGATCCGCCCCAGCATGGCATTGAGCGAGCCGGAAAGGCGGTCGAACTCGTCGCCCGACCGGCCGACGGGAAGCCGCTGCGAAAGATCGCCGGCCATGATCTTGCGGCTTGCCGCCGACATGCGGTCGATCCGTTTCAGCGCGTTGCGGCCGATGCCGAACCAGATGACCAGCGCACCGAGCCCCATGATGGCGAGGGCCACCATCAGCGCCTGGCGGACGATGTAGCGGAAGCGGCTCGGGTCGCCGAGGTCGCGGCCGATCATGATCCTCAGCCCGTTGTCGAACAGCAGGACATTGGCGATGGCGAGATGCCGCCGCGGACCGCCCATTTCGGAGAACGGCTCGTAGACGAAGGGTACGTTTGTCCAGCCCTGTTCGTTCAGCACGCCGGGCTGGACGGATGCGACGTTGCCGGCGAGGATCTCGCCGCTCGGGCTGGCGATGACGTAGAGATTGGCGCCCGGCTGGCGGGCACGGCGTTCCATGATCCGCAACAGAAGATTGACGCCGCCGCGGCCGTAGGCGCGCTGGATGTCCTCCACCTCCTCCTGGATCGTCTGGCGCGTCTGCTGCACCAGCGTCTTTTCGGAAAGGGCGGTGACGTAGAAGACGAGGAAGGCGGCGCAGATCGCGAACAGCAGGATATAGAGCGCCGACAGCCTCACCGCCGTCGAGCGGAACATCAGGCGGGACCGCTTGAATACACGGGCGAGCAAGTCGGCTCTATCCTTCGTCCTTGATCATGTAGCCTGCGCCGCGGATCGTCTTCAGAAGCGGCTTGTCGAAATCCTTCTCGATCTTCGAGCGAAGCCGCGAAACATGCACGTCGATGACGTTGGTCTGCGGGTCGAAATGATAATCCCAGACATTTTCAAGAAGCATGGTCCGGGTGACGACCTGGCCGGCATTCTTCATCAGATATTCGAGCAACCGAAATTCCCGCGGCTGCAAAAGGATATCCTTGCCGCCGCGCTTGACTTCATGGGACAGGCGGTCGAGCTCGAGATCGCCGACACGGTAGACCAT
>JBQGDG010000260.1:0-5119 GCA_052038935.1 Neorhizobium sp. | reverse complement strand
GGTCGCCTGGGAGACCGAGCCGAGCGTGCCGCGCAACTGGCTGACGGCGGCGTTGAAGTCGGCCCTCAGGCTTTCGTAATCCTGCGCGAACGGCCGGTTCAGTTCGAAGGTGAGATCGCCCGACGACAGGTGCTTCAGGCCCTCGGCAAGTCCCTCGGTCGCCTCCGCCATTGTTCTCGCCCGCAGACGTTCCTGTTCCATCGTCTGCTGGCGGTGTTCCTCGCTCTGGCTGCGCTGGCTCACCGCATCCTGCTCGACCTGACGGGCCTTTACGCCGTTGTCCTTGAACACCTGAACGGCACGCGCCATGGCGCCGATCTCGTCCTTGCGTTCGGCTCCGGCGACCTCGGCGGAAAGATCACCGCCCGACAGCAGCCCCATCGTCCGGCTCAGGGCCTGGATCGGCCGTACCAGCCATGCCCGGATCGAAACGAAGCTCACCAGCGAAATGATGCCGAGTGCCGCAACGACGCCGCCGATCATCGTCCAGTAGATGGCGAACGAACTCGACGTGAGATCCCGGCTGCTGGCCGCAGCGGCGTTCGAGAGCTCGTCGACCTTGTCGTTGAGCATCTTCGACATGACCTGGAACTGCGGCTGGCATTCGCGGAAGAACACTCCGCTCGCATTCTTCATATCGATATAGGTCAAAGCCTTTGTTCCGAGCGCAACCGCACTGCCGCAGGACTGGTCGAGCACGTTTCCAGCCTTGGCCTTGAGATCGGCGATCGTACCGTCGGCAGGCAGAGCGGCCGCAGCCTTGTCCATATGCGCCAGGAACAGCGCACGCGACGCCGCCAATTCGTCGAGCGCCAGCTTTTCCTGCTCCTTGGCGGAAGTCAGCAGGATATCGCCGATCGCGCCCCTGATGGTCTGGAACGTCTGGCTCGCCCGCGACAGCGAGGTCGAGGCATCCCCCTCTGCAGAGATCATGTGGGCATAGCTAGCATCCACGCGAAGGATCTGGCTGCCGGCATAGTAGGCCAGGACCAGAGTGAAGATGCCGAAGGAAGCAAGCAGCGCAAAGAATTTGCCGGTGATCGAAATATTTTTCATCGCAGACCTGATGACGATGGTGAAACCAAGTGGCCAAACGCATCGACGGCCGATGCCCGCATATGCTGCGATCGCGTTCCCCACTCCCCAGAACCAGATCAGCATAGCCGCACATCTTTTACCGCGAGTTAAGAACGAACACGACCACAACCCCTAATATGCGCTGCGCGGCCCTTCGCGAAATAATATAAGAATTACCTGAATTACTCTTTGGTCACCTGTTGCCGCTATCGTCCGGGACAAACGAAAGGGGCAGGGATGGCTCAGTACAAATACTCCGCGCATCTTGTCGAAACCAAATCCTGGGCTTTCGATCAGGATTGGAAACCGGGTCAGGTGGTGCGCAACGCCGGCATCTATCGCTGCCGCGCCTGCGGCGACGAGATCGTCATCGACAAGGGTGGCGCAATTCCTCAGCACCACCACGAACACACCGTCCTCGGGCCGGTCGTCTGGCAGCTCCTTGTTTTCGCGCAGAAGCACCCGGGCAGATGACATTTCCCGCCAATGCAAAAAGCCGCCCCGAACGGGGCGGCTCTCGAACCTTTGCCGTTGATTCACGGACTACATGATGGCGCTGCCGGCCATCAGCGCCAGTACCAGGAATATCAGGAAAATGGCCAGGGCCAGGAAGAAGAGAATCTTTGCGATCCCGGCAGTCGCGGCGGACACGCCGGAAAAACCCAGAAAGCCGGAAATCAGGGAAATGACGAGAAAGATGAGAGCCCATTTCAGCATGGTTTTTGTCCTCGGATAGTGGTGCCGGGATAACGTTCCGGAATGTTCCCGGTTCCACCCCTGGAACAAAATCAGCGGAAGGCATGCGCCTTTCCCGTAACCCGGACGATGACGTCCTGACGCTCGGCGAGTTGCATGGCACTCGGAACCTCCAGCGTGAACGCTCTGGTCTCGTCGTTGCGCAAGATCACTCCCACCTCGCAGGTCGGCCCACGGAAGCTGACCTCCTTGACAACAGCGGCGATCCCTTCGCCCGTGCCCTCACCCACCGGCCTGGAGCAGACGATCTGCTCAGGTCGAACCATGATCGTCCGCTCGCCGAAAACATCTCCTGCCTCATCCACCGGCAGACGGCCGAGTACGCAGTCCGCATAGCCGCCGTCGACCGTTGCCGGCAGGATGACCGCCTCCCCCAGAAAAGTCGCAGTCTGCGGATCGGCGGGACGGGCGTAGACCTCCCTCGGCGTTCCGACCTGAATGAGCCGCCCGGCGCGCATCACCGCCACGTGGTCGGCGAAGGCGAGCGCCTCGCCCTGATCGTGGGTGACGAGCAGCGTTGCGATGCCCGCGTCCTTAAGCACATCGCCCACAGCCTTGCGGGTTGCGGCCCTCAGTCCCGTATCGAGCGCCGAGAACGGTTCATCGAGCAGCATGAGCCGCGGCTTGCGGGCCAGCGCCCGGGCGAGCGCCACGCGCTGCTGCTGGCCGCCCGACAATTCATCCGGGCGCCGGGAGAGCATGGACCGGTCGAGCCCGACCATTTCCATCAGTTCCTGCGCCCGCCTTCGCTGGACGGCCTGCTCCTCGGTCATGCCGAAGACGATGTTGCCCGCCACCGAAAGATGCGGGAAAAGGCAGCCGTCCTGCGCGACGATGCCGATATTGCGCCGGTGCGCAGGCACGACGGCCTGGCCATCGGCCATCACGTCGCCGCCGATCGCGATGCGCCCCGCATCGGGCGTATCGAAACCGGCGATGAGCCGCAACAGGGTCGTCTTGCCGCAGCCGGAAGGACCAACCACCACCATGCGGCTGCCACGCTCGACGCGAAGATCGATCCCGTCGAGCGCGGTGACCGTACCGAAAGTTTTGCGCAGGGCTTGAACGTCGACAAAACTCATCGGCCGGACATCTTCTTCGATTGGTGGTGGAGCAATGCGGTCATAGGCAGCGAGAACAGGATCATCAACAGCGCATAGGGAGCCGCGCCGGCGTAGTCGATCTCGCTCGTCAGCGCCCAGAAGGCCATGGCGAGCGTCCGCGTGCCGTTCGGCGCCAGCATCTGCGTGGCGGTCAGTTCGTTCATGATCCCGAGCGAGGAAAGCGCCACCCCGGCGGCGGCTCCGGGCGCGGCGAGCCGCACCGTGGTCGCCCAGAGCGCGTTCGCCGGCGAACGTCCGAGGCTTGCCGCCGCCTGTTCCAGTTCGACCGGTACCTGGGCGATGCTCGCCCGCAGACTGATCAGCGCTCGCGGCAGGAACATGATCATGTAGGCAAGGATGATAGTGGCGACGGTCTGGTAGAGCGGCAGGGCAACCCTCACCGTGATCGTCACCAGCGCCAGCGCCACGACGACGCCCGGCATGGAACTGGCGAGATAATAGCAACCCTCGATCAGCCGGCTGACGCGACCGGCCCGGCGGACAGAAAGCCAGGCGATCGGCAGGGCGGCCGCCGTCGTGGCGATGCCGCCGACGACGCAGATCACCAGCGTCTGGCCGAGCGCCCGGCCGATCTCGTCCATCCGCCAGATGTCGGCCCCGCCTGCGATCAGCCAGCCGGAAAGCGTCACGGCGGGCACCCCGAGCGCGAACATGACCGCGGCGACCGGAAGCAGCAGCGCCGGATACCGCCACCCGCCGAGCGAGACGCCCCGGGCGCGCCGTGCGACGCCTGGACCGATACGGGCGTAGCGCCGCTGTCCCCTCAGGGCCGCATCGAAGGCAAGCAGGACAAGGCAGCAGAGCACCAGGACCAGCGCCAGCATATGGGCTGCCACCCCGTTATAGGTCGACTGGAACTGGTCGACGATCGCGGTCGTGAACGTATCGAAGCGGATCATCGCGTAGAGACCGTATTCCGCCAGAAGATGCAGGCCGACCAGCAGCCCGCCGCCGAGGATGGGCAACCGCAGTTGCGGCAGCACCACCCGGCGCAGTACCGCGGCATCCGAGAGACCGAGAGACGCCGCCTGGTCCTCGAGCGCCGGGTCGAGGAGGCGGAGAGCCGCCGAGATTGGCAGATAGAGAAACGGGAAATAAGCGGTAACGGAGATCGCGATCCCCGCCGGCAGGCCATGGAAACCGGGCCACATGCCGACCCATGCATAGGAGTGGACGAAGGCCGGGATAGCCAGGGGCGCGACGCAGAGCGCCGACCACACTCTGGCGAAAGGCAGGTCGCTTCGCTCGGTCAGCCAGGCGAGCGCTGTTGCAAGTACGGTGGCAAGCGGCACGGTAAAGAGCACCAGCAGCAGCGTATTGGCCATCAGTTCGCCGACCCGCGACCGGAATATCAGCTGCGATGCCGTCTCCCAGCCGGTAACAGCCGTTGCCCAGAACACGAAGCCCAGCGGAAGCAGTGCCAGGAACGCGATCACGCCGGCCAGCAGATAGGTGCCGCGCACACCCGACAGCAACCGCGGACGGGACACGATCAAGGGCTTGCTCTCGGTGAAAAACGTCATGGAATATCCGAAAACGGCGAGACATCGCAGGTACGCCCTGCGATGTCTCCGCGCAACTGGAATCGCATGCGATCCGGCTCAGAGGATGCCGACCGCGGTCAGCATGTCGGTGACCTTCGCGTTGTTGAGTTCGGTCGGCTCTACCTTCGGTGCCTGCAGGTCGGCGAGCGGGATCAGAGCCTTGTTGGAAGCCTCGTCCTTGCCGACGGCATATTCGAAGGAGGTGCCGTCACGCAGGATCTTTTGGCCGCCCTTGCCTGCGAGCCACTTCAGGAAAGCCTGCGCCTGGTCCTTGTGCTTCGAGGACGCGAGAATGCCGCCGCCGGAGATCGAGACGAAAGCGCCGGGATCCTGGTTCCTGAAGTAATGCAGCGCGACGTTCTTGCTGTTCTCACCCGTCTTCGCCTGATCGCCGAAATAGTAGTAGTGATAGATCACCGCCCCCTCGATCTGGCCGGCATTGACAGCCTTCATCGCCGTCGAGTTACCGCGGATCGCGGTGAAGTTTTCCTTCATGCCCTTCAGCCAGGCGGCCGTTTCTTCCTCGCCTTTCAATTGCAGCAGCGCACCGACGATCGCCTGGAAGTCGGCTCCCGAGGGAGATGCCGCCCAGCGGCCCTTCCATTCCGGCTTGGCGAG
>JBQGDG010000259.1:0-2522 GCA_052038935.1 Neorhizobium sp. | reverse complement strand
CACGACTGATATGATGACCGACAGCGCAACTCCTATCGACGCCGCACGGCCGCTGGCCGATCGCCAGTCTCTCTCGCCCCTTGCGATCCTGCTGATCGAGATCGCCCTTGCCGTAGGCGGCTTCGGCATCGGTACCGGCGAATTCGTCATCATGGGCCTGCTGCCGGACGTCGCCTCGGCTTTCGACGTCAGCATCCCGATGGCGGGTTACGTCATCAGCGCCTATGCGCTCGGCGTCGTCGTCGGCGCGCCGATCATCGCGGTCCTGTCGGCACGCGCATCGCGGCGGACGCTGCTTCTGGCCCTGATGAGCGTGTTTGCGGTCGGCAACATTCTCTCGGCGATGGCGCCGGACTTCTGGACCTTCACCATCCTGCGCTTCATCACCGGCCTGCCGCACGGCGCCTATTTCGGCGTCGCCTCGCTGGTGGCCGCCTCAATGGTGCCGCCCAACAAACGGGCTCGCGCCGTCGGCAGGGTTATGCTCGGCCTGACGATCGCCACCCTGCTCGGCACGCCGCTCGCGACGTTCATGGGTCAGATGCTCGACTGGCGCGCCGCCTTCTATCTCGTCGGCGGTATCGGAGCGCTGACGGTCGCGCTCGTCTGGTATTTCCAGCCCAGGGACAAGGTGCAGGAGGGCGCCAGCATCCGCCGCGAACTCAGCGCCTTCGGCAAGACCCAGGTCTGGCTGACGCTCGGCATCGCGGCCATCGGCTTCGGCG
Source organism: Neorhizobium sp. (assembly GCA_052038935.1). Lineage (GTDB taxonomy): Bacteria > Pseudomonadota > Alphaproteobacteria > Rhizobiales > Rhizobiaceae > Neorhizobium. Next base: position 1,797 of record JBQGDG010000259.1, on the reverse strand, counting down.
GCATGTTCTCCGTGTTCAGCTACATCGCCTCGACCACGACGGAAACGGCCGGCCTGCCGGTCGGCATGGTGGCGATCGTGCTCGCCCTTTTCGGCATCGGCATGAATGTCGGCAATATCGTCGGATCCCGGCTCGCAGATCTTTCGCTGAAAGGCACGATCGGCGGATCGATGGTCTTCTACGTGGTCGTCATGCTGGCCTTCGCCAACTTCGCCCAATATCCGATCGCGCTCTACATCACCGTCTTCCTCGTCGGTTGCGGCTTTGCACCCGGTCCCGCACTGCAGACGCGGCTGATGGATGTTGCGGCAGACGCCCAGACGCTCGCCGCCGCCTCCAACCATTCGGCCTTCAACATCGCCAATGCACTCGGCGCGTGGATGGGCGGTCTGGTCATCTCCTGGGGCTGGGGTTTTGCCGCAACGGGTTATGTCGGGGCACTGCTGTCGCTGCTCGGTCTCGGTGTATTCCTCATCTCGGTCGCGCTGGAGCGCCGCAACGGCCACGCCTGAGCCGGCCTCCTTCGGGCACCGGGCGTACCGCCTCGCCCTCACCAGCCTTGCGCCTCCTTCCGGATCGCCCCATGTTGCTGCAAGCAGCAATGGAGGTGATCGATGCGCGCCGTGGGCTTCAGCCAGAACCAACCGATTTCTTCGGAAACCGCCCTTGTCGATCTCGAGCTTCCGACACCGGAAGCTGCGGGACGCGACCTGCTCGTGGAGATCAGGGCGGTATCCGTCAATCCGGTCGATACGAAGGTGCGGCGGCTGCAGCCGGTTGAAGACGGCCAGCACCGCATCCTCGGCTACGACGCCGCGGGCGTGGTGAAGTCCGTCGGTCCCGGCGTCAAGCTCTTCAAGCCCGGCGACGAGGTCTATTATGCCGGCGCGATCAACCGCCCCGGAACCAATGCGGAATTTCATCTGGTCGACGAGCGGATCGTCGGATCGAAGCCGAAGACGCTGAGCTTCGAGGAAGCGGCCGCGCTTCCACTCACGGCCATCACCGCCTACGAAACCCTGTTCCACCGCATGAAGGTCCAGGACAAGGTGGCGAGCGCCTGGAATGCCGTCCTGGTCATCGGCGGCGCCGGTGGCGTCGGCTCGATCGCCATCCAGCTTCTGCGGGAACTGTCGGACGTGACCGTCATCGGCACGGGCTCGAGGCCGGAAACGCAGGACTGGATCAGGGACCTCGGCGCCCATCACGTGCTCGATCATTCGAAGCCGCTGGCCGCCCAGGTGGCCGGCATGGCTATCGGAGCGCCCGCCTTCGTCTTTTCCATCACCGAGACATCGCAACACATTGCCGACATCCTGGAGCTGATCGCGCCCCAGGGGCGGCTCGGCCTTATCGATGATCCGAAGGAGGCGATCGATATCCGCCAGTTCAAGCGCAAGGCACTGTCGATCCACTGGGAAACGATGTTCGCCCGGCCGATCTTCCAGACAGCCGACATGATCGAGCAGCACAAGCTCCTCAACCATGTCGCCGAACTCGTCGATGCCGGCAAGATCAGGACCACGCTCGCCGAAGTGGTCGGCCCGATCAACGCAGCCAATCTGAGGAAGGCCCACGGCCTCATCGAGAGCGGGCGCACCCGCGGCAAGCTGGTTCTCTCCGGCTTCTGAGGGACCGCCCCGGCCCTTATCAACATCTGCGCTTCGCGTTATGATTGTCCCGCCATTTTCCAAGGGGGGACATCATGGCCACATCTCAGACGACGACATTCGGCAATCCCATCGACGTGCTGACCGGCTCGTCCTGGTTCGGCTATCTCGCGCGCAGCGTGCTTAC
>JBQGDG010000258.1:0-79528 GCA_052038935.1 Neorhizobium sp. | reverse complement strand
AGATCCAGTCGCTCCAGTCCGTGGAAGTGATAGACGTCCTTGACCTGCGGAGCACCGTTGATCCTGAGCCCGGGCAGTCGGTGGAAGAGGATAGGCAGGACGGTGTTGAGCTCGAGCCGTGCAAGCGGCGCGCCGATGCAGAAGTGGATACCCGCTCCGAATGACAGGTTGGCCGCCTCCTTACGATCCGGCCTGAAAGTCAGCGGATCGGCGAATTTTTTCGGGTCGAGATTGGCCGCGGCGAGGATGAGGCTGACCTTGTCGCCGCGCTTCAAGGCAACGCCGTCGATCTCGACATCCTCGAGCGCCCAGCGTTGGAAGATGTGTACCGGCGCGCAGATCCGCAGCGTCTCCTCGACGGTGCGTTCGGTTGCAGCCTCGTCACGAAAGAGATCTGCGGGGGGCAGGCCGCTGTCGAGGATCACCCGTACGGAATTGCCGATCTGATGCACCGTCGCCTCGTGACCGGCATTGAGCAGCACGATGGTCGTCGACACCAGTTCGTCGTCGGTGAGATACTGCCCCCGGTGTTCGGTATGGATCATATGCGTGAGCAGGTCCTCGGCCGGCTCCCGGCGGCGCGCGGCGATCAGCGTCTTGACGTAGTCGGCGAATTCCTTTGCCGCGCGGTCGGCGGCATATTCGTCCTCCTTGGAACGCTTGAACATGTACATGCCGACATAGGCGTGGCTCCACTTCAGCAGCTGCGGCCCCATCTCGTCGGGAATGCCGATCATGCGGGCGATCATCGTCACCGGGATGATGTCGGCGAAGGAGGACAGCAGCTCGGTCTTCCCGTCGCGCTCGAAATCGCCGATCAGCGTCTCGGCAAGGCCCGCGACCTCCGGTCTCAGCCGTTCGATATGGCGGGAAACGAAGGCGCGGTTGACGAGCGTTCGCAGCCGGGTGTGCTCCGGCGGCTCGATTTCCAGCAGCGAATGCCGCTCCGCGAGATCGAAATTGGCGAGATGCGGCTCCGGCTCCGTCAGTCCGATTTCCTCGCGACTGGCTACATGCAGGATTTGCCGCCCGAAGCGACGGTCACGCAGCAGACCGTTCACATGATCGTAGCCGGTGAAGAACCATTGCCGCTGCTCCTCCCAGAAGAATGTCGGACAGTGGCGGTGCAACAGCGCATAGACGCGGTTCGGATCGCCGTAGAAGGCCGGGTTGCGCCCGTCGAGCGAAACACGGCGGCTTGCGGGATCGATGCGAAGAAAGTCGGGCAGGGGGAGCGATGCGGCGGTCATGCGCCAATGCGTAGCGCAATGCCCCGGCGCTGCGCAACGGCTTTGCCGGTGTCATTCCCCCACCGCGATCCCTTCGCGACGCGGATCGGCAGCCCCGGCGAGGCCGCTGCCGGTAATCTCGATCGCGTGCAATCCGGAACTCATCTCGCCGGCCTTGACCTCGTAGCCGAGTGCCTTGAGCGGCTCCACGAATGTCTCCGCATCCGTTCCGGCTTCGATGTCATAGGTACCGAAGCGGTTGATGAGATGCGGCTGGGCGACGATCTGCTCCACCGGCATGCCCCAGTCGATATAGGCGATCAGCGCCTGTGCCACATAGCCGATGATCTGGCTGCCGCCCGGGGAGCCGATGGCGAGAAGCGGCTTGCCGTCCTTCATCACGATGGTGGGCGCCATGGAGGAGCGTGGCCGCTTCCCGGGCTCGACCCGGTTGGCGACGGGAGCGCCCGCGTCATGGGTCTTGAAGGAGAAGTCGGTCAGCTCGTTGTTGAGCAGAAAGCCGTTCGTCATCAGCCGTGAGCCGAAGCCGCTTTCGATCGTCGTCGTCATCGACACGACATTGCCTTCCGGATCGACGATGACGAAATGACTGGTCGACGGCAGTTCGATCGCCGCGTCGCGACCGAAGAGCAGCGCGTGGTCCCATTCCGGTTGACCCGCGGTCACGGCATCGGTGCCGAGCGCCTTGTCGCCATCGAGCAGCTTGGCGCGCTCGCCGAGATAGGATTTGTCGAGGAGGCCCTTGATCGGCAGCGGAACGAAATCCGTGTCGGCCACATAGCGTTCGCGGTCGGCGAATGCGAGGCGCTGCGCGTCGCCGATGATCCGCCAGCTCTGTACGTTTTTAGGGCCGAAACCCTTGAGATCGAAATTCTCCGCCATGCCGAGCATCTGCCCGATCGCGATGCCGCCGGAAGACGGCGGCCCCATGCCGCAGACGTCGAGGGCGCGGTAGGAGAAGCAGACCGGCTCGCGTTCCTCGATCTGGTAGGTGGCAAGATCGATCACCGAGAGGACGCCGGGATTGCCCTGGGCGCCGCGAACGGTTGTGACGATGTCGTCGGCGATCGAGCCTCGGTAGAAGGCGTCCGCTCCGCCGGTGGAGATCGCCGAAAGGGTTTGCGCATAAGCCGGGTTCTTGAGGACGGCGCCGGCTTTCAGCGGCGCGCCCGACGGATCGTAGAAATAGGTGCGGGTTCCTTCGTGTGTCTTCAGCCGGTCGCCTTCGGCAGCGATGAGCGCTGCAAGTCGGGGGGAAACCTCGAACCCATCCTCCGCCAGCTTCTCTGCCGGCAGAAGCAGGCTTTCCCATTTGGCCTTGCCGTAAGTCTTATGCACTTCTTCAAGTAGGCGCACCGTGCCGGGGGTCCCGACGGATCTGCCGCCAACCACCGCATCCATGAATTTCAGAGGCTTTCCCTGCGCGTCGAGGAAAAGTTTCGGCGTCGCTTCCATCGGCGCCGTCTCACGCCCGTCGAAGGTCGTCAGCCTGCCCGTCTTCGCATGGTAGTAGACGAGGAATGAGCCGCCGCCGAGGCCGGAGCTCTGCGGCTCCACGAGGCCGAGTACCGTCTGTACGGCGACCATCGCATCGATCGCGTTGCCGCCCTTGGCGATGACGTCGCGGCCGGCCTCGGCGGCCAGAGGATTGGCGGCCGCCACCATGTAGTTCTTCGTCTCGACGCGTTTTGAAGTGGTCGTCCCGGTCGCCCGTTCAGGCGCGATCTTGTCGGAAGCCTGCTGCGCCGAGGCGAGCGAAACGGACATCAGCCCTATGATCAGGGCGCCAGAAAACTGCTTGAGCATGGCCGGGGCCTCCCCTCTGTGTCAGGAGGATTTTGGTCATCCGGACGGCTAAGGCAAGGGCCGCGGCAAAAACCTAGTACTTGCCGATCGCCGCGATCCGTCTCAAGGCTGCCACCTGCTGGGTCATGCTGGAGTTGAGCGGCTGTTCTTCAGGCTGGGCATGATCGATGGCCGGGATGATCGATACATCCCCATCGGTGCTGATCGCGGTACGATCCCGCCCGCTGGTCTTGGCGACGTAGAGCGCCCGGTCTGCAGCGCTCAGCAGGGCGTCGAGACTGGCTTTCCGCGTTTCCGCCAGGGCGATGCCGATACTGACGGTGACATGGATCCGGTGTTCGCCGACGATGATCGGCTGCCGCTTCAAGGTCGTGCGGATCGCCTCCGCCACGCTCGCCGCCTCGATCATGTTGGCCACCTGCATGACGCAGGCGAACTCCTCGCCACCCATGCGGCCGAAGGAGCCGCGCCCGCGCTGGGCGGCCGTTCCGATCCGGGCGAAGGCGGTGAGCACTTCGTCGCCGGCCTGGTGGCCGTAGATGTCGTTGATCTGCTTGAAGCCGTCGAGATCGAGATGAATGAGCGCCATCAGCCCGTCATGGGCCGAATGCGACCGTTTCAGCTTGTGGAATTCCTCGATCATGCCGCGGCGGTTGAGGACGTCCGTCAGCGGATCGGTGACGGCGAGAAGTTTGAGCCTTTGCTCCGAGCGTTCGTTGATCAGCCGCGCGCCGCTCATGACCGCCGCCACGAAACACAATGCGGCCGTCAGAAGCAGCCAGATGGATTTGCTGTCCGTCGCGAACGAACTTGGCTGGGTCGTCAGAGCCAGCACGGCCACCAGGACGCTCGACACGACCTGGACGCCGATGCATGCGGCAAACAGGCGGCGGGTTTGCGACCGTCCGTTTTCGCCCCACAGGATCGTGCCGATCAGCATGAGATAGCCGACAGAAGCCGCGGCATGGAAGAGCGCCACCCGGTAGGAGAACGTATCGCGGATCGGCGTCAGGAACATGCCCGCGACCCAGATGAGGGCAGGGATGGCGATGAAGGGTTCGAGCCGCCGCTTGTCGAACTGGATCATCCCCGCGACCCACAACCCGATGCCGGCGAGCGCGACAGTGTTGGCGACCTCGACCGCCAGGAATTCCGGAATGGTGACGCTGCTGCGCAAGGCAACCACGCCGACCCCGAGCCCGTGGAAAATGAAGCCCGCTCCCCAGGTGAGATAGAACGGCTGGCGTTCGTAAAACCACCGTGACCACAAAAGCACGCCGAGCGTCGTGGCCTCGGCCGCCCAGATCATGAAACCCGTTACAATATCCAACGCAATACTCCCCGCCCAACGCGGTCTTGGGAGTGCATATAACTGCGAAAGTTTAAGGTGACGTTCTACCCGCATCGGCGGATGGCGCGGAAAACGCCGATCTTGCCGCCTTTCCGGTCGAAGGTTTACGGCTGCTTTACCGTTCCGGAGAAAATAGCAAGGGTTATCGTCGTCGCCGGCCCCCGTGGCTCTCGTCTATTCGAGGAGTGCTGAATACGGTCCGCCCCGCGTATTTCGCGCAGTTAAGGATAAAGGGCTCTCCGTCTTGAAGTACCGGGCACTGACACTCTATGTAGGGAGTAACCCATTCCAATGATTCCGGAGCGCCAGTCTGCTTTCGGCAAGGCATTTGACAAAGGACGGACATGAAAAATCCAGTTGATACCGCAATGGCACTGGTGCCGATGGTCGTAGAGCAGACCAACCGCGGTGAGCGCTCCTACGACATCTACTCGCGGCTCCTGAAAGAACGGATCATTTTCCTGACCGGTCCGGTGGAAGATCACATGGCGTCGCTCGTCTGCGCCCAGCTGCTCTTCCTCGAAGCCGAAAACCCGAAGAAGGAAATCGCCCTCTACATCAATTCGCCGGGTGGCGTCGTCACCGCCGGCATGGCGATCTACGATACGATGCAGTTCATCAAGCCGGCCGTGTCCACCCTGTGCATCGGTCAGGCGGCCTCGATGGGCTCGCTGCTGCTGGCGGCCGGTGAAAAGGGCATGCGGTTTGCAACGCCGAATGCCCGCATCATGGTTCATCAGCCCTCGGGCGGCTTCCAGGGACAGGCGTCGGACATCGAGCGCCATGCGCGCGACATCCTCAAAATGAAGCGCCGCCTGAACGATGTCTACGTCAAGCACACCGGTCGCACCCTCGAAGAGGTGGAAAAGACGCTCGACCGTGACCATTTCATGACTTCGGACGAAGCCCAGGAATGGGGCGTCATCGACAAGATCCTGACATCGCGTCTGGAACTCGAAGGCGGCGCCGAAGGATGATCGTCGGATAGCTTTCCGGAGCTGTCACCCCGTTGTGAGCAAAAGGGGGTTTCAAGTCGTCCGGAAAGCGCTATTAGTAACTATTAATGCTGTGTTGAACTTTTATGACATAGCATTCGTTCCTGAGGGGTTTCGTTGCCGCCGGCCCATGGGTGATGGATCGGTAGAGTACCCCGAAGCAGGGCAGGCGCGTGAAGCCCGGCGGTGTCACGTGCCGGCAGCGGTTGAGTGGACTGCGCCTCGCGTCACGGGTGCGCAGAGTGCTGGAAGGAAATTGATATGAGCAAAGTCAGCAGCGGCAACGGCGGCGACTCCAAGAATACACTGTACTGCTCCTTCTGCGGAAAGAGCCAGCACGAGGTCCGGAAGCTGATCGCGGGACCGACCGTATTCATCTGCGATGAATGCGTCGAATTGTGCATGGACATCATTCGCGAAGAGAACAAGACCTCGATGGTCAAGTCCCGCGATGGCGTTCCCACGCCGCAGGATATCATCAAGGTTCTCGACGAATACGTCATCGGCCAGAAACAGGCCAAGCGTATCCTGTCGGTCGCGGTTCACAACCACTACAAGCGTCTGGCGCACGCCTCCAAGGGCGGCGATGTCGAGCTTGCGAAGTCGAACATCATGCTGGTCGGCCCGACCGGTTGCGGCAAGACCTACCTTGCCCAGACGCTGGCGCGGATCATCGATGTCCCCTTCACCATGGCCGATGCGACGACGCTGACCGAAGCCGGCTATGTCGGCGAGGACGTGGAAAACATCATCCTGAAGCTCCTGCAGGCAGCCGACTACAATGTCGAGCGCGCGCAGCGCGGCATCGTCTATATCGACGAAGTCGACAAGATCTCGCGCAAGTCGGACAATCCTTCGATCACCCGCGACGTTTCGGGCGAGGGCGTGCAGCAGGCGCTTCTGAAGATCATGGAAGGCACGGTTGCCTCGGTTCCGCCGCAGGGCGGCCGCAAGCATCCGCAGCAGGAATTCCTGCAGGTCGACACGACGAACATCCTGTTCATCTGCGGCGGCGCCTTTGCCGGTCTCGACAAGATCATCTCGGCCCGCGGCGAAAAGACCTCTATCGGCTTCGCTGCCACGGTCCGCGCCCAGGACGAGCGCCGGGTAGGCGAGGTTCTGCGCGAACTCGAGCCGGAAGACCTGGTCAAGTTCGGTCTCATTCCGGAATTCATCGGTCGTCTGCCCGTTCTGGCGACGCTCGAGGATCTGGATGAGGACGCCCTGATCCAGATCCTGTCGGAGCCGAAGAACGCGCTCGTGAAGCAGTATCAGCGCCTGTTCGAGATGGAAGATGTCGAGCTGACCTTCCACGAGGACGCGTTGCGCGAGATCGCCCGCAAGGCGATCGTCCGCAAGACCGGCGCCCGCGGCCTCCGCTCGATCATGGAAAAGATCCTGCTCGACACGATGTTCGAACTGCCGGCGCTGGAAGGCGTCCGCGAAGTGGTCATCTCGGACGACGTGGTCAAGGGCAATGCGCGCCCGCTCTACATCTATGCCGACCGCCAGGACGAAAAGGCCAATGTTTCGGCCTGATTGCCGGGCAAGGCGGAATGTCCACGACGCGAATGCGAAAAGGCCCCACATTGGGGCCTTTTTCTGTTGGTAGGCTGAAGAATGCTGCAGGGTCTAGCGAAATTTCCATGACGAACAGTTGCAGGATATTCAGCTTGCTTTAGACAGGAACCACGCAGATCATCGGGGTTTCTCCGCTGCTTCGCGTTGCCTCCTCTCAGGCCGGGCAACGGTAGGCGTTATAAAAGTCAGCGTTCTGTATCTGCGTGAGTGCTTTGTAATATTCTCGTCACATCGGCGACGGCGAGAGGCTTTGCAAGGCTTGAAATCGAGAAAATAAAGCTCCACTTTGGGCGGGAGTGAAGTGCTTGAGTATTTGCTCAGGCCATCCCGGAAACGGGACGATGGAAAGGAAGTAAGATGACAAGTTCAACGTCTGCGGCATCCGGCGCTGAGACCTATCCGGTCCTGCCATTGCGCGACATTGTGGTCTTCCCGCACATGATCGTTCCCCTGTTCGTCGGACGTGAGAAATCCATCCGCGCGCTCGAGGAAGTCATGGGCTCCGACAAGCAGATCATGCTCGTCACCCAGATCAATGCCGGTGACGACGATCCGGAGCCCTCGGCGATCTACAAGGTCGGCACCGTAGCGAACGTCCTGCAGCTGCTGAAGCTGCCCGACGGTACGGTGAAGGTTCTGGTCGAAGGCCGTTCGCGCGCCAAGATCGACGCCTATACCGACCGCGAAGAATTCTACGAAGCGACGGCCGAGGTGCTCGAGGAGCCTGAAGAGGACGCCGTCGAGGTCGAAGCCCTGTCGCGTTCCGTGGTTTCCGAGTTCGAGAACTACGTAAAGCTCAACAAGAAGATTTCTCCGGAAGTCGTCGGTGCCGCCAGCCAGATCGAGGACTACTCGAAACTGGCCGATACGGTAGCCTCGCATCTGTCGATCAAGATCACCGAGAAGCAGGAAATGCTCGAGACGGTGTCGGTCAAGCTGCGTCTCGAAAAGGCCCTCGGCTTCATGGAAGGCGAGATTTCCGTGCTGCAGGTGGAAAAGCGCATCCGCTCGCGCGTCAAGCGCCAGATGGAAAAGACCCAGCGCGAATACTACCTCAACGAACAGATGAAGGCCATCCAGAAGGAACTCGGCGACGGCGACGAAGGTCGCGACGAAATGGCCGAGATCGAGGAGCGCATCGCCAAGACCAAGCTCTCCAAGGAGGCTCGCGAAAAGGCCGATGCCGAGCTGAAGAAGCTGCGCCAGATGAGCCCGATGTCGGCGGAAGCCACCGTCGTGCGCAATTATCTCGACTGGCTCCTCGGTATCCCGTGGGGCAAGAAGTCGAAGATCAAGGCCGACCTCAACAATGCCGAGAAAATCCTCGAACAGGATCACTTCGGCCTCGACAAGGTCAAGGAACGGATCATCGAATATCTCGCCGTCCAGGCTCGTGCGACGAAGATCAAGGGACCGATCCTGTGCCTCGTCGGCCCTCCGGGCGTCGGCAAGACTTCGCTTGCCCAGTCGATCGCCAAGGCGACCGGTCGCGAATATGTGCGCATGGCGCTCGGTGGCGTCCGTGACGAAGCCGAGATCCGCGGTCACCGCCGCACCTATATCGGCTCCATGCCCGGCAAGGTCGTGCAATCGATGAAGAAGGCGAAGAAGTCGAACCCGCTCTTCCTGCTCGACGAGATCGACAAGATGGGCATGGACTTCCGCGGCGATCCGTCGTCGGCTCTGCTCGAAGTCCTCGACCCCGCCCAGAACTCGACCTTCATGGACCACTACCTGGAAGTCGAATACGACCTGTCCGACGTGATGTTCATCACCACGGCGAACACCCTCAACATTCCCGCGCCGCTGATGGACCGTATGGAGATCATCCGCATCGCCGGTTACACCGAGGATGAAAAGCGCGAGATCGCCAAGCGGCACCTGCTGCCGAAGGCCATCAAGGAACACGCCCTGCAGCCGAACGAGTTCTCGGTCAGCGACGATGCCCTGATGGCCGTCATCCAGCAGTATACCCGCGAGGCGGGCGTCCGTAACTTCGAACGCGAATTGATGAAGCTCGCCCGCAAGGCGGTCACCGAGATCATCAAGGGCAAGACGAAGTCGGTCGAGGTCACGGCTGCCAACATCAACGACTATCTCGGCGTTCCGCGCTTCCGCCACGGCGAAGCCGAGCGTGAGGATCAGGTCGGTGTCGTGACCGGTCTCGCATGGACCGAAGTCGGCGGTGAGCTGCTGACGATCGAAGGCGTCATGATGCCGGGCAAGGGTCGCATGACCGTTACCGGCAACCTGAAGGACGTGATGAAGGAATCGATTTCCGCGGCGGCATCCTATGTCCGTTCGCGCGCCGTCGATTTCGGCATTGAGCCGCCGCGCTTCGACAAGTCGGACATCCACGTCCACGTGCCGGAAGGTGCGACCCCGAAGGACGGCCCGTCCGCCGGCGTCGCGATGGCTACGGCGATCGTCTCGATCATGACCGGTATCCCGGTCGACAAGAACGTTGCGATGACCGGTGAAATCACCCTTCGCGGCCGCGTCCTGCCGATCGGCGGATTGAAGGAAAAGCTCCTCGCAGCGCTTCGCGGCGGCATCAAGAAGGTGCTGATCCCGGAAGAGAACGCCAAGGATCTGGCGGAGATTCCGGACAACGTGAAGAACAACATGGAGATCATTCCGGTGTCCCGCATGGGCGAGGTGATCAAGCATGCTCTGGTGCGCCGTCCCGAGCCGATCGAGTGGGATGGCACGGTGGAAACACCGGTCATCGCGACCGCCGAAGGCTCCGAAGATGGGACGACGACGGTAGCGCATTGATCAAACGCTCCGTCGAAATCAATTCAAATGTGGAGAAAGCCGGCTCAAAGCCGGCTTTTTTGTGAAAAGTGCACGAGAGCCCTTGTTTTTCAGGCAATCTGAGAGCTTTTGGGTTGCCAAGCACCGACGCAAAACTATTGTCGGCGCCGACCTGATTGAGTCGTTCCAAAACCGTAGAAAGGGATGGAAACATGAACAAGAACGAGCTGGTATCCGCAGTTGCCGAGAAGGCTGGCCTCTCCAAGGCTGACGCCGCATCTGCAGTGGACGCAGTTTTCGAAACCGTCCAGGGCGAACTGAAGAACGGCGGAGACATTCGTCTCGCTGGTTTCGGCAGCTTCTCCGTATCCCGTCGTGAAGCCTCCAAGGGCCGTAACCCGTCCACCGGTGCTGAAGTCGATATCCCGGCTCGCAACGTTCCGAAGTTCTCGGCCGGCAAGGGCCTGAAGGACGCTGTGAACGGCAAGTAATTGCTTTGCCGGGCGGTCAGTCCGCCCCGGTCGGAAAGGCCTGGCTCTGCCAGGCCTTTTTTGTTGCATTCGCGAAATCCGGATATCGGACGGCAACTTGTCATGCCGCTGTCATGCGCTCTGACTAGGTGGGACACCTCACCGCATCAAAGGGCTTCCCATGAAATTGCTTGTTACCGCCGCCGCGCTTCTCGTCACCGCTGGCGCTGCCGCCGCCGAATATGTCTCCTATCTCGACTTCCCGCAGAAGGCCGACGACGGCAAGGAATTCTACGTCGCCATCGAAATCCCGCAGGGCAGCTTCACCAAGTACGAGATCGATGCCGAAACCGGCCATATCGTCGTCGACCGCTACCAGTCGATGCCGGTCATCTATCCGGCCAATTACGGTTCGATTACCAGCTCGCTCGGCGGTGACAACGACCCGCTCGATGCGCTCGTCTACACCCGCGAGCCGGTCGTCCCCGGCGCCATCATCAAGGTCCGCCCGATCGGCGTTCTCAAGATGATCGACGGCGGCGAGACCGACGACAAGATCGTTGCCGTGCCGGCCTCCGATATCGATCCCTCCTATGACAAGATCAAGGAAGTAACCGATCTGCCGGAAATCGAGCAGCAGCGCCTGGAAGCCTTCTTCCGCGTCTACAAGCAGCTTCCCGCCGGCCGCAAGACGGTCGAGCTCAACGGCTTCGACGCTGCCGCGAAGGCCGAAGGCGAAGTGGCCGCCGCCATCAAGGCTTACGCTGCGCAGAAGAAGTGATCTCGATCGCTCTTCGTCGATTTGAAGGCCGGGTTCTGCCCGGCCTTTTGCGTTGAAGCCGCGCCGGGCCTCCGATCGGGTGCCTTTGTGACCACGAAGTCCGAATTGTCATTCTGGTGTCACGCCCATGACGCAATACCCGTCGGTGGTTTAAGGACAGGGGAGAGTTACCATGACAGTTTCGTTTCGGGCCGCATTGACGGCCATGCTTCTTGCTTCGGTCGCGGCTCCGGCCGGCGCCGAGCAGGTTTTCAACCGCATCGCCTCCTTCCCCGTTGCCGGCAATTTGCCGGCGGGAGAGGACAAGGCGACGTCTTCGGAAATCATCACCGCGACCGCTGATGGCAACACGCTCATCTATTCCGATGCGCCGGGCGGTACGATCGGCTTCATCGACATCACCGATGCCAGGGCGCCGAAAGCCGGCGGCTCGGTCGCCATCGACGGCGAGCCGAACTCGGTCGCCGCGGCCGGCCCCAAGGTTCTCATCACCATCGACAAGACGGAAGACCTGACCAAGCCGGCCGGCCAGCTGGGCGTCATCGACATCGCCTCGAAGAAGCTGGAAATGACCTGCGATCTCGGCGGTCAGCCGGACTCGGTCGTTGTGGCGCCGGACGGCAGCTTTGCCGCCATCGCCATCGAGAACCAGCGCGACGAAGACCTGAACGACGGCGCCCTGCCGCAGCTCCCGGCGGGCGAGCTGCTGATCGTTGCCCTGAACAATGGCGTACCGGCCTGCGACAGCATCAAGCATGTGGACGTCACCGGCTTGGCCACCGTCGCCCCGGAAGATCCGGAGCCGGAATTCGTCAACATCAACGCCAATGGCGAAATCGCCCTGACGCTGCAGGAAAACAACCACGTCATCATCATCGACTCGAAGACCGCCAAGGTCACCGGACACTTCACGGCCGGCACGGTCGACCTGGAAGGCGTCGATGCCAAGACCGACGGTTCGCTGAACTTCTCGGGCAAGCTGACCGCTGTTCCGCGCGAGCCGGATGCCGTCAAATGGCTCGGCACCGATCGTCTCGTCATCGCCAATGAGGGCGACTACAAGGGCGGTTCGCGTGGCTTCACCATCTTCGATCGTTCCGGCAAGGTTCTCTTCGATGCCAGCATGACGCTCGAACATGAGATCGCTCGCCACGGCCACTTCCCGGAAAAGCGCGCGAAGAACAAGGGTATCGAGCCGGAGGGCATGGAAGCGGCCGTCTTCAACGGCCAGCAGTATTTCTTCGTGCTCTCCGAACGCGGCTCGATGATCGCCGTCTACAAGGATACCGGCACCGAGCCTGAACTCGTGCAGCTGCTGCCCTCCGGCGTTTCGCCGGAAGGCGCCGTCGCCATTCCGGGTCGCAACCTGCTCGCCAGCGCCAACGAGGCCGATCTCGGCGAGGATGGCGGGCCGCGCTCGCATGTCATGCTTTATGAACTCGCTGAAGGCGAAAAGACGTATCCGACGCTCGTCTCCAACGATGTCGACGGCAAGCCGCTCGGCTGGGGTGCGCTTTCGGGCCTCGCAGGCGATGCGGAAAAGGACGGCATCCTCTACGCCGTCAGCGACTCGGTCTACGCCATGCAGCCCTCGATCTTCACGATCGATGCAACGAAGAAGCCGGCCGAGATCACCAATGTCGTGCGCGTCACGCGCAACGGCCAGCCTGCCCAGAAACTCGATATCGAGGGTATCGCCCTCGATGGCAAGGGCGGCTTCTGGCTGGCGTCGGAAGGCGACAGCGCCAAGCTCGTCGGGCACGGTCTGTACAACGTCAACGCCAAGGGCGAGATCAAGGGCGAGATCGGCCTGCCGGCCGAACTCCTGGCCGGAGAGACCCGCTACGGCTTCGAAGGCGTCACCACCACCGGCTCGGGTGACGACCTGACACTCTGGATGGCGATACAGCGCGAGTGGAAGGACGATCCGAAGGGACAGGTCAAGCTCGTTTCCTACAAGCCGAAATCGAAGGAATGGGCTGCCGTGCGCTATCCGCTCGAAACGGCCGAGAAGGGTTGGGTCGGCTTGTCGGAGATTACCGCCAACGGCGACTATCTCTATGTCGTCGAGCGTGACAATCTGATCGGTGATGCCGCCAGGCTGAAGAAACTCTACCGCGTCGCTCTCGCCGACTTGAAGCCCGCCAAGCTCGGCGGTGAACTTCCGGTCGTGACGAAGGAGGAAGTCCACGACTTCCTTCCCGACCTGAAGAGCGCCACCAACGGCTATGTTCTCGACAAGCTGGAAGGCTTCACCTTCGACAAGTCCGGCAAGGCCTTTGCGGTAACCGACAATGACGGTGTCGACGACAGCTCCGGCGAGACGCTGTTCTTCGCCGTGGACCTCAAGGGCACCAACTGAGTCTTTCGGAGACTGACGATGGAAAGGGCCGCGCAGCGATGCGCGGCCCTGTGCTGTTTACCGGGGAAGAGGTTGCCGGCAGGACTGCGGCGTTGCCGTGCTCCGTCGTCTTTGCCTGTAGGAGAGAAGTTTCCGGTAGAGGAATGGAGCGGGCCCGATCATGCCGATCGCCGGCTCCTGCCTACCATCGCTGATGCACGTGCGGCGCCACCAGTCGGGTGTATATTTCCCGCGTCGCGGTCATCACGTCGGCGGAGAGCGCCGCAAGCTCGACTGCCGAGGCGTTGCCCTTCGCTTGCTCGGCATTGCGGGCTCCCGGAATGACGACCGTCACGGCGTCGTTCATCAGGATCCACTTCAGCGCGAAAGCGGCCATCGAAGCACCGGCCGGGACGAGCTTGCGAACCTCTTCGACGGCCTGCAGGCCGATTTCGAACGGGACACCCGCGAAGGTCTCGCCCACATCGAAGGCATCGCCATGGCGGTTGAAACTGCGGTGATCGTCCTTGGCAAAGGCGGTGTCGCGGCCGATCTTGCCCGAGAGCAGGCCGCTCGCGAGCGGTACCCGCACGATCACCGCCACCTGCCGGCGCTTCGCCTCCTCGAAGAACAGGTCGGCCGGCCTCTGGCGGAAGATATTGTAGATGATCTGGATGCTGGCGACATCGGGATATTCGATCGCCTTGAGGGCTTCCTCGACCTTTTCGACGCTGACGCCGTAATTGCGGATCTTGCCGGCGCGGCGGAGTTCGTCGAGCGCGTCGAAGACTTCCGGCCGGTAGAGAACCTCCGTCGGCGGGCAGTGGAGCTGCACGAGGTCGAGGCTGTCGATCTGCAGGTTCTTGAGGCTGCGATCGATGAAGCTTTCGAGATTGGCCTTCGCATACCCGTCGGCCACATGCGGGCTGAGGCGCCGCCCGGCCTTGGTCGCCACCATCGGCCGCTCGCCGCTGCGCGATTTCAGCACGTCGGCGATGATCTTTTCCGAACGTCCGTCGCCATAGACATCGGCGGTGTCGATGAAGGTGACGCCGGCATCGAGTGCGGCGTTCAGTGCCGCCCGGCCATCCTCCTCGCTGACATCGCCCCAGGCTCCGCCGATCTGCCACGCGCCGAACCCGATCTCGCTGACCTCGAAGGATGTGCGGCCAAATGCGTGATTTTTCATTCTCGTCTCCTCGTCTGGGGGCTATCCACAGGCAGCTGCCGTGCCTGCTTTCATCAAGCCCGGCAATTGCCTAAAACAGTTGTGCCAGCCTCCGCAACCTGAACGATTGATAGATGCCATCCTTTCGCTTCCTCCACGCAGCCGATCTTCATTTGGGCAGTCCCTTCCAGGGGTTGGCGATGAAGGATGCGGCGCTCGCCGACCTGTTCATAGAAGCCAGCCGCACGGCCTTTTCCTCGCTGGTCGATCAGGCCCTGCAGCAACAGGTCGATTTCATGATCGTCGCCGGCGACGTCTATGACGGCGACTGGAAGGACAACAAGATAGGCCTTTTCTTCAATCGCGAGATCGCAAGGCTCGACAGGGCCGGCATCCCGGTTTTCCTTCTCAAGGGTAATCACGATGCGGAAAGCGTGATCACCAAAACCATCACCCTGCCGCGCAATGTGCGCGAATTTCCGGTGAACCGGCCCGGCACGTTCAAGCTCGACCACATCAAGGTCGCCCTGCATGGCCAGGGTTTTGCCGAACGCTCGGCCAACGACAACCTGGCGCTCAGCTATCCCGCGCCGGAACCCGGCTGGTTCAACATCGGCGTGTTGCACACCTCGCTTACCGGGCGCGAGCCCCATGCTCCCTACGCCCCCTGTTCGGTCGACGACCTGCGTTCCCGCGGCTACGATTACTGGGCGCTGGGCCATGTCCATGATTTCGAGGTGGTCCTGACCGATCCGCACATCATCTTCCCAGGAAATCTCCAGGGGCGTTCCGTGCGCGAGCAGGGGGCGAAAGGTGCCGTCCTGGTGTCGGTCGAGGATGGTCATGTCCGCCATGAGCGGCTCATTGCCGATGCGGCCCGCTTTGCCGAACTCGTCGTCGCCGTGGACGCGGACGATGATCTGCCGGCGATCCTGCGCAAGCTCGAGGCCCGGCTCGAAGCGGTCGCCGGCGGCATGGAGGACCGGCCGCTCGCATTGCGGATCGGTCTTTCGGGCGAAAGCGCGATCCGCAGCGATCTTCTTGCGCGGTCCGACGACCTGCGTGACGAACTGCAGGCCGCCTGTCATCGTATCGATCCGAATATCTGGCTGGAGAAAGTGCGGATAAGGCTGGCTCCGCCGAGCGCCGGATCGACGGTCTCGTCCAGCGCCCTCGGCATCGAAGGCATGCTTTCCATGGACGGGTTCTCAGAGGAAATGCTGGCAGAGGCGACTGCGCGCATTGCCGAGATCGCGGCACGACTTCCCGGTGGGGTCGGCGCCGGCGAAACGCCATTGGGCGACGATGCCGAGGTGCTGCTCTCCGAGGCGAGAGACCTGCTGATCGCACGTGCGGCGAGGGCCGGCTGATGCGTTTCGACAGACTGGACCTGGTCAGGTACGGGGCCCTGACGGACAAGCGACTGATATTCCGTCCCGATGCCGGGCTGCATATCGTCTACGGTCCCAACGAGGCGGGAAAATCCTCGGCTCTTTCGGCGATTTCGGATCTGCTGTTCGGTTTTCCGGATCGTTCCGATTACGGCTTTCTGCATGATTCGACCGCTCTTCGCGTCGGGGCTGCGCTGACGGCACGCGATGGACTTACATTGGCCTGCCGGCGTCGCAAGGGGCGCAAGAACACGCTTCTGGCCGATACGGAGAGCGAGGAGGCCTTGCCGGACGACGCACTCGCGCCGTTTACGGGTACATTGTCGCGTGATGTCTTCACGCGTGCCTTCGGCCTGGACTCCGCATCGCTGAGGGCTGGCGGTGAAACGATGCTGAAGAGCGGCGGCGAGATCGGCAGCCTGCTGTTTTCGGCCGCATCGGGTCTGACCGGTCTGTCCAGTCTCAGAAAGTCCCTCGATGGCGAGGCCGATGCGATCTACTCGCAGCGCCGGTCCAAGGATCGCCGCTTCTACCAGGTGCTCGATACCCACGAGGCGGCGCGGCGCGCAGAACGGGAACATGAACTGCGCGCTGCCGACTGGAAGAAGCTTCTGGCCGAGGAGGCCGAAATCGCGGCTGATCTGGATGTCGTTCAGGCCGAGCGTGCCGAGACCAGGCGAGCGCTGGACAGGCTGCATCGCCTGATAAGGCTGGAGCCCATCGTCCGCGATATCGATCGCGATATCGAAAGGGCGGCCCGCCTCGATCTCCCTGCCGGCCTGCCGAGCGGCGCGGAAGACGACCTGGCGGAGCTTCTGGATGACCTGCGGCGGAACGAGGATGCAAAGCGCGCTGCCGAGCAGGAAGTCGTGCGCCTTCGCCAGGAGATCGAGACCGTTCACGTGGATGCGGCGCTGATCGGGGCGGCTCCGCGGATACTGGCGCTCCATGCCCGCTCGGGCGTCTATCTCAATGCCCGTCAGGACATTCCCAGGGTGCGTTTCGAGGTTGACGATTTCGCGCAGCGCCTGACGCTGGCGGCGCGCCGGCTCGGATTTTCCGGCCCGGAGGAACTGGAACGGGCGCAGCCGGCCGATGCAGATCTCGTGCGGCTTCGCGAGGCTGTCGAGAAGGGACAGGAATTCGACCTCGGTCTCAAGCAGCTGGCGCGAAGGACCGAAGAGGAACGCGACGCGCTGGGCAAGCTGGACGTCGATATCGGCGGCGGCCGAGTGGTCGATCCTAAGCCTCTGATGGACAAACTGATCGCGCTTCGGCCTGACATCGCCGACCTGTCGGGCCTGGAAGCGTTGAAAATACGCCAAGCGCGGGCCGAGCGGGATCTCGCCGGTGCAGTCGCAAGGCTGGATCCGCCGGTCAGGGATGTCGAGCAGCTTCTGGGCGCACCGCTTCCCGATCTTGAAACGCTCGCCGCCCAGAAGCGCGCGATAGACGCGGCCCGCGGCGAAAGCGCTCAGCTTGCGCACCGCCTCGCTTCCCTGAAGGAGGAGGCCGAGAATCTCGGCGTTGAACTCGCATCCCTTGCGATGGGCGGCGAGATCGTATCGCGGGAGGCTATCGCTGCCGCTCGCGAGAAACGCAACGCTCTGCTGGATGCCGTCTCGACGGGAGGATCCGACGCGGAGGGCCTGCGGCAGGTTCGCGATGCCACTGACGAGGCCGATCGCTTGGCGGATGCAGCCCTGTCGGACGCCGAACGTGTCCTGCGTCATGCCCAGCTCAATCTTCGCCTGCGGGAATTGAAACAACGGATACTGGTCGCGGAGGGCAAGGCGAAGGAGGGGGCAATCGCCGTTTCCGATGCGATTACCGAATTCGAGGATCTGTTCCACTCCGTCCCGGTCGTGCCATCGGCGCCGGAACGTATGATCGAATGGCGGCGCGCCATCGACGGCATCTCCCTCCTGGCATCCGCCCTGGATGATGCGAAGGACGCCGCCGAAGCCCTGCTGTTGAAGGAAGAGGCCTTGAAGCCCGCGCTTCTTGCGCTTTCGGATGCGGCGGGAGTTTCCGCGGGCGCCCTGCCGGTCGGCGCCTTGGCCCGGGAGCTCGAGCGGAAGATGGACGAGCTTTCCGCATCTTGGAACGAACGCCGGTCTTTGGAGCGCCTTCGGCTGGAAGCCGCCAGAAAGCTCACCTCCCTGGAAGAGGAGGAGGCGGCTCTGCGCCGTCAGGTCGATCAATGGCGGCACGGCTTCATGAATGCCGCGACACTCGCAGGGCTTTCCGAAGATGCGAGCATGGAGATGGCGCTTGCCGCGCTCGATATCTGGCGTTCGGTACCCGGCACCCTGGCCGAACGGGAAAACCGCGAACGGCGCGTCCGCGGCATGGTGCGGGACATGCAGGAATTCGAGGATGCCGTCCGGGCGATCTGTGCCGAGACCGCGCCTTCGCTGTCGGCCCTTCCGGCCGAGGTTTCTGCGGCTCTGCTGAGCGACCGCCTTGCGGAGGCGCGTTCTGCCGACGACCGGAGGTCGGTGCTGGTGACGGCGCTGCAAAGGGCCGACGCAGCCAGGAGCCGGGCAGATGATCAGGGCGTCGCGATCTCGGCCCGGCTGGCGCAGTTTGCCGAAAACGCCTCGGTCGGTGCAGACGCACTCGGTGGCTTGCTCGAGGATCTGCGCGCACGCAACCTCGCGGAAATTGCGCTCGATCAGTCCCGCCGTCGGTTCCTGGAACAGGCTGACGGCTTGACGGAGGCGGATGCGCGCCTGGAGCTTTCAGGTTTCGACCGGATCGCCGCGATCGTGGAGATCGAGAGGCTCGAAACGGAGGATGGCCGTCAGGTCGAGCGGTTGAAGACGCTCGGAATTGCCCAGGCCGACAACGATCGGCGCCGGCAGGCACTCGAATCGGGTATCGGTGCGGAACGAGCCGTTTTCGAAAAACTGTCGGCCGAGGAGGAGGCACGCGACCTCGCACGCCGCTGGGTGGTCCTCAAGCTTGCGGCGGCCCTTCTTTCCCAGTCGATGGAAGCCTATCGCGAGAAGCAGGCCGATCCGGTCCTGACGCGGGCGGGCCAGCTGTTTTCCAATCTCACCGGCGGCCGGTTCTCGCGTCTGGTGCAGCTCTACGACGAGCAGGATGAGTTGCAGCTCGCCGCAGAGCGCGTCGGTGGCCGGCAGGTTCCGCTGGCTGGGCTGAGCGAGGGTACGGGGGACCAGCTCTACCTTGCGCTTCGCCTTGCGTTTCTGGAGGACTATTGCAGCCGCAACGAGCCGGTGCCTCTGGTTCTGGACGACATCTTCCAGACCTTCGACGACGAGCGGACGGCAGCCGGGCTTCGCACCCTGTCCGAAGCGGGCGAGACTTTCCAGACGATCCTCTTCACCCACCAGCTGAGCCTTGTAGCTGCCGCGGAACGTGAACTCGGTGATCGTGTCGACCTAGTGAGGCTCGATTCCGTTTGAAGCCGGAAAACGCGGGCCGGCCTGCAGCGGCAGGCATCCGATCGGCGCGGCAAGGATCGTCGATTGCATCGGGCCGCTCCCCCGGCCGGCCGTAGAGACGTCGCAGCGGACGATTGCCGGCCTCGGCAGGATTAGAAGATTGAACCGGGGCTCGTCGCTCCCCTCGCGCTCGAACGATATCCGGTAGTTTTCGAGAAGCGACGAGAATTCGCTTTTCCGTTCGAGCTGGTCGCGCAGATAGCCCCGGCTTTCGGGGGAGAGTGCGAGGCCGAAGCGATCGATGACATCGAGCGTCAGCCCTATCATTCTTTCGTCGACCGACGGGTCGAGAAGGCTGAGCTTGATCCGAAAGCTCCGAAAAAGGTCCGGTGAAGGCCCCTTGACCTGGACAAAAAGAACGGACGGCTCCGGCGTCGAACCGGTTTCCTGCTGGAATATGCACTCCCATTCCTGCTGCGCGGCCCGGAATGAAGCCGGCTGCATTCCGCCGGCCGCAAGCCGCATGCAGCGTTCCTCCGCCGGCAGGTCGGAAAATTGAAGCAGGCGATCGATCCCGCCGGTCGGAGGTGCGACAAGACGCGGGCGAGCCAATGGAATGCGACCGATACGGCGATAGCGCTGGACAGAAGGCGGCTGGGGCGGGGGAGGCGTTGCCAGATAGTCCTCCGTCCCGAAGCGGATGAGGAGACGCCGGTAGTTGCGCCCGTCATTCACGGCAAGAACCGTCGTGGCAAGCAGGATGACGCAGACGGCCAGGAACAGGAGGAAAATCATCACCGCCCGCTTCCGTCGCTGCAAGCGCATCAGCGGCGTTGAGGGATCCGCCTTGCCCGCTGGGGACATCTTCTCCGTTCCAATCCTTGTACCGCGGGAAGCTTTGCCACATCCGGGTGGCGCCTGTCCAAGAAATGATTCGCCGGGCGACAGGGGCCATGTCGCCCATGGCGCCGGCGGACTTCGGCGTTAACCATGTCGGTTAGGATGCATTTAAGTTAACTTTTTTAGGTTCGATCCTGAATATCAGTCTGGCTGTGACTATGGCCTTAAGACCGCACTGAAATTTATTTTGCGGGAAGACAAAGTCATGGTGCTTGTTGTTCGTCGTCCGGTGTGCTTTCAAGGGCGAGAATTCGAGACCGGTAGAGCGTACCAGTTGTGCTCATTTCGGTCCTGACTTGGAGTGTCGAGATTTGGTTCGAGTGACTGCGATCGTGATCTGCGCGGCTCTGGCTGGTTGCCAGGCGGTGCCGGGCGAAGGCCCTCTGGCTTCTGCGATCAATGAAGATGCAGGCCGCTCTCCGAGTGAAGTGGGGCGGCTGAATGCTGCGGTGTTCGATATTGTCGACGTCGACAGCCGGACCGCGCGGCTCGTCTCCGACTATGTGTCGACGGCGCTGAAGCGTCGTTTCGGCATCGGGGGAGGCCCCGGCCGCGCCGTGATCGGCATCGGCGACCAGCTCAAGGTTACCATCTTCGAGGCCGGCTCCGACGGTCTCTTCTCGACCAGCGAACAGAAGCAGACACCGATCGACGTCGTCGTGCAGCCGGACGGCACGGCCGCCATTCCGTATGTCGGCACCGTTCGTTTCGCCGGCCGGACGCTCGAAGAGGCGCGCCAGGCGATTCTCACGGCGCTGAAGAGCAAGGCCGTCGAACCCGACGTCATCGTCGCCAGCGTCAACACGCCGTCGCGATCCGTCACCGTGGCCGGCGCCGTCGGCCGCTCGGCGCAGATCTCGCTCAACCTCAGCGGCGAGCAGATCACCGACGTGCTCGCCAAGGCAGGCGGCCCGACCGCGCAGCCTTACGAGGCCTATGTCACCATCATCCGCGGCAAGCGGACCGGAACCGCTCTACTGAAGTCCATCGTCGAAAATCCGTCCGAAAACATCTATGTGCAGCCGGGCGACCAGATTTTCGTTACACGCGATCCGCGCACCTTCACGCTGCTCGGCGCCATCAAGGGCAATTCCCGTGTCGAATTCGGTGCCAACGACCTGAACCTCCTCGAAGCGGTGGCGCTCGGCGGCGGTGGCAACGACAATCTCGTCGATGCCAAGGGCTATTTCCTGTTCCGTTACGAAGATGCGGAGGTCGTCATGGGCCTTCTCGGCCAGACCCGGTTCGATGAACTGGTGCGCAAGGGAATGCAGCCCAACAAGGACGGACGCTATCCGATCGTCTACAGGTTCGACATGACCCACGCAGACAGCCTGCTCGTCGGCCAGACATTCCCGGTCAAGAGCCGGGACGTGATCTATGCCTCCCGACACCCGTCCGTCGATCTGACGAAATTCCTGCGGGTCGTCGGGGCTCCGGTCGGAGTTGCGAGCCAGGGCGCCGCAATTTCGCGCAATTTGAGCAATTAATGTCGCAAACGACAAGCCCGATTACTTGATAGATCGTGCCCCTCGCAAACTTCTGGTCTCGTTGAAGTAGTGGTTTAATCTGCTTTTCTCGTGACAACCGACACCAAGTATGGTGTTAAGGTCGAGGGTGGGCCAAATCCGCATCAGCGATTAAAGCTGTGATGAACACAGAGTGACGATGACAATAGAAGTAATTGGCAGAGCCTGTGTAGCACCAGGTGCTAACTCCATTCAGGAACTACAGCAGGTTCTCAGGAAGGGGCGCTGTACTGTAACGCAGATCCCGGCCGATCGCTGGGACCTCGCACGTTTCTGGCACCCTGTTCCTGGTACGCCGGGCAAGACCTATACCTATGCCGCAGGCGTGATCGATTCGGTCTATGACTTCGATCCCGCCGTCTTCGGTTTGTCGCAGCGCGAAGCCATGCAGATGGATCCGCAGCAGCGCGTTCTGTTGACGCTCGTCTGGAAGGCTCTCGAGGATGCAAATCTTCCGGTAAGCACGTTGGCCGCCGAGAAGGTCGGTGTCTATATCGGCGCTTCGAGCCTCGAAAGCGGCAACCTGTCCTCGGAAGATCCTGCTTCCGGCAGCCCCTATTTCATGACGGGCAACACGCTTTCCATCGTCTCCAACCGTATCTCGCACGTCTTCGGTCTGAACGGTCCGAGCATGACAATCGATACGGCCTGCTCGTCGTCGCTCGTCGCGCTCGATCAGGCCGCCCGCGCCCTCGAGCGCGGTGATATCGATACAGCGATCGTCGGTGGCGTAAATATTCTCGTCCATCCGCTTTCCTTCGTCGGTTTCGCCCAGGCACGCATGCTCTCGCCCGAGGGGCTTTGCCGCGCCTACGACACGAACGGCCACGGCTACGTTCGCTCCGAGGGCGGTGCGGCGATCGTGCTTCGCCGCAGCGACCGTGTCCGTCAGCAGAAGGACCGGAGCTACGCGCGCATCCATGCGACCGGCGTCAATTCCTCCGGCCGTACCAACGGTATCAGCCTGCCGTCTCGCGAGGCGCAGGCCGAACTGCTGCGCTCCATCTATCAGGGCAACGGCATCGACGTTAACCGCGTCGCCTTCATCGAAGGCCACGGCACAGGTACGCGCGTCGGCGATCCGGCGGAAGTCTGGGCGATCGGCAGCGAGATCGGGCAGAAGCGTCGCGCGCCTCTGCCGATCGGTTCGATCAAGTCCAATATCGGCCACACGGAACCGGTGTCCGGTCTCTTCGGTCTGTTCAAGGCCATGCTGGCGCTGGAGAACGACTATCTCCCGGCGACGCTGCATATCGAGAAGGTAAACGAAGACATCGATTTCGACTCGCTCAACGTGCGGGTCACGACATCGGCGCTGAAGCTGCTGCCTGCCAAGGAAGCGCGGCTCGTCGGTATCAACTCGTTCGGTTTCGGCGGCACCAACGCGCACGTCGTCATAGGCGATGCCGAGCCTGTTGCCGAAGCCGGTTCGTCCGCCAAGGGCGGCGACAACGTGCTCTTCCTCGCCAGCGCCCACAGCGCCGCCGCGCTGGAGACGCTGCTCCAGGACTATCGCGCGCGGCTGACCGCTGCCGAGCCGGAAAAGGCCCGCCAGATCGTCGCAGCGACGATGACCAACAGGGACGCGATGAAACACCGCTTTGCGGTGGACGCCCGTGGTGAAGATGCGGTCCTGCGGGCCATCGAAGCGCATCTGACCGGCGAGGCTTCGGACGGCGAGCGCGGCGAAGCGCCGTCGCATGTCGGCAAGATCGCTTTCGTGTTCTCCGGAAACGGCGCCCAGTGGGCCGGCATGGGAGTGGAGGCCTATCGCGAGAACCGTCATTTCCGCCAGTATTTCCAGTCTTTCAGCGCGTTGTTCGAATATCATCTCGGCGAGAAGCTGACGGATCTGATCGTCGCCGACGACGTCAACGTCCGGCTGGCCGACGCGACGATCGCGCAGCCGCTGCTTTTTGCCGTCCAGGCCGCGCTTTCGGATTGCCTCGCCGCATACGGTATTCGTCCGGATGTCGTCTTCGGCCATTCGGTCGGCGAGATCGCCGCCGCCTATGCTTCCAAGGCGCTGACCGCCGCCGAGGCGGTGGCCATCGTCGCCAAGCGTTCGCGTTCCCAGCATCTGTTCGCCGGACAGGGCAAGATGGCGGCCGTCGTCATGAGCGAGGAGGCGGCTACCGCATTCGCCAAGGCCCACGGCCTCGGCGGCATTTGCGTCGCGGCGGTCAACGCGCCGAACTCGGTGACCATTTCCGGGCCGGTGGACGAGATCCAGGCATTCCGCGATGCCGCGCGCAAGGCGCAGGTCGTCGCCCATGTTCTCGACATCAACTACCCGTTCCACCACCCTATCATCGACAGCGCACGAGACGGCTTCCTTGCCGATCTGCCCGCCATCGAGCCGCAGAGCGCGGCCTGCACCTTCGTGTCGACGGTTACCGGCGGCATCTATGACGGGCGCGGCCTCGACGCCGACTACTGGTGGCGCAATGTTCGCGAGCCGGTCCTGTTCCGCTCGGCTGCCGAAACGGCGCTCGATCTCGGCTGCAATCTCTTCATCGAGATTTCTCCGCGTACGATCCTGTCCAACTACGTTTCCGAAATCGCCAAGGGCAAGGCGCAGCCTGCTGTGGTCATCGGCACGCTTCAGCGTGAGGCGCTCGCCGAGGGCCGCGATCCCGTCGCCCGTTCGTTTGCCCGCGCGATCGCCCATGGTGCTGTTCCTGCGCCGTCGCGCCACAGCGGCAAGCGCAATGCCGGCATCGATCTGCCGGCGCTGCCGTTCGAACAGGTCTCCTTGCGGATGCCCGGCACGACGGACGAAATCGACGTATTCGGGCGCGACCTGAAGAACCGCTATTCGCTGCTCGGCTGGAGAAGCGATCCGAACGGATCTCACTGGAAGAACCACATCGACGCTCTGCTTTTCCCCGATCTGGCGGAACATGTCGTCGATTCCCGTGCCATTCTGCCGGGAAGCGGGTTCCTCGAAATCGCGGTCACCGCCGCTCAGGCCCATTTCGGAAGCGACGACGTCGAGATTTCCAACATGGAAATCGTGCGGCCGCTGGAGCTGCGGTCCGACCGCATGCTGGAGCTTTCGACGGTCCTTTCGCCGGAAACCGGCAATATCGAAATCCGCTCGCGCGAGCGTCTCAGCAACGACGACTGGACGATCCATGCGGTCGGCCGTTGTCGCCGCCCTGTAGACGAGGAGAACCGCCGTTTCGAGCGGCCGGTCCGTCCGGAGAAGGGATCGAGCCTTTCGTCGGAGGAAGTATACGAGACCGCGGAGCGGTTCGGCCTGCAGTACGGCCCCCGTTTCCAGCTTCTGTCGAAAGCCGTCGCCTTCAACGACAATCATGTCGAAGTGGAGCTGAAGACCGCCGACGATCCGGCTCACCCCTATGTCGGCTACAATCTGAACCCGTTCTCGGTGGACGCGGTCTTCCATGGCCTGGTCGCGCTGTTCGACCGGCTTTCCGGCAGCGAAGCGGGCTCGCCCTACATCCCGGTCCGTTTCGGCTCGGTCCGCGTCACGGGCAAGGGCCAGTCGATCGTCAAGGCGATCATCGAGATCGAACGTTTCAGCAGCTTCTCGATCAAGGTGAATTTCCGCCTGTTCGGCGCGTCCGGAGAGCAGATCGCGGTTCTGTCGGATTGCCGGTTCCGCCGCACCTCGCTGAGGCGTCATCATACGCTGGATACGGTGGCTTACCACTTCGAGACGGTCCCGAGCTCGGCGCTTCAGGTCCCGTTCGACGGTCCGCGCGCGCTGCCGGTCCTGGCTTCGGGCGCAGCCGATCCCGTCAAGGACAACGCGTCCTTGATGATCGATGCCGCCGTCTATCGCGCCTGCCATGAAATTGCCCTGTCTCTGGCCGGCCGCAACGGGAATGTCGCCTCCGCGACCCTGCCGCAGGACAAGGATCTCCGCGTATTCCTTACATCGTGCCTCTTCATTCTCGAGGATGCGGGCATCGCTTCGCCGACCGATAGCGGTTGGCGCATCCCGCAGCAGTTCGCCTTCCCGACCGTGGGCGAACTGATCCAGGAGATCTACAGGGAAGATTCCTCGCGGATTGCGGAAGCCGTCCTCGTCAACGACGTCTACCGTGATGCGCTCGAACGCCTGTCGCTCGTCAACCTGCATGGTGATGGCGAAAGCGCGTGGCAGCGCAATGTCAGCGAAGCGACGCTCGATCACGTCCTGGTGCATTCGCCGCTTGGCCGCAGCCGCGCGGCCGGTGGCCTGAAATTGGCCGAGGAGTTCTGCCAGGCGAACGCCGGCAAGATCCGTTCGATCGTCGAGCTTGGTACGACGAGCCAGTCCGCCAGTTCGCAGCTCGCCAATCTGGCCGCCGAAGTCGGCGCCTCGCTCATCATTGCCGAGCCGCGTGAAAATGCCCGCCGCATGCTCGAACTGGCGTTCGAACAAAGCGTCCATGTTTCCGTGGTCGAGCCGAAGGCCCTGCCGGTCGCGCAACGTGTCGATCTGATCGTGGCCGGTGGTCTGAACAGCCAGGCCATGCTTTCCGGCGACGAGGATGTGCGTCAGGCAGTCCGGTCCGCTGCGGCCCGCGGTGCGGCGATCGTTTTCGCCGACCGTGCTCCGTCGGCATTCAACGATTTCGTCTTCGGTCTTTCCGAAAACTGGTTCGCCGCCAGCCAGTCCGCCGATTTCCCGGTCGGCCAGCTCGGCACCATGGAACAGGTTTCCGCACTGCTTGCCGATTTCGGTTTCGTCGCCCCTTCGATCGAGGAGATGCAGACCGATCAGGGCGCTTTGATCGTCGCGGCGGCACAGGCTCCGGTTTCCGTTGAAGAGGCCGTTGCCCACGCACGCGGTCCGATGATTGTCCTGGCCGAACCCCGCTTCGGCAAGGCAATCGGCGCGTCCTTCGAGGATGCCACGGTTCTTCAGGCTGGCGCCGAGGCCGAGGCTCTCGAAAAGCAGGCATCCAACGGCAAGACGCCGGCCTGCATGACCTATCTCGCCGACCGTGGCCTTCACAAGGATGTCTCGGCGCTGGCTGTTGCCAGGCTTTCACAGTTCAAGCAACTGGCGGAGGGACTGACGCGCCAGGCCGGCGAATTTTCGAGCCGCCCCCGTCTTGTCGTAGTAGCTCCGGGCGGCTCGCCGCTGGCCGGTAAGCGCAGCGATGAAGGCAATGCAGGCCTGTGGACCTTCATCCGCGTGCTGCAGAACGAATATGATGCGATCGACATTCATCTGCTCGACGCCGAAGGCGCCGAGACGGTGCAGCTTGTCGACCGCATTGCAGTGGTCGCCGGTGCGAACCGCGAATGGCTGGCAAGCGAAGCGGGCCTGGTTGAGATCCGCGCCGCATCCGGCCCGTTCACCGGTCTCGATGTAACCACGGCCGATTTCCGCTCGGCGACCATCCGTCAGGTCGTGAGCGGTCGCGTCGACAGCATCATCTGGGAAAGCTGCGATCTGCCCGAGCCCGGTGACGACGAGGTCGTCATCGCGGTCGAAGCAGCCGGTCTGAATTTCCGCGACGTCATGTGGTCGATGGGCCTGTTGCCGGAAGAAGCTCTGGAAGACGGTTTTGCCGGCGCCACGATTGGTATGGAAATGGCCGGTCGCATCGAGCGCGTTGGTCCCGCCGTCACGGATCTCGTGCCGGGCGATCGCGTCATGGGCATTGGTCCGGCCGCGTTCTCCACCCACGTTCGCGTCCGCCGCGACGGCGTCACCAAATTCCCGGAACGCATGGACTTTGCAGCCGCAGCCACCGTTCCGGTCGCCTTCCTCACGGCATTTTACGCGATGGTCCAGCTTGGCCATATCGAAGCCGGCGAGACGATCCTCATCCATGGCGCCGCAGGTGGCGTCGGGCTTGCTGCGCTGCAGATCGCCAAGCTGAAGGGGGCAACGGTGATCGCGACGGCCGGTACGGTCGAGAAGCGCCGTTTCCTCGAAGCTGTCGGTGCTGATCACATCTTCGATTCCCGCTCGCTCGATTTCGTGTCGCGTGTGCGCGGCGTGACGAACGGAGAAGGCGTCGATCTCGTTCTCAACTCGCTCTTCTCCGAGGCGATGGAACGCAGTCTCGAACTGGTGAAGCCCTTCGGACGCTTCCTGGAACTCGGCAAGCGCGACTATTATTCGGACCGCAAGATCGGCCTTCGTCCCTTCCGTCGCAACATCAGCTATTTCGGCATCGATGCCGACCAGCTGCTCGTCAACCTGCCGGCGGTCACCAAGAAGATCTTCGCCGAGATCGGCGATCTCTTCCAGCGCGGCGAACTGACGCCCTTGCCTTACCGTGCCTTCGGCTTCGACGAGATCGGCAGCGCCTTCCGTCTGATGCAGAATGCCGGCCAGATCGGCAAGATCGTGATTGAGCCGCCGGTGCGCGGCAAGGACCGGGTTTCCCTCTCGTCCGAACGCACGGTCGGTTTCGAAGGCGAGGGGACCTTCCTCGTCGCCGGTGGTATCGGCGGGTTTGGCCTCGTGGCGGCCGACTGGCTCGTCGCCAGGGGCGCACGCCGCATAGCGCTCTGCTCGCGCCGTGGCGTGGCCGACGATGCGACGCTGAAGGCGATCGAAAGGTGGAGCCGTTCGGGCGTCACCGCGACGGTTCATGCATGCGACATCACCAGCGAGGAGTCGCTTTCCTATCTGCTCGCCGAGCTGCGCTCGACGGGGCCGATCAAGGGTGTCATCCACGCCGCGATGGTTCTCGACGACGCTCTGCTGTCGAACCTGACCGACGATCGCAACCGGCCCGTTGTCGATGTAAAGGTCCGTGGCGCGGAACTCTTGGACAAATTGACCCAAGAGGACGATCTGGAGCTCTTCCTGCTCTTTTCTTCGGCCACGACCATGCTGGGCAACCCCGGCCAGGCGAATTACGTCATGGCGAACGGTTATCTCGAAGGTCTCGCGCGCAAGCGGCGCGCGGCCGGCAAAAAGGCGCTCGCCGTCGGTTTCGGTGCGATCGCGGACACCGGCTTCCTGGCGCGCAATGCGGAGGTCAACGAGATCCTTTCGAAGAGGATCGGCAAGACCGCAATGAAGGCGCGCGATGCGCTGGAACAGGTCGAGCGCTATCTCGCTCACGACAATGGCTCGATCGATGGTGCGGCGGTGATGATCGCCGAGGTCGACTGGGGTGCCGTCCGCATGTTGCCGATCGCGACCACGTCTCTGTTCGAGACGGCGATGCGCAATGCCGGCAGCCAGCAGTCCGCCGCCGACGGCGACCGGATCGATCTGGAGGAACTGATCCGCGGCAAGTCGGCGGATGAGGCCCAGACGCTGCTGTACCAGCTGGTGGCCTCCGAGATCGCGACCATTCTTCGTGTCACCGAAGACAGCATCACGCCTGAAAAGATCCTGAAGGATGTCGGTCTCGACAGCCTGATGGCGATGGAACTCGGAATGAGCTTCCAGCAGAAGACCGGGTTCGACATTCCGCTGAGCGGTGTCGGCGAGGACACCACGGTGAGTGACGTCGTGACGCGACTGCGCGAGAGAGTATCGAAGCGCAATGGTGAGGACGAAGGGGCTCAGCAGGACGAAGTCCTCGACCGTCTGGTCAAGAGCCACTCGACGCAGCAGCAGAAAGCAGCGGCACAGTGACGGATAAACGCAGGCCGGGCACGATGGCGTCTCCTGACGGAGGCGGCAAGCGTGGTTTTCTGGAGCAGATGCGGCAGACGAGTGAAGCATCGGGGCGCAACAGGGCCGCGCGGTTGAGCCGCCAGCCGCAGGCACCGGTTCGGCAGGCGCCCAAGTTCGATCAGCTGCCCGAGTATCAGAGAGTTCTGATGCAGCGGAAAGCCGGCGAGATGATCGGTGTCGCCAATCCCTTCTATCGCTCGCACGACGTGGCGGCCGGTGCGACGACGCTGATGGGCGGCAGGCAGTTCGCCAATTTCGCCTCCTACGATTACCTCGGCACCAATACCGATCCGCTGGTGACGGAACGGGCCAAGGAGGCCATCGATCGCTACGGCATATCGGCCTCCGCCAGCCGTCTCGTTGCCGGCGAACGTCCGGTCCACACGGAACTGGAGACCGCGCTCGCCGAAGTCTACGGGGTGGAGGCGGCGGTCTGTTTCGTCAGCGGTTATCTGACCAACGTCGCGGCGATCAGCTGCCTCGTGGGACCGCAGGATCTGGTGATCCACGACGAGTTCATCCACAATAGTGCGCTTGCCGGAATAAAGCAGTCCGGCGCTACGCGTCGGCTTTTCCGTCACAACGACGCCGACAATCTGGAAACGGTGCTGAAGACGCTTTCCTCCGACTTCCGCCGTGTCCTCGTCATCGTCGAAGGCATCTACTCGATGGACGGCGATATCGCCGATCTGCCGCGGCTGCTGGAATTGCGCAACCGCTACGGCTTCTGGCTGATGGTCGACGAGGCTCATGCCCTCGGCGTGCTCGGCGAGACGGGACGAGGTACGTTCGAACATTTCGGTGTCGATCCGCAGGAAGTCGACATCTGGATGGGAACGTTGTCGAAGACGAGTTCCAGCTGCGGCGGCTATATTGCCGGATCGCAGGCGCTCGCCGACATCCTGAAGGCGGAAGCGGGCGGTTTCGTCTATAGCGTAGGTCTCGCGCCGGTCCTCGCGACAGCGGCAAAGGCAGCGCTCGACATCCTGCGCAACGAACCGGCCCGTACCGAGCGGTTGCATCGCAACGGCGAACTGTTCCTCGAATGCGCGAGGAAGGCCGGTCTGGACACCGGGCTCAGCCTCGGCTTTTCCGTGGTTCCGGTGATTGTCGGCGATTCTCTTCGCGCCGTCCAACTGTCGAACGAACTCCTGGAAGAGGGGGTGAACGCCCTGCCGATCATTCATCCGGCCGTGCCGGAAGGGATGGCGCGGCTGCGGTTTTTCATCACCTGCAACCATACGGAAGAGCAGATCCGTCATGCGGTTGACGCCACGGCAAGGCGGCTCAAGGGGCTCGAGGCGCGCAATTTCGGCCTCGGCTCCCTCGATATGGAAAAGATGATGCAGCTGTCGCCGCTGCTCCAGACACCCAATACCTGAAGGATGGGACCGCGATGCATGTGGTCGTCACCGGGGGATCGAGCGGCATTGGTCTGGAGGTGGCCAGGATATATGCGGCACGCGGCGCATCGGTTTCGATCATAGCGCGTGATCCGCAACGGCTGCAGGCCGCTCGCCTCCAGATCGAGCAATCGGCACCCGGAAGCCTTCTGTGCGCCACTGCGGCCGATGTCTGCGATGCTGACAGCCTTGCCGGGGCCATCGGTGCCTGCGAAGCCCAGCTCGGCCCCTGTGACATTCTCGTCGCCTGCGCAGGCACCGTCGATCCGGTTCTCTTTCACGAACAGTCCGACGAGGGTTTCCGCGCCCAGTGGGAGACCAACTTCACGGGCGTCGTGAATGCCGTGCGCCATGTCTATGCCGGTATGCGGGATCGCGGAGACGGCCGCATCATGGTCGTTTCCTCCGCTGCCGCCTTCCTCGGTATCCCCGCCTATACGGCCTATTGTGCGTCCAAGTCGGCGCTCGTCGGTTTTGTCGATGCGTTGCGGCTGGAAGCCCAGTCTTCGGGTATTTCCGTCGGGATATGCTATCCGCCCGATACCGACACGCCGCAACTGGCCCACGAGCTGCGCAAGCGGCCGAAGGAGGCCGACATGCTCATGGGACGGATCCGGCCGAGGCGGGCGGATAAGATCGCCTCCCTGATCGTCGGCGGTATCGATCGCAGGAAGGCGAGGGTCTATTTCACCGTTTCCGTGGCCGCACTCGCCCTTTTCGGTCCGTCGTTGAAACCTTGGATCGAGCTGTGGTGCAGGCTGCGCGCCAGAACCACCTGAAGGGATGGAGCCGACGGTCCGGCTCACATCGTGTCAGATGAATGCCTTTTCTTCGCCGTCGATCTTGAGGACGGTAAGCTTGCCCGTGTAGTAGGCGCCGGTATCGATGCCGATCCGGCCCGGGCCGAGATCGGGCTGGAGTTGCGGCGTATGGCCATGGATCACCAGGAGTGGCTGGCCGGGACCCTGGCTTAGGAACGGCTCGCGGATCCACATCAGGTCTTCGTCATCCTGATCGCCGAGCGAGACCCTCGGCCGCAGGCCGGCATGAACGAAGACGAGTTTGCCGACTTTCAGGCACACCGGCAGGTTCGCGAGAAACTGCTTGTGGCTCTCCGGCACGGCATCGGCGAGCACGTCCTTCAGCTCCGCCGCCTTGCCCCTGCGCCTGCTGCCGATGTGCTGGATGTCCACGCCGTAGGATAGAAGGGTCTGCTCGCCGCCGAGGCCCAGCCATTCGGAATAGAGCTCCGGCTGAAGGATGAAGCGGCTGAAGATGTCGTCGTGGTTGCCGCAGAGCGCTAGCCTGCGCAAGCCGAGTTCGCTCGGCTTCTGCAGATGTTCGACGACCTGGAACGAGCTGGGGCCGCGATCGATATAGTCTCCCAGCAGAACGACAAGACCAGAACGTCCGGTCCGTCTGATGTCCTCGGCGATCCTGCCTTCGGCCTGCTGCAACTCGGCAAGACAGCCGTGCACATCACCGATCGCATAGATCGGATAGGTTGCAGGTTCGTCGCCGAGGTCGATCCGGCGCCGCGCGGGCGCGTTTATACGCCCGGCCTCGCGCCCTTTGATCCAGCCGAGTATCTTGCGCATTGATGCCGCCAATCAGAGACAGAAACCTGTCTCGACAATGGGAACTCGCTCCCTAAGGGCGGGTTAACGTCTGGGGGCGATACTCTCTATCCGAACTGTGTTCAATCACTTCTTGCAGGAGAGGCGGGAAGGCGAGGACCTTTCGACAATTTCCTGTCTCCCTCGACACTCTCGCTCCTGTGGTGCATCGACCATCGATGCGGAGGGGCCGCGCCGATCACCGCTGTCCGGTCGACGCCAACGAGATTGAACCGGTCGATCGTATCCATCTCTCGCCGGAAAGTCATGCGGTAATAGCCGGCCAGAAAGTAGAAGTCCTCGCCCGCCAGGAGCTTCTGCTCCAGCGCGGCCTCCATCTCTGCCTCCGGCAACATCGAGGCTGCCGAGAAAACGAAGTCGACGGCCTCGGACGCAAGATCCTGGCTGATGGTTTTGCCGGCAAGATTGAACTTGACCCGGATGCCCGTGAAACTCGCATATGCCCGACCACGGGCCTGGAGGAACAGCGAGGAGGCTGCCGCGGCGAGATCCGTGCGCAGCATGGAGCATTCCCAGCCTCTTTCCGGAGACTGGGTGAAGGACGGCTCTTCCTGACCCTCGACCGCCTGATCCCGGCACATCTGCTCGGGTGCCGGAAAAAGCCGGATCGGAGTTGCGGACGCCGCGCCGGCGAGCCATGGCCAGCGGTCGGGCGATCGCGTCGGCGTTACGGGGAGGGGCGGCGGCGGTCCC
Organism: Neorhizobium sp.; assembly: GCA_052038935.1. Taxonomy (GTDB): domain Bacteria; phylum Pseudomonadota; class Alphaproteobacteria; order Rhizobiales; family Rhizobiaceae; genus Neorhizobium. The sequence continues at coordinate 46,450 of JBQGDG010000258.1, read as the reverse complement.
GCTTGCGGCACGACTGGTCTGATCCCGAGGACGTCGAAGACCGCTTTCAGATTGCGGCGGTCGTTCGCCAGAAGAACGGTTGCCGCGATGGCGCCGACAGCCAGAAGCATGAACAGGATCAGCGGCCACCGTTTCATGGGGCGGGGCGGTTTGTCTGTTATCGGAGAACGGACGCCAGATGCCATCAAAGCCAGGTCGGAAACGGATGTGCGGGTTGAAACGAAAAGGTATTCGAAATAGAGCACACGCCGCGACGCCCTCGGCGAAACAGCGATCTGCAGCAACAATTCTAGCAGGGAGGTGATCAAGATTCAAAGAAGCTTGTTCGCGGCAAACATCCCGGCTCGTGACGAGGAGAGTAGACTATGGGTTTTGCCGAAACGTGAACTGAAGCCCGGACTATATTACCTGCCGGATCGGGACCTGTAACCGGTGGCGCAGCCGCATATCTGCGCCGCAGGTTGCCCATCCGCCCGCTCGCGGCCTATGATGGGATTGAGGAGCCATAACAATTTCCTATCGATACGATCAGTAAATCCAACTTAAAATTATCAAGCTTTTTCGATATTCGATTTTCAGTCGCGAGGAGCTGCACCCGTTGGCCCTCGCGGAACGATTGCAGGGGAAGGGCAGTCGCCCGGCAGATACTGCGAACGACAGCAACATGGATGGAAGGAGCAAAGTCATGGATGCAAAATCGAGCGAAAATGCCGGCAAGTGTCCGGTCGCACACGGCAGCACACCGCGTGGCCGTACGAACCGTGATTGGTGGCCAAGCCACCTGAACGTTCAGATACTACACACCCATTCATCGCTCTCCGATCCGATGGGCAAGGCTTTCGACTACGCCGAGGAATTCAAGAAGCTGGACCTGGACGCGGTGAAGAAGGACCTTCATGCGCTGATGACGGACAGCCAGGACTGGTGGCCTGCCGATTTCGGGCATTATGGCGGGCTGTTCATCCGCATGGCGTGGCACAGCGCCGGCACATACCGCATCACCGACGGTCGCGGCGGCGCCGGCATGGGCCAGCAGCGTTTCGCCCCGCTCAACAGCTGGCCGGACAACGTCAACCTGGACAAGGCACGCCGCCTCCTGTGGCCGATCAAGCAGAAATACGGCAACAGCATCTCATGGGCGGATCTTCTGATCCTCACCGGCAATGTCGCGCTCGAATCCATGGGGTTCAAGACTTTCGGCTTCGCCGGCGGTCGTGCCGACGTATGGGAGCCCGAGGAACTGTACTGGGGACCGGAAGGCACCTGGCTCGGCGATGAACGCTACAGCGGCGAACGTGAACTGGCCGAGCCGTTGGGCGCCGTCCAGATGGGCCTCATCTACGTCAATCCTGAAGGCCCCAACGGCAATCCCGACCCGCTCGCTTCGGCGCGCGACATCCGCGCGACATTCGCGCGAATGGCAATGGACGACGAGGAAACGGTGGCCCTGGTCGCTGGCGGCCACACGTTCGGCAAGACCCACGGTGCGGGCGATCCGTCCTTTGTCGGCATCGACCCTGAAGGTGGCGAACTCGAAGCCCAGGGCCTGGGCTGGACGAGCAAGTTCAACAGCGGCGTAGGACGCGATGCGATCGGCAGCGGTCTCGAGGTGACCTGGACCCAGACACCGACCCGCTGGAGCAACTACTTCTTCGAGAATCTGTTCGGTTTCGAATGGGAGCTGACGAAGAGCCCGGCCGGGGCGCATCAATGGGTGGCGAAGGATGCCGATGCCTCCATTCCTGACGCGTTCGACGGCTCGAAGAAACATCGCCCGACGATGCTGACCAGCGATCTGGCCCTGCGGGTCGATCCGATCTACGAAAAGATCTCGCGCCGATTCCTCGAAAACCCGGACGAGTTCGCCGACGCTTTCGCGCGGGCCTGGTTCAAGCTCACCCACCGCGACATGGGACCGAAGGCCCGTTATCTCGGCCCGGAAGTTCCGGCGGAAGATCTGATCTGGCAGGACGTGATCCCGGCCGTCGACCATCCACTGATCGACGATGCCGATATCGCCAGCCTGAAGGAGAAGGTTCTGGCCAGCGGTCTGTCCGTGCAGGAACTCGTCTCGACCGCCTGGGCCTCCGCGTCGAGCTTCCGTGGTTCCGACAAGCGTGGCGGCGCCAACGGAGCGCGCATCCGCCTCGCGCCGCAGAAGGATTGGGAGGCCAACCAGCCGGAACAGCTTTCCAGGGTTCTCGGGGTCCTCGAAGGCATCCAGCGGGACTTCAATCTGGCGCAGGCCGGCGGCAAGAAGGTATCGCTTGCCGACCTGATCGTTCTTGCCGGCGCCGCAGGCGTCGAAAAGGCCGCCAGGGCTGCCGGTCAGTCGGTCGTGGTGCCGGTGACGCCGGGCCGGATGGATGCTTCCGCCGAGCAGACCGACACGGCTTCGTTCGCCGCGCTCGAACCGCGCGTGGACGGTTTCCGCAACTATGTGAACTCCAGGCGCATCCAGTTCATGCAGGCCGAGGAGGCCTTGGTCGATCGCGCGCAACTGCTCACGCTCACGGCTCCCGAAATGTCGGTGCTGGTGGGAGGCTTGCGCGTCCTGAAGGCTGGAGCTCCCGAGCACGGCGTCTTCACCGACCGGCCGGAAGCTCTGACGAACGACTTCTTCGTCAACCTGCTCGACATGGCGACGGTCTGGGCACCGAAGGCCGGCGAGGAGGGCGTCTACGAAGGGCGGGATCGCAAGACTGCCGAACTGAAGTGGACGGCAACGCGGGTCGATCTGATTTTCGGATCGCATTCGCAGCTGCGGGCGATCGCGGAAGTCTACGGTCAGTCGGATGCCAGGGAGAAATTCGTCCGGGATTTCGTCAGCGCCTGGAACAAGGTGATGAACGCCGACCGTTTCGATCTGGTCTGAGCTGCGACCGGGCGGGCAGGTTCTGCCCTCCAAAAAAACTGCGGGGTGGCGTCGTCCGATGCCACCCCGCTATCCTTTCGATACAACCGCGCCCGACCCGGCGACTTCGCCGACGAGCGGCCTGCCTTTCCCGAGCAGGAGATGGCGGACATGGCCTATGCCAACGACAGCCCTGAGCCCGGCTTGATCAGGCGGCCGCCTTTTCGCGAGCCTTCTGTCCGTAGATGTCCTCCAGTGTCTGGAGCAGTTTCATGACTGCTTCCGATCTGCAGGAATAGTAGATGGTCTGCGCATCCCGACGGATATGAACCATCTTCGCGTCCCTGAGCTTTTTCAGGTGCTGCGAAAGCGCGGACTGGCTGAGTTTTACCTCCTCCGCGAGTGAGCCGACATCCCACTCCTTGCGGGTGATGAGTTCGAAGACCCGAAGCCGTCCCTCATTCGCCATCAAGCCGAGCAAAGCGGATGCCCGATCCGCTTCAAACGTAAATCCGTCGTCCATAGATCCCTCAGGTTTAGTAAAGCCATACATTAGACATTTCTAATAATGGCGAAAGTCTGTGTATGTATCGGAGAATTACTGTCTGTTTCGTGCGATATACAAGTTATTATAAATTACTAATATCTACAATTTATGAATTGTATATTCTGCGCAAAAATCGTGTGTCCGAACCTCCGGACGGAACGCGCCGGACTTGCGTGGGGTTGAAGTCGAGCGCTCCGCGGAACCGGCAAACGGGCCCCGTATCAGCGGCAGAACGCGTTGCCATTGCCATCGACCAGACAATTGCCCTGTGTTGCGCCCACGCTGCCGCGTCTTGTCGAAGGTCGTTCCGTGAGGACATTGGGGCGCCTGCCGCCGATATGGCCCTGGTTGTCATCCCGTGTCCCGATGTCGAAATTGCGATTGCCATACGTACCCGTATAGCCGCCGTAGCCATTCGGCTGCACTTCGTAGTTCCGATACTGCTGTGCCAGGGAAGGGGATGCGGATAAAAGGAGCAATAGCGGCAGCAGCAGTTTCATTGCGATCGATCTCCCGAGATCCTGGAGGATGATAGTCGCGTAACGAGATGGCAGCAATGTCACCGCAACCGGCATGGCTGCAGTTTAACATGCCTGACGTTGCGGAATAACGGTTAGCGGACGCTGGCGGTCGTCATGGAATCCGGCCCGGAGACGCCGGAATAGAGACTGAGCGAGCCTTGGATGAGGGCGACCCACATGAGAAGCGAGGTCGCAAAAATCAGCATGAGGTTACGAAGACGAGAGGACATTGCATTCCCTTGGGTTCAAGGGATGCATCCTTCCATGCGGAGGTTGGCATCCGGTGAAGCAACGTGGTTAGCGCGACATTCAGGTTTTCCGTCGATTTGCTGCTGTCGCGTCTTGCAACACGAGTGCCGGGGATCAGTAGAAGAACCAGACGATCGCGCTTCCGATCGCGAGCCACATCGCCAGCGAAATTCCGAATATGAGTATGTAGTTTCTGAGGCGCCGCGTCATGGCTCGACCATGCGTGAGTCGTCGCCCCGCCCAAATCGAGGAAGACCGTCAAGGCAAACGGTCGGTAAAGGGCGTTGCGAATTTATGTGTCGATGTCGGAAACCGTATCGTAGCGGGGCAGGGAGGCTGTGGACAGTCGGCGATTGGCCTCACCGCACTGGCCACAAGTGATAGGCGCCAGAAAGCTGCACACCAAAAGGGCTGCGCTACCGCAGCCCTTGGGTCAAGATGATCGCTCCCGCCGCGGTTCCGACGGGTGGTATCGTCCGTCGGCTTTCTCCATCAGGCGTTTCTGTTCTTGCCGATGCTATGATAGGCAAATCCATGTGCCTCGACTTCATGCGCGCGGTAAACGTTGCGCAGGTCGACGAGCACGGGCGCCGCCATGATCTTCTTCAGTCGTTTAAGATCGAGCGCCCTGAATTCGTTCCAGTCGGTCACGAGGACGGCGACGTCGGCGGCCTCCGCAGCTTCGTATGGATTGGCGGCAAACCCGATTTCCATCATCTGCCTGGCATTCTCCATGCCCTCCGGATCGTATCCGGTGACGAGGGCTCCGGCATCCTTCAGCGTCTGGACCACGGCGATTGCGGGGCTGTCACGCATGTCGTCCGTGTTCGGCTTGAACGTCAGTCCGAAGATTGCGATCTTTTTCCCGCGCACGTCGCCGCCTGCCGCTGCGATGACCTTGCGGCCCATCGCCCGCTTGCGGTTGTCGTTTATCGCGATCGTGGTTTCGATCAGCCGGACGGGGCTGTCGTAATCCTGTGCCGTCTTCGCCAGCGCCAGCGTATCCTTCGGGAAGCAGGAGCCGCCGTAACCAGGGCCTGCATGAAGGAACTTCGCGCCGATACGGCCGTCGAGGCCGATACCGCGCGATACGTCCTGGACATCCGCATCGACGCGCTCGCAAAGGTCGGCGATCTCGTTGATGAAGGTGATCTTCATGGCGAGGAATGCGTTCGCCGCATATTTGATCAGTTCGGAAGTGCGGCGGCTGGTGAAGAGGATCGGTGCCTGGTTGAGATAGAGCGGCCGGTAGACTTCGTTCATCACACCGCGGGCGCGTTCGTCCGAAAGCCCGACGACGATACGGTCGGGACGCTTGAAATCCTCGATCGCAGCGCCTTCACGCAGGAATTCGGGGTTGGAGACGACCGCGAAATCGGCCTGCGGATTGCTTTCGCGAATGATCCGCTCGACTTCGTCGCCGGTGCCGACCGGGACGGTCGATTTCGTCACGACGACGGTAAAGCCGCTCATCGCTTCGGCGATTTCCTTGGCGGCCGCATAGACGTATCCGAGATCCGCATGTCCGTCGCCGCGGCGCGATGGCGTGCCGACCGCAATGAAGACGACGTCCGCATCGGCCACTGCCGGCCTGAGGTCGGTCGTGAACGAGAGGCGGCCGGCTTTGACATTCGTTTCGACCAGGGCGTCCAGTCCGGGTTCGAAGATCGGGATGACGCCGTGCTCCAGCGCCTCGATCTTTTCCGCCGCCTTGTCGACGCAGATCACGTTATGGCCGAAATCTGCAAAGCAGGCGCCGGAAACCAGCCCCACATAACCGGAACCAACCATCACAATACGCATGGGATTATCTCTCTCTCAAACCTGTTTCAGACCGGGGCGGGAAAGCCGCCCGGGAAGCCGCGCCTCGTTCGGCGCGGTGGCGCCGGCTGGATTGTCGCCGAGGCAGGTATTAGCCCCGACCGAACTCATCCACAATCCGGATGATGTCGTCCTCGCCGAGATAGGAGCCCGTCTGGACCTCGATCATTTCGAGCATGATCTTGCCCGGATTGGCCAGGCGATGGACTTCTCCCTGGGGGATGTAGACGGATTCGTTTTCTCTGAGGATCCTGGTTTCGTCGCCGATGGTGACTTCCGCCGTCCCCTTGACGCAGATCCAGTGCTCGGACCGGTGATGATGCTTCTGCAGGGAAAGCTTCTTGCCCGGCGTGACGAAAAGCCGCTTAACCTGGAAGCGATCGCCGTTCAGGATCGACGTATATCCGCCCCAGGGGCGATAGGACGTCGGATGGGTCTGGGTGAGCGGCGCGGTGGCCTTTGCCGAAGCGAGCAGCTTGACGAGCGAGCCGACATTCTGGCTCTCGTCCAGCCGACCGACATAGACGGCATCCTCGCTTGCGATGACCGCGACGCCTTCCAGCCCTTGGACGGCAAGGTGGCTCGTGCGGGACATGACGAGGGAGTTGCGGGTATTGACCACGGTCGCATTGCCCGAGGTGACGTTGCCGTCCTGATCCTGTGAGCCGAGCTTCCATACGGCGTCCCAGCTGCCCATGTCCGACCAGGCGAAGGCCGCGGGAACGACCGCCGCATTCGCCGTCTTTTCCATGATCGCGTAGTCGATCGAGATGTCGGTCGCCTTCTCGAAGGCGGCGGCATCGAGCCGGACGAAGTCGAGATCGTTCTGGGCCTTGGCGACGGCTTCCACGGCGGCCTCCGCAACGGCGGGCGCCAGCTTGCGCATCTCCGACAGGACCTGCCGTGCGCCGAACATGAATATTCCCGAATTCCAGAAGAAGCCGCCCGCATCGAGCATGGACTGCGCCTTGGCGACGTCCGGCTTCTCGACGAAACGCTTCACGCTGTTCGCCTTGTCCGCCAGTGCCGGGCCGATCTCGATATAGCCGTATCCGGTCGCCGGTTCGGTCGGCGTGATGCCGAAGGTGACGAGCTTGCCGGCGCGAGCGGTGTTGAAGGCGACCGAAATCGCCTCGGCATAGCTCTGGTCGGCGACGATCTCGTGGTCGGATGCCAGGACCTGCAGGACGGCGTCGTCACCGAACTGCCGCATCACGAAGGCGGCGGCGGCGGCGACTGCAGGCGCGGTGTTGCGGGCCATCGGTTCCAGCAGCACGCCCGAAAGCTTGATCCCCAGTTCCCGTGCCTGCTCGGCGACGAGGAAGCGGAAGTCCTCGTTGGTGATGATCACCGGCGCTTCGTAGAGGCTGCGATCGGATACCCGTTCGAGTGTCGCCTGGAAGAGGCTCCGGTCCCCGGAAAACTGGATGAACTGCTTCGGCGCGCTTGCGCGTGACAATGGCCACAGGCGGGTGCCCTTGCCCCCTGCCATGATGACCGGAATGATCTTATCGCTCATGTTATGCTCCCGCCTCGTATGTCCTGCGCGTTTTCATTGATCGTGACCGGCGGCCCAGCGCCGGATTGTCCCCATGCCGTCTTCGAGCAATGCCCTTGCTTCGCGCTCGGATCCGGCCTCGACATAGCAGCGCATTTCCGGTGCATTGCCGGAGGGGCGCAGATGAATGACGCGGCCGTCGGAAAGTGTCGCCCGCAATCCGTCTATGTCGCTTTTGCCCGCGACTTCGCCGATGGGGGACAGGAATGACCGGAGATTGTCGTCCGACTTCCGAAGATGGCCCATCAGCGCCGTGCTGGTCTCTACCGGAAAATTCTCCAGCCGATCCGCCATCGCGTGCGGCATGCTGTAGGCGCCGGCAAGCGCCGAAAGCGCAATCCGTTTCCGCGCGACCAGCGAGAGTACCGCAAGGATCGGCAGGAAGCAGTCGCGTGTCGGCAGCGGGCTCAGCGTGCCGCCGGGCAGAGCGAAAGGCGAGGCGGTCAGCAGCCCGCCGTTTGCCTCGAAACCCATGACTTTCGAATGCCCGTCGCCGATTGCCTGCTGCATTCCGGCGATGACGAAAGGAGATCCGACCCTGGTTCTCAGGACCGTGAAATCCCCGTTGGCCTCGACGCCCGAATTCGATGTCACGGGAGTGACGACCGCATCGGCACCAAGAAAAATAGCGGTTGCCAGGCCGAGCAGGTCGCCGCGGAGAGGCTCTCCCTGCTCGTCGGCCAGCAGCGGCCGGTCACCGTCGCCATCGGCGGAAGCGATCGCGTCGAGCCGGTGCTCCTGCGACCATGTGCCGAGCAGCGCGATCGTCTCTTCCGACACCGCCTCGGTATCGACGGGAATGAAGTCTTCGGAAAAACCCAGTTCCACGACCTCGGCACCGTAATATGCGAGGGTCTCCGTCAGAAGATCCCGCGCTACGGTGGAATGCTGGTAGACGCCGATCTTCAGGCCCGCCAGCGCGCCCTTAGGAAGAAGGGCGTTGATCCTGTCTGCAAAGAGCGTGCGGGCGGCCTGGGATCTGTCCGGCGCCGACCCGGGTGTTGCGTCGATCTCGCCCGCAGCCAGTTCGGATGCAATCGCCGAGATCTGCAATTCGTCCTGTTTGTCGATCTCGCCGTCCGCGCGATAGAATTTGATGCCGTTGCGATCGGCCGGAATGTGGGATCCCGTGATCATCAGCGATGCCGCGCCGATATGCAGCCCGTAGAGGGCGAGCGCCGGGGTCGGCAGCGTGCCGCAGTCGATCGGCGTCAGGCCTGCCCGCGCCAGTGCGCCGATGCAGGTCGAGGCGATCGACGGGCTGGACGGCCGGAAATCGCGCCCGACAAGCACCATGTCGCCGGCCTTGGCCAGGCGGCTGCGGATGAGGTGCTGGGCGAATGCCTGGGCATAGAGTGCGGATGCCCGCCCTTCAAGATCCGTGACAAGGCCTCGCAGGCCGCTCGTACCGAATTTCATCGTTGATCCGCTGAAGTTTAAAACCACAATCTACTTAGACGATTACGTTTTGCGTCGAAGTCGTTTCTAAAAACATCGTTAATGTCAGAGCTTTATGACGCTTTCCTCGAAAGCGGTTCATAATTGCCCGGACGCACCGCCACGATCGGACTTTCCTGTCCGCCCAGAACGATATGACGATGATCCGATCAATGCAAAAGAAGGCTCTGCCGCAAGCCTCGGCGGGCGGGCGTCTTAAAAGCCTTTGCCGCCCCTCAGTTCGGAATAGACGGTGCCGGCCATGATGGTGAAATCGAGCCAGAGGGAAAAGTTGTTCACGTAATAGAGGTCGCTGACGATACGGGCACGGGCCTTGGAAGCGCGGTCCGTCGGGCCGCGCAGACCGCGCATCTGCGCAAGTCCGGTCATGCCGGGACGCATGACATGCCGCTGGTGGTAGTCCTCGACGAGTTCCTCGTATGGAATGCCTGCCGCCAGCATGCCGACCGCATGGCAACGCGGACCGACCAGCGACATGTCGCCCTTGAGGACATTGAGAAGCTGAGGCAGTTCATCGATGTTCAGCCGCCGGATCACGCGGCCGATCTTGGTCACCCGCGGATCGTCCTGAACAGTCTGGGCGACGCCCGACTGGTCGCAGCGGTCGGTATACATCGAGCGGAACTTGTAGACCTTGATCAGCCCGCAGTCTTTCCCCCAGCGATTTTGCCGGAAAAGGATCGGCCCCCTGCTGTCGATCCTGATCAGGGCCGCGACAGTCAAGAGTAGGGGAGTGAGTACGATCAGGGCTGCGGCCGAAACGACGATGTCGATGCCTCGCTTGAGGCCGTGCTGCCAATATTTCCCGTCCGTCGTCACAGAAGAGGGCGCTCGCACGGATTCCTCGACCTGCGACAATGCTTCAGGTCCGTCCAGCTGCAGGATACTCAAGGGGTTCACCATGTGCTTCTAGTATGGATCAGCTCACGGCGACCTATTAGCGCACAATTTAAATGGTGTCAGCGACGAAATTAACAAATGGTTAAATATATTTGCGGGTGATGATTCTTCACAACGACTTCCTTCGTCTTGCGCCTTAAATATAGGCAAGCATAAGATTCCAGAGCCAAGGCTTTCATCATTAAATTTTAGGGATATCGAAAATACAGGGATTGGAAAGGAAGGCAGCATTCCGGCTCCTGGCGGTTACCGGTACGCCTGCCGAGCCGAAACGCGCCACTATCAGTTCCACGCGTCGGTACGCCCAAACTCATAACAATCCTAGGACGAGACCCAGGACAAAAACAGCCGGCGTCCCCTGCGCCCGCCGCCGCGATAAGTTGCTCAAAGCAGTCCGTGTCTGCCGATTGGGATGTTTGCCGTCGAAGGGATCGACGCTTCATCAGATATGGTGCGAGGGGCCAGCAGAAAACTCGGCGTAGGGCGTGAGTGCCTGTTCGATCAGGCCGCTTTCATCCTTTAGCAGTGATGCGAGCCCTGGCAGTCGCTCAGGCGTCAGCCGTGCGCTGGTCAGGTTGATTGCCAAGGCAGCAACAGCATCACGTCCGGGCGGTAGGATCGGCACCGCGATCGCTGAAATGCCCTCGACCAATACGCCATCATCCACTGCATAGCCGCGTGCCCTGACCACCGGTAGGGCTTGCCGGACTGTTTCGATGTCGGTCCCGTAACGCACAAGGAGCGGCGCATTGGTCTGCAGTACGACCTCTGCCTCTGCGCTTGGCAAGAAGGCAAGGATTGCAAGGCTTGCAGGACCGACGCCCATCGGGATCTGTCCTCCGACATGCCCGGTCAAGCTGTCGATCGTGTAGGAGCCCTGTTGGCGGTCGACACAAACGGTATTAAAGCCCGCTCGTGCCATGAGAAATACGGTATCGGATGTCGTGGCGGCAATTCGCAGCAAAGCCGGGCGGGCCAGCCTGCGCAATCCCGTGCCATCCGCCGCCGCCGCTCCCATGGCAAAAAGCGCCAGTCCCAGCCGCAGCCGCCGAGTGTGTCGCTCCCGTTCGACCAGTCCGTGGCGTTCCAGCGCGGTCACGATGCGATGGGCGGTTGAGGGCGCAAGGCCCATGCTCGTCGTCAGTTCCGACACCGTCGAGCCGGCTTGCCCGGCTTTCCCGAGAAATTTCAGGATCGCCACCGCTCGATCGAGCAGTTGCGTGCCTTTGGATCCATCTTCGGTTATTCCCATCTCAATCCCGTCTCAGATCTCTCATTCACGTCCTGTAGCACAAGGCGCAGGCGCCGCGAATTCGCGCGCCATATTAAGGGATTGATGGAAACTTCGGCTCGACCCGGCGGTGGATAGTGACAGGGTCTGATCCAGCAGCCGATGAGCCGCCTCGGGCGGCAGATGGCAACATAACCGGAAGAATTTCTGTTTGATCTGTTCATCATCCAGTGGATTGGTCGGGTCCCCCAAGGGATAAAGTACCTCTATCGTGACCATCGCAGTCGATGTTCGTATGGTAACTTTCGCCGGCGTTGAAGCGGGAAATGCGCTTGCATATTTTGGCGCCGCGGAGAGATGGACGCGACGCGCGAGCGCGACAACCATCTGGTCGGAAAGCCTGGCAGCATCGAAGGGAAGCAAGGCCTCTTTTCCGTATGTCAAAGCAAGCGCGATGCAGAAAGGAATGCTGTATTGCGCAGCTTCTGCGGTATGGGGTTCCGCCTGGTTCGGCAAGCTGAGCGCCCGAGGAAAGGTCTCCACCTCTATCGCGACGATCTCGTGTAGAGCAATTTTGTGTCTCTCCTTGAGGACGAGGGCCGCGTCGATTGCTGCATGCGCCCAACGGCAACAACTATACTGCTTGAAATAGAGTTGTGAAATCGCCCAGGTCTGCCCAAGTCCGCCAAGCAGTGAACGCCTGTCGAACTGCCCGTCGTCCTCCAGCATGTCGATCGGGCCGATATGGCCCTGTTCGGCCAAAAAACCGGCCATGACGCCATTGGCCGCCGCCCAGGGTATCCCCTCCTTGACCGTGTGGCCGATCCGGGTTGCGCCAGTTGCGGTCTGTCGGGTCGACGTCTGGCCGGAAATCGCCATCGCATTGGCGATCAACGGTGGCGCCAACCCTCGGAGCCGGCTGACGCTTGCTGCCACGCCGTAGCCACACCAGAGGCCGGTATCGGTGGTACGCAGCCGTCGAACGTCGCGCGCTGCGGCGATGCGCACGCCAACCTCATATCCAATGACGATGGCGTCCAGCATTTCCGACGGCCGGCAGCCTCTCTCGTCGCTGATGCAAACCGCAGCGGGAATGATGGCAGCGCCGGGGTGCCCTGCGGCCAATCTGTGACCATCATCAAGGTCAAGTGCAGCGGCAAAGGTCGAGTTCACAAAAGTGGCTCCGGTGGCTGTCGTCTTGCGACCCGAGAACCAGATTTTGCTGTCGCCGGGTCCCCATATCGCAGGCGCGGCAGCCATCGACGCGCGTCCGCTCGGTGTGGAGCTTCCGGCCGCGGCCACGCCCAAAAGGTCGAGCATCGCCACGACGGCCGCAGCGCGCACCGTCTGCGGAACTTCGGCTGCCGCGCAAAAATCCGCATACTCTTCGATAACATTTTTCATCAGCACTACCTCCGATTTATTCTACTTAAGCGAGCATTCAGCCACGTGACGTGCCTGACGAGCATTCGCTTTTGATGAGATTGAATGACGGATAAATTTCATAATATGAGAAGGAACACGTTTCAAAGGTTGAGTAAAGATGTTTGCACGCCTTAAGATTGAGAAAATTGAACGGGTCGGATGGGTCGTTGATGGCGACCGCGTGGAGGCGAGGGCAGGCGAAACCGTCCTTTCGGCGCTTCTTGCCGCCAGGGGGTATGTCCGCCACGAGGGAACGAACCCTCGTGCCGGGTTCTGCTTCATGGCTGCATGTCAGGATTGTTGGATATGGGACGAGCAGGGGAACCGCGTGAGGGCTTGTTCGACGGTGGTCAAAGATGGGCTGGCAGTTGTGACCAGCTTGCCGGAGGCAGATCATGCTTCACGCTGACATCGTCATTATCGGCGCGGGGCCGGCAGGCATAGCTGCTGCCCATACATTGGCTGAAGCCGGCAAACGGCCCATGGTCATCGATGAGGCCCGATATGCGGGCGGACAGATATTCAGGCAGGCCGAGCCCCTCATTGACGAGCTTGATCAACCGCATCGCTACGGCCTCGACGGAAGGCGGGCAAAGGCTTTTCGCCGACGCCTGGACAATTTGACGGGAAAGGTGACGTTTCGTTCGGACACGCTCGTCTGGTCGATCGAGCAGAACAAGCTGCAACTGGTTCGTGGCGATCGGATCGAGGACGTTCGATTTGAACAAATCGTGCTTGCCACCGGTGCCATGGATCGCATCCTTCCCTTTGAAGGATGGACGATCCCCGGAGTCTTCAGCCTTGGCGCAGCCCAGATCGCCCTCAAGGCCCAGGCGAGCCTGATCGGGCGTAAAGTGGTCTTCGTCGGGACCGGTCCGCTGCTTTATCTTGTCGCCTATCAATATCTCCGGTCCGGGGCCGATGTCATCGAGGTTCTTGACAGCAACGACCCGCTTTCAAATGTCACCGCCTTGCCTGACCTTGGATGCGGTGGCCTGACCTTTCTCAAAGGCCTTTATTACCTTGCCCACCTGAAGGTTCTGGGCGTTTCCTGCCGGGCGAATGCCGTCCCGGTCCGCGCAGAGTGGCAGGATGAACGGGTTGGCGCCCTTGTCTATCGCCACAAGGGCCGGGAAATTCTCGTCAGCTGTGACGCCGTGGCGAGTGGCTACGGACTAAAGCCGGAGACCCAGCTGGCCGATATGCTCGGCCTCGACTTCAAGTTCGATGGTTCGTCGCGTCAATGGCTTCCCGCGATGGACGACGATGGCAGGACGTCCGTCGACGGAGTTTATCTTGCTGGTGACGGAAGCCTCGTTCGTGGAAGTCAAGTCGCAGAGCTTGCGGGCGAACTCGCTGCGTTGAGCCTGCTCGCCGACCAGGGCATGGCCGATCCCGACAGACAGACGATGGTCAAGCGGAAAATCGCCCGGGCAAACCGGTTCCGCAACGCACTCGACGACAGGATTTTTCCGTTTCCTCACACGCTGGCGGCAGGACTGCCGGATGACGTCGTTGTCTGCCGTTGCGAAAACCTCGATGCCAGAACCATTCGCCACACCGTCCATCGCTTCGCCGAGGTCGACGTCAACAGGGTGAAGGCGTTTTGCCGGCTCGGTATGGGGCGTTGCCAAGGGCGTCTATGTGGCAGCGCCGCTGCGGAGATAATTGCCGCTTCGGGAGAGTGCGACATATCGATTGTTGGTCGCCTGCGCGGCCAGGCTCCTGTCAAACCTGTGTCACTCTCCGTCTTGGCCGGGGGCAGGCTATGACGATGTTTGACGTCGCCATCATCGGCGGAGGTCTGGCAGCCTGTTCTGCGGCATTGCATTTGCGGCTGAAAGGGGCGTCGGTCATCCTTCTTGAGCGGGGCCGCTGTGGGGCACAAGCCAGCGGCGTAAACTATGGCGGTGTGCGCCAGCAGGGCCGCCACGAAGCAGAGTTGCCACTGGCTCGACGCAGCCGGGAGATCTGGTCAAGGCTTGAGACGTTGATCGGATCGAACTGCGAGTTCGAATCCACAGGCCATCTGAAACTCGCACGCCATGACGACGATATGGTGGAACTGCAAGCCTATCGCGACATGGCTGAAGGTTACGGTCTGCACCTCGACATTCTCGGTCGGGATCAACTGCACAAGGACTATCCATTCATCGCGCAGTCCTATGCGGGGGCCTCCTTGTGCCGCCAGGACGGGCAGGCAAACCCGCGCCTTGTTGCGCCTGCCTTCGCCTACCGCGCAAGGCAGCTTGGTGCCGTGATCCATGAAGGATGCGAGGTGGTCGGTGCTTCGCGAAACTCGCAGGGATTCGAACTGAGCGTCGCCGGCCACGACCAGCCATACCGGGCCAGACGGCTGATCAACACAGCTGGTGCATGGGGTGCGAAAGTCGCCGGTTGGTTTGGCGACCGCGTCGACGAACAGGTCATGGCGCCGAACATGTGTGTGACCGAACCCATCCCTCCTTTGATCGGTCCCAATCTCGGGGTCTGCGGTGGCTCGATCTATTTGCGCCAGAGCCGCAATGGCAGTGTCATCTTCGGTGCCGGTCTCGGCTGGGCCGATACCGACCGGCTGCGCGCCAGGCCGTGCGCGCAAACGACCCGGCAGGCCGCCAAGGCCGCGATCGCGATGGTGCCGAGCCTTTCTTCCGTTCTCGTGATCAGAACCTGGACCGGCATCGAAGGGCGGATGGCAGACGGATTGCCGGTGGTCGGACCCAGTCCGTCCACCAACGGCCTGATCCACGCCTTCGGGTTTTCCGGCCACGGCTTCCAGCTCGGTCCAGGAGTTGGAGCAGTGCTTGCAGAACTCAGCCTTGATGGAGAAACCCCAACGCCCATCGAAGGGCTGTCGTTCTCCCGCTGTCATCAGGGACCGTCGTC
Organism: Neorhizobium sp.; assembly: GCA_052038935.1. Taxonomy (GTDB): domain Bacteria; phylum Pseudomonadota; class Alphaproteobacteria; order Rhizobiales; family Rhizobiaceae; genus Neorhizobium. The sequence continues at coordinate 31,000 of JBQGDG010000258.1, read as the reverse complement.
AGCATCCCAGTCATAAATCGTGCAGTCAAAAACCAACCAGAGGGAATGATCATGCAAATTCTTCATAAACCCATAGCTTGGCTCATCTATACGGCTATCGCTCTTTCGAGCACCGCCGCGCTTGCGCAACAGCGGTCGGACTTCAAACTTCTGGAGCCGCAGACCCTGTCGGTGGCGATCACCGGCGACATGCCCGGCATGGTCGCCAAGGATGGCAAACTTGTCGGATATGACGGAGAGATCCTGCAGATCGCCGCCGACCGGATCGGCCTGAAAATCAAACCGGTCCCCATGGAATGGTCTGGGGCGATCGCTGCGGTACAGACCGGCCGTGTGGATATCATCGGCGGTAATGTCGCCTGGACCCGGCAGAGAGCGGAAATCCTCGCGCTGACCGATCCGACAAGCTACTTTCAGAACGGTATTACCAGCAAGTCCGAGGATGGGTTCACGCGGCTCGAAGACCTCGAAAACCGCAGGGTCGGCTCGATCACCGGCTTTTCTTTTCTCCCCGAACTTCGCAGGATCAAGGGCTTGCAGCTGTCGCTCTATGACAGTTCCGACGCGGCCATACGCGACATTCTCTCCGGACGCATCGATGCGCTCGTCGGTGATCCGCCGGTGATCAACTATGCCCTGTCGTTGAGGCCCGAATGGGGTCTCGTCAACCGGCCCTTTGCCAATGACGATGCCGACTATCCGCTCTTGACCGGCAAGGGGCGCCAATATGTTTTCGGGCTCAGCAAGGACAATGAGGGACTTGCCGATGCCCTCAGCCGAGAGATCGGCAAGCTTTGGCAGAGCTGCGAGATGCGGACGATCGGCAAGAAATATGGCGACACCGGTGACGCGAGTTTTGCCCCGGGCTCAAGCAATCTCCGTGCCGGAGTGGACCGACCCATCGACTGGGTTCCGCCGGGCTGCTCTCGTTAACCAGATAATCGTTGGCGGCTGGAGCCTGAAGGCTCCAGCTCGCCCGGGAGGACCCTATGATCGAGAATCCACTTCTCACGATCCGCAATCTCACCAAGACGTTCGGCGCTTGCGAAATCTTGAAGGGCGTGTCGTTTCAGCTCGCTCGCGGAGAATGCGTAGCAATCATCGGCCCGAGCGGTTCGGGGAAATCGACGTGTCTGCGCGCCATCAATTTTCTGGAGCCTCCGACAAGTGGCGACATCGTCCTTGCCGGGCATCTCGTCGGACGACATGCCGGCGGAAAGCGTATGAATGACCGCGAACTTGCTCCTCATCGCGCCGAAATGGGCATGGTCTTCCAGCACTTCAATTTGTGGCCGCATCTATGCGTCCGCGACAACGTTGCCCTGCAGCCGCGAATGGTAAGAGGGCTTTCCCGCAATCGCGCCATCGCGATCGCCGAGGAAAGCCTCGCAAAAGTTCACATGACCGACAAGCTTGGCGCCATGCCGCAGCAATTATCGGGTGGTCAGCAGCAGCGCGTCGCCATCGCCAGGGCACTGGCACAGCAGCCGAAGCTGATGCTGTTTGACGAACCGACTTCTGCGCTTGACCCGGAGCTGATAGGAGAGGTGCTCGGGGTGATCAGAGAGCTCGCCGACGACGGCCTGTCGATGATTATCGTCACTCACGAGATCGCCTTCGCCAGAGAGGTGGCGGACCGGATCCTCTTCATGGACGCGGGGCAGATCGTCGAGCAGGGTCGGCCGGCGCCAGTCCTCGATAGGCCGCACCATCCGCGCCTGAAACGGTTCCTGTCCGCCCTGGCACAGGGGGCGTGACATGGATTGCGAACTCCTCATGCGAATCCTTGGCGTTCTCGGCAACGGCGTCGTGGTGACGATAACCGTGACAATCGGGGCGCTGCTGCTGGCTGTCATCCTCGGATTCGCACTGGCTGCGTTATCCTTGTTTTGGCCGGCCAAGAGCATAGGCATTCTGGTTGCAGCCTATGTCGAACTCCTTCGCAACGTCCCAAGCCTGACAGTCCTGTTCATCCTCTATTATGGCCTGGCACCACTCGGTATCCGGCTGCCGCCGATCGCTGCTGCAATCATCGGTCTCGGTCTCATCGGCGCTGCGGTCTCGGTCGATATATTCAAGGCGGGGTTCAAGGCCGTCCCGGCCGGTCAAGCAGAAGCCGCTGCAGCCGTCGGACTGTCACCCGGGCAGGCTTTCGCTCTCGTCATCTTACCGCAGAGCTTGAGATTGTCCCTTGCGCCACTGGCCAATTACGCCGTTGCGCTCGTCAAGGACACGTCTCTCGTCGCCGCGATTGCTGCACCCGAGATCATGTTCAACGCTCGCCAAATCGTCAACGAGACCTTCCAGACCGGGCTCGTCTACGGGTGTGCCGCCGGCCTTTATCTCATCTTGACCTTCATCCTTGGCCAGGCCGTGCGCTCGGTCGAGAAACGACTGGAATACTGACATGAGTTCATTCCTCGCGACTATCGTCGGCCAGCTTTCAGATTGGGGGCCCCGTCTTGCCGAGGCCGCGCGCATGACGGCATTGCTGACCATCCTCGGCTACGTCACTGCCTTCGTGATCGGATTGCTCATCCACGTTCTTTCGTCGCGCCGGATTGGCGCGGTGCGAGCGTTCGCGCGTCTCTACATCACGCTGATGCGCGGCATTCCGCTGCTCGTCATCCTGTATCTGCTGTATTTCGCGCTTCCAGGGGCCGGATTGACCCTCGACGCCGTCACTGCGGGTATTGCAGGACTTGCCTTGGTCTATGGAGCCTATATTGCCGAGGTCTTTCGCGCCGGTTTTTCAGCCGTCGCGGCCGGACAGAAAGAGGCGGCCCAGGCGGTGGGTCTGTCGCCCTGGCAGACGTTCCGCGTCATTCTTCTGCCGCAGGCCCTCCGGCACGTGCTGGCCCCGTTGCTCGTTACCCTCATCTCGCTGATGAAGGACAGTTCCGTCTGCGCCCTCATTTCCGTGTCCGAACTGACTTTGGCCTCACGCGAGATCATGTCGGAAAGCTTCCTGCCTCTGCATGTCTTCGCGGTGACGGCAACAATCTATTTTTCGATCGCATTTCCGGCCTCACGACTCGTCGCTGTTCTGGACAGAAAGCTTTCCGAACCGAGACGTCGTGGTTCGCCCTCCACCGTCGCCGCGTCTCCGGCTGCCGCTGGAGAGCTGTCGAACACTCCTCCACGTCCACTTTGAGAGATCATCATGCAAAAATTCATCAATAGGCCGACAGCCTATGTAGACGAGATGCTCACCGGCCTGGTCATGGCCCATCCCGAATTGATGCGTATCGGACCGCAAGGCCGGACAATCGTCAGGCGCGCAGGCGTCAGACGGGGACGGGTCGGCATAGTCACAGGTGGAGGAGCCGGTCATCTACCCTTGTTTGCCGGCTATGTTGGAGCCGGTTTCGCGGACAGTTGCGCGGTCGGCAATATCTTCGAGGGTCCGAACATGCCTGCCTGTGTGGATGCCATGAGGGCTGCCGACGGCGGCGCCGGCATCCTGCTCCTCTACGGCAACTATGGGGGAGATCGAATGAACTTCACACTCGCCGAACAGGCCGCGGGGATCGACCGTGTCGAAACCATTCTTGCCAATGACGATGTCGCAAGCGCCCCAAAGGGGCAAAGCGACAAACGGCGTGGCGTCGCCGGCATTCTGTTTGCCTATAAGGCCGCAGGAGCCATGGCCGATGCCGGAGGTTCGATCGACGACGTAACGACAATCGCCCGCGACACCATGGCGCGCACGCGCACCATCGGCGTGGGATTAAGGCCGTGCCGCATTCCTGGGTCGACCTTGGATATTGTGGAACTTCCTGATGACGAAATCGAATTCGGCATGGGTATCCACGGCGAGCCGGGGCTGTGGCGAAAAAAGGCCTTGCAGGCGGATGCCGTGGTCGAGGAAATGATTGAAACACTTCTCGACGACATTCCCGACAATACAAGTGGGCAGGTCGCTCTTCTCGTCAACGGCCTGGGCGCGACGCCCCTGGAAGAGCAGTATATTGGATTTCGCCGGGCAGCCGAGCTTCTCACGGCAAAAGGGTTGCAGATCTCCCTTGCTCTCGTCGGTCCGTTCGCGACATCGCTCGAAATGGCGGGCGTGTCCATCAGCCTCTGCTTCATGGACGAAGGCATCGACAACCTGATGAAGGCGCCGGCCTCCTGCCCGTTTTGGAGGGTCGGATGAACGCTGTCACGATCCACGATATCAGAGCGTTTTGTGCCAATGCGACAGCGGCGATGCTGCAGCTTGAGGATGGATTGAACAGCGTGGACCGGATCCTCGGAGATGGCGATACCGGAACGATGTTGTCACGACTGGCCGGAGCGGTCGCGCAAACCGGTGATGCAGCGACAACAATCCCGCAACTCTTTTCAAGCTATGCAGTTGCCGCCAGCGAAAGCACCGGGTCAAGCCTGGGTACCTTAACCAGCGCCGCCCTGTTGTCGATGAGCAAAATGGCAGAGCACTGGCAGACAGAGCTTCCCGCGTCGAAGCTAGGCGAGTTGGTCGAAACCGCCCGCGATGCGGTCCTGCGACTTGGCAAATCGCGTCTCGGCGACAAAACGATTGCCGATTCCCTCGATGCTGTTTCCCGCGCCCTGTCTGCAGCGAGGCCGACGGACGATCTGCGGAAGCTGGCGGTTACAGCCGCGGATATGGCTGTGAGTGCCTTCCGGGGCCATCCATGCCGCGTCGGGCGAGCACGCCTGTGGCCAGAAAGAAGCCGGGGCGAGGACGACCCCGGAATGCTGGCCCTGGCGTTGATCCTGCAGGCAGCGCTTGCCTCACCCCCTGAACCGTCACAGCTTCCGCAGCAGCTGGCTTGGGACGAGGGGTAAGAGCTCATCGGCCAAAGCAAGCCGGGATGCGTGCAGACGCAGGTGCCGGTCGCGCACTGTCAAGCACCCATGCTAGCGCGAGGCGAGACCACAGGTTTCGCAGAAAAATCCGATGGATCCTGTCAGAAGTGGCTCAAATGTTTCCTCGGCAGGTTTGCCGAGGAATTCTGCCCGGTACGCGGCTTATTTGCAGGCATTCGTGCTGCCCGATCCGGGGGCGCCTGTCGAAGGTTCGGACGAACCCTGGGCGCTGCAGTTAGAGCCCGGCTGGTCGCCGCTCGTTCCGGAGGTACCGTTGTCGATACCGCCGGTCGAGCCATTATCAGTACCGGAATTGCCGGTGTCTCCGGTATTGCCTGAGGCCGAGCCACCATTGCCCGCGCCATTGCTGGATGCGCCGCCATCCGATCCACCGCCCGATCCGCCCGACTGGGCCAGCGCGCCCCCGGCGGCAAGAGCAACGGTTAAGGCTGTGGCAGTAAGGAGCCTGGAAATCATTTCGTTTTCTCCGTTTGATTGTGCGCTTTCCAAACTGATGGCACTTCGCTTCGTTCCCCGCACAGGGCAATCGAAACACTGATTTGATGTCTGGCCGCCTGTCGCCCCCCTGCCTGTCGCCCCCCTGCCTTTCGCCCCCCTGCCTGCCGCCCCCTGACTGTCGCCGCAAGTGGTCGGCCCGAGGACACAGCTATCCGCGGCTCTGTCTGGAATTGGAGGGCAATTACGCTCGGCTACCGCCCCGCCGGCTCATGCCGGCCGCCGTATGAGGTTGCTCAATCGCGAAAGCTAAGGCGCGTTCGCACTAGGCAGATATGTCTCCACTTCCTTCCGTTTCTCCTCCTCCAGGCCCTCAATATTTTTAGCCCAGAAGTCCGCTGCCTCGCGGGGCTCGTCCTCCCATTTTCGAGTATCGACGATATTGTCATCGAGCTTGGCTCGACGGGTCCCGCCCAATTGCACGTATTTTCGAACGAGGGACGCCGCATGCGTTTCCAGTTCACTCATGGCCATTGCCTCCTATTGCTTACTGCGGGAACCAACTTGTCTTGAGCCTGTCGGTTCCCGATCGCCGCCTTGCCAGCGAAATCCTGCATGGCCGGGAAGCCGGATCTTCATTTTCAATGGTCGAGCAACTGGCCGGCTCGACGGCCCGATAATGCCAATGCAAGCGGCACTGCCCTTCGCAACAGTGCCGCAGCCGAGCGGTGCAAGATATCAAGCGTCAAGCAGGCGGATAAAGCTATCGCACGCAGTGCCTCACGTTGATGCTTGAGCACGACAACCAGGTCCCGCTCCGCCATGCAAGGCGCAACTCTCTTATGCATTTTCGGGCATATGAGGTTCAGTTCAACTATATTATTAGAATAACCTAATTCAACCGAGGGAATGAATTTGCTTAACAACGCCGCGCTTGGCTGTGGCTTGCCGACACTCGGCCTGTTTTCTTGGGACATCGGTGAAAACCGGCTGATCGCAGATGACGTGTTCGCCCAGATCTACGGGTTCGAACCTGCTAGGCTCGTTAGGGGTGTCGCAATCGAGGATGTGCTGGCGAGGATCCTCGAGACCGACCGGGAGCAGGCCGCACACCTGACCCGCGACGCATTGTTAAGTGGAAAGTTTTCGATTGTAACGTTTCGCATATATCGACCTGACCGTGTCACGAAAGTCCTCTCCTTCGGACGCTGTCTGCGTGACGAGGAAGGTTTGCCGACGATATTCACTGGCGGCTTGTTCGAGCAACGCCCGAACGGGGCACCGTTCTTGAGTTTGATCAAAGGCGGGATGGATGACTGACGAAAGACGATCTGTCAGATCTATCGGATGAGGGGACAGCCGCGGCGGTTGGCAAATATGATGCGGTCGGGGCCGCGACGCGTCATTCCCTGAACCGTTACGCTCCTGTCTGTCATCCGCACGATCTCCGGACCGCGAAGGCCTTCGTCGCGCGCGGCTGCACGAGCTTCACTGGGACTGCATCCCCGTCGACGATCGTACCGGTCTCTATCGCGATCGCGAATGACCGGTCGAACGCCGTCCGGCCCGATCTGCAACTGCACGTCCTGGGCAAAAGACGGGCTCGAGTGAATGCAAATCGACGTGGCGCACAAAGCGATAGCAAGAAGGATTTTTGTCATCGGATGTCTCCTGTCTCGAGGACGTAATGTCCAAACCCCGGTGAGCGCGTCTGGTTCCTGAATGAGGAACATCACGGACCGGCGGCCGACCATCATCCGCCACTGGGGTTTCCTGCGATCAAGCGGTGAGCTTGCCCATCGCAGCAGCTTTTCTCGCCGATAGTCGTCGCCGTTCCATCTCGGTCTGCGCGCAAAATCCCTCCATCCCATCGGCCGCCAGGTTGAGCTCGACCGTCATCATGACCGCATTAAATGCGGCAGCGATGATCTCAGCCCCGCCGCGATAGTCGCTTGCGACCTCCGCATCGATATTGATCGCGTTACATTGCAGCCATTCGATCAATTCAACGAGAAAATGGGCCGCGGCAAGCGGTTCCCTTGTTGCGGCAATCAGGAGTGGGATAGCTTGCCCATCCTCGTCGGGGAGTGAAGCATCTATAAACGCAGCAGCCGCCAGCCGGTCTCTTTCCGTCATCGTCGCGATGTCGTCTGCAATCGCGTCCAGCAAAATGACCGAGACGGCTTCTTCGATTGAGTTTGCGGCGGTCGCGTTCTGGCCGCTGCGATGGTTATGCTTTGCAGATACCGCAAATGCCATTTTGGCCATGGCAATACCAAGCTGCGCTGCAAGCAGGGCGGCGGTGCTTCCGCTGACGCGCGGGCCAGCCCGGCCGATATTGGCAAGGATCTCTTCAAACGGCATCGTCGACAACAGCATCCGAAGCTCCCCTGTCACAAACTCGAAAGCCCGAACCGGGTCTTAGGACCTTTGAGGCCAGGCATTGTGAATGTGGGCAGTGCGACAGGCAGAACACATCGAAGGCGGCCGCGTTCCCGTTCCGGTGACCGCAGTGTCGGGCAGGCACTCAATCCTGCCCGCTGGCGGCGGCCTGGAACTTCTCGGCTTTCCAGTCTGTTTGCACGGCCAGCTGGTGAGCATTCCTATAAACACCGGCAATCACCTCGACCCTCGCCGTCCCCTCCGGTGGGGGTCCTTTCAGGGCGGCTGAAAACAGCTCGAAGACCCGTCAAACCCTGCGAGAGGTAAAGCTGGCGATGATCGACAAGATGAGATCCTGGCCATATGGCACAAGCTGAAACTCGCTACGCTCCAGCGCCCACTCCTCGACGAGCCCGATCAGAGCCGCCGTCAAGGCGCAGGCTGCCATTCGCGGCGTCCAGGGCGCCGCCAGTCTCTGCTTTTTATTGGCTTCGACAAAAATCTGCGCGATCGCCAGATAGGGCTCGTTGCGGTGACGGCCTAGATTGAGGTCACATGACTTGGAGATCTCCAGATGTTTCATGACCCGTATGAGGCCTCGTCGGCGCTCATCATTGTGGAGATCCAGAAACATCATGGAAATGGTCTTGCCGAGAAGGTCGAGCGGGTCAGCCGTGATGTCCGTCTTCAATGCATCGGCCAGTTCCTGCAAGGGGACCTGTGCTTTGTCGCGCAGAGCCGCAAGCAGTCCTTGCTTGTTACAAAAGTGCCAATGCAACGCGCCGCGGCTGGCACCGGCGGCCGCCGCGATCTCATCGAGGGTGACGTTCTCGTACCCCTTGTCAAGGAACAAGGCTTCGGCAGACAAAAGCAGCAGATGCCTTGTCTCGGCCGCCTGTTCCTTCGTTCGTCTCATCCAGAGGCTCCGACATCGGCGTTTCATCTCATCAATTCCGGATAACCCGGACAACATAAGATGACAAGCTTACCTGTAGCCGTGGAGCAGAGAGGAGGGGCCGGATGTCCGGCCCCTTTGACGTCAGGTTCAGAATGTCCGCTGCAGGCGGATCATGCCCGAAAACTGGTCCTCGTCGATCGCGTCCCAGTCGGTATAGGCGATTTCCGGCTGGATAAGCAGTCCATCGACCGGCTTCCACTGAACGTTGGCCGTGATGGCGAGCGTCTCGTTGTCGGTATAACCAACCTGGATATTCGTGCCGATCTTATCGGTGAACTTGTAGCCGAGACCACCCCAGGCAGCCCAGTCGCCCCAGCTGATGCCCTCGGAATCACCCGGCGCGTAAGCGTTTACCGTGTCCCCATCGGTGTTCCAGCCGCCCATGATCCAGGCGTTGAAGCCACCAAACGTGCCAGACAGCTTCGCCTTGATCGCACCTTCGTCTGCCGACTCGTCGTAGCCGCCGACCAGACCCGCCATAAACGTGCCGTTGTCGTACTTGACGCCTGCCGTCACGTCGACCCAGTCGCTGTTTGCAGTGCCCCGGCTGCTGAACGAACCACGGTCATGCTTGATATTGCCGTCATCTTCGAGAGCAACGTAAGCCGAGAAGCCGTTGCCGGCATCATAGACATAGGCAACCTGGTTCAGTTCGAACGCGCCGAACGAAATCACGTCGTCGTTGATGACGTCGCCTGCATAACCGAGAAATGCGGTATATTGGCTGTCAGCGAGACCGACGAGGAAGCCGCCGAGCTGGATGTTTGCTGCGATCAGACGGGTACGGGTGTTGTTGCCGTCGATTTCAGAAACGTCGTAGCGCGGGTTGTAGTCGAAACGAGCGACGATGTTGGTCTTCAGAGCACCCCATTCGGTGTCCGAAGCCGTGTCGAGGTAGATTTCGGCGCGGGTGTTGGTGTAGGTGCCATCGCTGTTTGCAGCATAGGGGTCGCCATACATGGCGTCGAAACGGACGCGGCCACCAACCTTGAGGCAGGTTTCGGTGCCCGGGATGTAGAAATAGCCCGTGCCGAATGCGTCGCAAACGCGAACGTATTCCATCGGCTCCGGCTCGGCAGCTACGATAGCGTCGGCAGCCTGAGCGCCGGATACTGCTGCAAGAGCTGCAGCGGAGCCGAGAAGAAGGCTCTTCATTGTCATTAGTCTCTCCAATCCTACTTAAGAGAGCGCCGTCGACAATCGACTTCGGCTCCCCCCGTTGAACATGAAAGCCGCGGGCAGCTTTCATTTAAAAAACTATGCGTCCGTCACAAATCTGACAATCGAATTGGGAAGCGTTCGCGCCAAACAAAGGGAATTACGCCCGGGGTGTTGCGATTTACACACAATCGGTACGTATGTCGAAAAAATCGCGAGGTCGATGCTGCTGTGGAAACGAAAAACCGCCCGTCCCAAGGGGCGGGCGGCTGGCGCAGTGACTGGAGGTAACCGCGTCGGGAGCCGTGTGTGGTTCAAAACTCACGAATCCGGTCGGGATTTCGAAGTATCACGGCGTTTGCAAATGCAATCTAGAAACATACGGATGGTTTGTAAAGCCATTGATTTCTGGCTACCTGTCTCTGGTCCCGGCTCCGCGGCGATCGTCGCGGTCCCGGTCGCTCGCTTGGTGAAATTCAACCGGTCAATTGACGCAAGCCGTCGGTCGAGCACCGAGCCAATCTGTTCCTGGTGGGCCGATTACATCGGAAATTACCGACGAGCGGCAATCAGGTAGCCAAGGACGGCGGCCAGTCCGATCGCAGCAAGAGGGCGATTGCAGATTTCTGCTTTCAACCGGCCTGGAAATACATTGCCGGCATCGCCGTCAGTCGCCAGATGGCTTTGTGCGGACCGTCGATTTTGGCAAGAGAAACTGTCTGGTGCGGCAATCGCTTCCGGCATCGCAGTCCCGGCTCTTTGAAGGGGCCGTTCTCTGCCTGCACGCATAGCCCTTGCGACCGTGCCGACCAGCCAAAGGGCGGCTATATCGTCGATCGGCACCGACAGTTTTGGTCGCCAGTTCGGATAGCTGTCGCTTGTTCCGGGAATGTTTGTCGGTCTTTGCTCGTCTGTGAGATCTGCAAGGCGGACGGCCGCCAACAGGCTCGGCGTTTCAGCAATGAACCGATGGGCACTGATCGTCAGCTGTTCATCGGTGGCACCGACCGAACTTTCGATCGCCATTGCCAGATAGCCGCGTTCCAGCTGGCGCTCGGCTTCATGCTGCTCTGTGAGTTCGGCAGACACGATGCCATGTTCGGCTCGCGCAGCAATATCGGCACCGCGCCACCAGCCTGCGAGCGTCTGGTGGTCATGCGTGGAAATGCAGGCAAGTGCCAGCGTCGGATAGGTGGATGCCGGTTTGAAGCTTGCGTCGTCGCGTTCGTAGGAGAGGATCCGGTAGGACAGGATCCGCGCGGCAGCTAGATCGTCCTGTAAGCCATCAGGTAGCAATCCCAGGTCCTCTCCGATCACAAGACAGCGATGAGAAGTCGAAGTTCTCGCCAGAATATCGAGGAGATCCTGCTGCGGGTAGGACACATAAGCTCCCTCGGCAGGCTTTGCACCGACGGGTACGAGGAAAAGACGGCGAAGTGCCGCCGCATGGTCAATGCGGATGGCGCCTGCATAACGCATCGCCGTCTCGACCATGCGCTGAAAGGGTGGATCGTCGCCAGAGGCGATCCTTGCAGGCTGAAAGCCAGCAAGATGCCAGTCCTGCCCCTCGGGCGCAAAAGGGTCGGGGGGGCTGCCGACCGTCGCTTCGGTGAGATAGACATCAGGCTCGCTCCAGGTGGCGGAGCCGTCCAGCGCCTCGCCAACGGCAAGGTCGAGATAAAGGCCGATACGCAGGCCCGCCGCCCGGGCGTAGTCGGCAACCTCGGTCAACTGGCGATGAGCGCTATATTGCAGCCAGGCGTGAAACCGGATGTCTTCGGCAAAATCCTCGGCAAAGGCCTCTACGTCGTCGCCTTGAGGGTCGCGGTACTCTTGCGGCCAACCATGCCAGCCAGCACCAAAGCCGCGCCGGACCATCTCGGCAGACAAGGCTTCAAACAGGGCGTGTTTCCTCAATCCGTCGCCCTGTTCGAGCAGGAACTGCCCAAACGCTGCGTCCGCCTGCCCATCGCCCCTGTCTCTCCACCCCATCCAAAGGCTCCGTAATGCGCCGAGCTTTGCCGCGGCCACGCCTTCGTAATCGACAAGGTCGGTGTGGCGCAGCCTCGCTAGAGCGTCTTTGAGATTGTCGTCGCTGCGAAAACCGGGCAACCGGTCTACGGCGATATAAAGCGGGTTGAGAAACTGTCGGTTCGACGGTTCATAGGGGCTGCAACGCGACGCATCCGCAAGAAAGGGCGCATGTAGCGGGTTCAGTCCGATAAAGTCTCCGCCCAGGGATGCGACCATGTCGATCATGGTCTTGAGGTCTTCGAAATCGCCGATCCCCCCGTTTCGCTCGGATCGCAATTCATAAAGCTGGAGGCTGATGCCCCAGACCCGCTCGTGCGAGGACAGGTCCACAGACAGGAAGTCCGGCAGGAAGCAGAGCGAGGTGCTTTCGTTACGCGTCGCTGCTTCGTCTCTGGTGACATCTGGATCTGTCTGATCCTCGCCCCGCGCGACATCGACACCGAGGGACAAAAGCAACCTGCGCTTGCTTTCATCGGTCACGGGAACCGGTACCCCGTCCGGTGAAGGCCGCAAAGGATCTATTCCATGCAGAAGCGCAAGCCGGTCGAGCCTTGCGCTGACGCGTGAATTCGTCCCGGCTGAATTCGAAGTGTCACAATGTCCGGCCGACGACGGGATGGATGGCTTGGTCATGATGATCGCCTTGCTACGTGCTGTGCCAAACCGCTGGAATGCGGTTTGGTTTCCACGTGATGTCCCAGGGGACAGCGCCTGCCCGTGAGAGCGTGCGTGCATCCACGCCTGACCACGCGCGACGGTTCGGGACGACACGTCGAGGAACAACGCGGCCGCTCTTGAAGTTCTTGCAGTCCGGCAATCTTCCGGTCGAGACCAGGTGGGGAATGCAGTGCGCATCACAGACTATGAAACGACGGGTCAATCAATCGATGCCGATCCGCGTCAGGACGGCCATGTGTCGAAACCGTCGTCGGCTCTTGTCGCGACACGGCTCGTCGCTGCCCTCAAGACGTCAAGCAAGCCATGCTGTTACGTGGCGCTTGGGGAAGGGGCAGCAGAGGCGATCGCCAATGCGGTGCGCCACCTGTTTCCCGATATTGAGCCAATCGTTCTGCCCCCGTGGGACTGCCTGCCTTACGACCGTGTTCCGCCGTCGCGACACAGTATGGGCCGACGGATGGATGCGCTCAGGGTCTGGAGTGAGCGCCGCGATCAACCGAGGCTGCTCGTGACCTCGCTCGACGCCATTCTGCAGCGATTGCCGCCGGCGAGGATCATTGCAAACAGCCGGTTTGAACTTGCCGTTGGTCAGCCATTCGACCGCGACGCCTTCGAGACTTTCGTGCGTCATGCCGGCTATATGGAGGAGGGGGTTGCCGACGAACCGGGCGAATTTGCATGTCGAGAGGACGTCATCGATATTTTTCCGGCCGGCGGATCTTTTCCCATGCGGATCATCTTGTCCGACCAGGAGACCGTCAAAGAGCTGCGATCCTACGACCCGAAGACGCAACGAACCGATCGTTCCATGGACCATATGGTGTTCGGTCCTGCCTCCGAGGTCGTTGTAGCCGACGTCGAACCGTCGCTCGCCGACCGGTCCGCACAGAGTATCGAGCGATCGCTGCTTTGCTCCTATGGAACCATGCAATCCATCTTCGACATCTTGGGCGATGCCCGGATTTTCTGTGCATCCGGTAGCCAGCAGCGGGCTGAGGAATATCTCGATATCATCGACGATGCCCGGCAAGCTTTTGAAACATTCAAAAAGGAGGGAAGCGAAAATCGGCGATCGATCTATCTGGGCCGTCGGGAGTGGCGCCAGCAAAGCGCGGTCTTCGATCCGATCGAGCCGGAGCTCGTCGATTGGCACGAACTTCCTTTTGCCAATCCTGGATCCGGGCAAAACAAGGACGTCAGGCACTTCGTTCAACAGAGCCTGCAAGCGGGCTGTAAGGTCCTGGTATGCGGGCAAAACGCAGCCTTTATTCGACGGCTCGAGAGGGACAATGACGCCACCGCAATGCGGATCGACACCTTGGAGGACATTTCTGACTCCAGCTGCGGCCAGCTGCTCGAGCTCGATTTGGTTCTCGACCGGGGCTTTGTCGATGAGGCCGCCCGCGTCGTTTGGATTGCCGCGCCTCCGGGCGCCGGTGCCCACGCGACAGATGAGGACAATTTCCTGGGCGAGCCGGAATTGCAGATCGGCGATGTCGTCGTTCACGAGGCCCATGGCGTCGGCGTCCTGACAAAGCTCGAACGCGTCGAAATCGACGGCACAACGCGCGACACAGCCCGCCTTCAATACCATGACGATGCGTCACTGCTGGTGCCGATGGAAGAGTTCGGCAAGCTGTGGCGTTATGGATCGGAGCCGGAGGCCGTTGCGCTAGATCACCTTCACACGGACAATTGGAAGAAAAAGCAGGCTCGCATCGCAAAGGATATCCGTCTGGCGGCGCGCCATCTGTTGGCAATCGCCAAAGAAAGAAGTGCAACGGTCGCCAAAAGCCTTGTGCCGCCGCGCTCTGCCTATGCCGCATTCGTGCGGCGCTTTCCCTATGCCCTGACGGCAGATCAGGATAAGGCGATACGGGCGGTATTGGCCGATCTTTCATCACACCGTCCCATGAACCGGCTCGTTTGCGGCGACGTCGGATATGGTAAGACGGAAGTCGCGCTGCGTGCTGCAGCGGCAGTCGCGCTTTCCGGCGGCCAGGTTGTCATCATCGCTCCGACCACTGTCCTTGCGCGACAACATTTTGCAACCTTTAACCGCCGGTTTGCCGGCTCGGGGATAAAGGTTGCCATGCTCTCCCGTCTGGTCAAATCAGTGGAAGCAAACAGGATCAAGACCGAGATTTCCGACGGGGATATCGATATCGTCGTCGCGACCCAGGCAATCTTGGCGAAGGATGTCACCTTCGCGCGGCTGGCGCTGCTGATTGTCGACGAAGAGCACCGGTTCGGACTGAAGGACAAGCAATCTATGGCGGAGCTTTCGCCGTCCCTGCATGTCCTGTCCATGTCCGCAACGCCTATTCCCCGAACGTTAAAGTCGGCAATGATCGGCGTGCAGGAGGTTTCTCTGCTGCTGACGCCGCCGTCGAAACGCCGACCGGTGAGGACGTCGCTGAGCGTCTTCGATCGTGCTGCAATGCGTGGGGCCTTGATGCGCGAATTTCGTCGTGGCGGACAAAGCTTCGTCGTTGTGCCGAGGATTGAGGACATAGGCGAGGCCGAGGCAATCCTGCATGAAATCGTGCCGGAGTTCAAAATCACCATCGCTCACGGCAGGATGCCGCCCGCAGAAATCGAGGATGCGGTTGTCGGCTTTGCTGAGGGCGAGGGCGACGTGCTCTTGTCGACCAACATTATCGAAAGCGGTCTCGATGTTCCGCGCGCAAATACAATCTTCATCTGGCGTGCCGACAGGTTCGGATTGTCGCAACTGCACCAACTGCGCGGACGTGTCGGACGGGCAAGGGCGCAGGGGATCGCCTATCTTCTGACGCTGGAGGGGGACGATCTTTCGGATGAGACCCGTCTGCGCCTGGCGACGCTTGTCGACAACGACCGCCTTGGATCTGGCCTGGCGATCAGTATGCGAGATCTCGATCTGCGCGGCGGCGGCGATCTTCTCGGTAAAGACCAGGCAGGCCACATGAAGATGATCGGTGTCAGCCTCTACCAGACATTGCTCGAACGTGCGGTTTTAAAACTGCGCGGGCAAGACGAGGCCGGCCGTCGACGTGCAATTGTCAATCTCGGTGTCACCGGAACTTTGTCTCCAGATTATGTGCCGGATCCGGCCGTGCGGCTCAACATCTACGCCAGGCTGATGCGCGCCACGTCGATACGTGAAATCGATGATCTCGAGGAAGAGCTCGAGGACCGCTTTGGCGATCTGGCGCAGGACGCCTCGATCCTGCTTAAGATCGCCAGGCTGCAGATTGCAGCCACAGGTCTGGGGATTGCCAAGCTCGACGCAGGGCCGAAGGCTCTGGCACTTTCATGGGCGTCGACTGCTGCCGCAAAGCCCGCCAGATCCTGGGCGAAATACGGTGCGACCAGGCGCGGCAATCGGCTCCTGTTTGATCAGTCGCCGCAATCGGTCGCCGCGCGCATTGCCTTTTTCGAAAAGCTGTTATCTGTCCGCTAGACGGCGCGCTCGGTCGCCAACCGCCCGAATGTTCGTCGTCGGGCGTGGTCGTCGACGACGGGGACGAGGCGCGTGACACACGCCTCGTCAGCGATCGGGATCGTGGCAGGGAGAAAACGTCTCACTCAACAAGCCCTGAAGCCTTGTGCTCGTCTGCGCCCCTAGCGTGACTTCTTGTAAAGCTTCTGAGCGATCTCGAACATCTCCTCAGGCGCATAGTCTGGCGTAAATGCTGACGGAACGCCCACGAGCTGATGGATTTTGCCACCGTCCGGCATCCCGTCAACAACTTCCAGTTCGCCTGGCGGATCGCCGGGAAGGGCCACCTCGTCATTGCTCCAGATGCCGGTGATTTCCTTGTAGTCATTCGGGCTCCAGGTATAGAGACGCCGGTGTGAGCCTTCATCGAGATATTGCTGGCATTCCGGAATGTTGGCGAGCGGGATGTTGGGGCAGGGTAGGAATTTTTCGATTTCGACACCGGTGATCTTCTTTAAAGCAAGCGCATAGGCATGCGCATGGACCGAGCCACGAACCAGCAGATAGCCGCAGACGGCGCGGCCGGTCGGATCAGTGACCGTTTCGTAGACACGCAATTTGTGAAGCCGGGCTCCACATTCCAAATGGAAGTTGTGGAGAAGATCGAGCACGACATTGCCGGTGGTGGTGATGAAATCATTGTTCCATGAAGCGCCATTGCTGTTGATGGGCATTGCACCGCCCCCGCCTGACAGGAAACTTGCGGCAAGACGAATGTCCTTCATGTCCTCGAAGGGCGCGCCGGAAATATCGCCGCCGTCGCCGGCATCACCATCCGGCTTGTCCGGCCCGTTCGCCAGCATGGCGACACCATTGCTGACAAGCTCGACGTGTCCGAGCTCCTCGGCTGTGATGCTCGCCACCAGACTGTAGAAGGGCCTGAGCTTTGATTTCGATCGAAAATTGAAGCTCTGGAACATGTAGTTGCCGAGCGTCGACATCTCGCCATACTTGCCACCGAGCAGCTCTTGAAGAGCGGCGGCGGCATTCGGATCGGCAGCTTTGGGTGGCGGCAGCTCGGCCTGCAACTGATCAACGCGCATGAACATGAGGTCACTCCTTCTGGTTG
Source organism: Neorhizobium sp. (assembly GCA_052038935.1). Classification (GTDB taxonomy): domain Bacteria; phylum Pseudomonadota; class Alphaproteobacteria; order Rhizobiales; family Rhizobiaceae; genus Neorhizobium. The sequence goes on along the minus strand of JBQGDG010000258.1, from coordinate 13,948 downwards.
ATGCTTGGATCCAACCAAGCGCGCCGGCCGGAGTTCCCCAAAAAGTCAAACCTCTTGGAAACCATGTCGTCTGCCTGAATCTATGGGCTGCTCAGTTGGTGGTCGGTGCAGCGCTTGAAACCGACAATGCGATTGCTGCCACTATCTGCGAGCCGTTTGACAAACCTCTTCGCCCTGGTCGCGCCTTCACTGTCCGATCTCACTTTAAATGCGCCGGGATACCTGTTTGACGACTGTTTCGCAGCCATGAACCGGAGGGTCAGGCGGCTGCCCTCACGGCAACCGGCATGACAGCTTGCAGGCATAGCTCATGGATTTGTGGTCAAAGATCGCGCGGTAGTCGATCCTTGGCGATTACCGGCGGGTAAGGACAGTCTGCGCGGAGCGCCTGATTTCGTTGAGCGAAGGGCTGCGGATGATCCTGTAGCGGGCTTCGACGAGATTGTAGACGCCGAAGGCGGCAAGGCCGGCCGCAACCGCGGTATAAAGGGCGATGCCAAACGGCATTCCTCTCAACCATTGCAGAGCATCGGCCATGCTGCCGGCCCGCTGCGGGTCAACCCGCAGTCCTGCGATCACAAACAGGACGCCAACAATGGCAAAGACGATACCGCGAGCAACCAGTCCATAGACGCAGATCCAGGTCACGATCACCTGACTTTCGGGGATGCGGAGGTAGCGCTCGAACTTGCGGGTCGCACCCTTTATCGATGTAACCGCACCACCACCGACAAAGCCGATGCCAACCGCGATCGCGAGATAGGATCCGAAGGGCTGCGACATGATCCACTGCGCCAGACTTCGTTCGCCCGAGCCTTCGCCGCCAGTGCCGGACAAAAAAGCATGGCCAAGCGCGTAACCTGAGAGACCGAAATAGGTCACGGCGCTTGCGATCAGCGCCGAGCGGATCGCAATGCCCTTGGCCCCGGTGCCGTGATCATCGGTGTCCGCAACCGCCTGCGCCAGTCGCCAGCAAACAAACCCGAACAACCCGAAGCCGATCGCACCAACCCACAACCGGCCAAGAGGTTGGGACAGCAATGTCGAAAGAGCGGATTTCGCCTCCGGGCGGCCACCTGCAAACCCGGAAAATAGCGCAAGACCGCCGACAAGCAGAAAGACAATGCCGCGAGCGGCATAGCCACTTTTGGCGAGAAGATCGAAACGGAAACCTTGAGACATATCTCATCCCGGAGCCTTGAACCTGTGACGGTAACGCGTCGCCGTAGAAAATGGTTGTGCCGGGATGATGAAAAAAAGCTCGTCACCAATCAGTCTGCAGGCAAGACCGAAGAACGTCTCATTAAATATCTTTCAGGCTTTTGGCGCCCTCGCCGGAAAAAGGGGACGCGGACTTCGGCGGCCGGTTCCACCATCGGATTGTCGCTTCAGGTCATGCATCGTTTGCCGTGCAAGCGCGTTTGCAAACACAGCGATCGGAGGCGTTCGGGATATGAGCACGTGGGGTTTGATCGGTGCGGACTTTCGCAATCATTTTATCGGCTGCCCCATGACCGTCGGTTTGAAGGCGCAACCGGTTTTGCCGACCGATGCCGGCGGACAAGTGTCGCGCCGACGAGCGAGGTCGAAGGGTAGGGGCAACCATGGGCTCATCTGGGCAATTGATCGTCGATGAAGCTCGCGTCCTTCAATATCAACGGCATCAATGGCAGGCTCGACATTCTCTTGCGCTGGTTGGAGGAGGCAGCCCCCGACGTCGTTTGCTTGCAGGAGCTGAAGGCGTCAGATGACAAGTTTCCTCAGCATGCAATCGAAAGGGCCGGCTATGGCGCGATCTGGCGCGGCCAGAAGAGCTGGAACGGCGTGGCGATCCTCGCGCGCGACGCAGAGCCGATCGAGACGCGCCGCACGCTTCCTGGCGACATGAAAGACCACCAGAGCCGGTATATCGAAGCGGCCGTCAGGGGCGTGATTGTCGGTTGCCTATATCTGCCGAACGGCAATCCGGCGCCTGGCCCGAAATTCAACTACAAGCTCCGCTGGTTCAAGCGCTTCCAAACCTATGCCCAGCAGCTTCTGGAGCTTGACGTGCCCGTCGCCTTGATCGGTGATTTCAACGTTATGCCAACCGATCTTGACGTCTACAACCCGCAGCGATGGCGCGACGACGCATTGTTCCGGCCTGAAGTCCGGCGCGCGTTTGACGCGATGATGAAACAGGGCTGGACCGATGCCATCCGCAGCCTCCATCCTAACGAACCGGTCTACACATTCTGGAAATACTGGCGAAATTCCTTCGAGCGTGATGCCGGTCTGCGGATCGACCACTTCCTCTTGAGCCCATCGCTTGCATCGGGCTTGAAGTCGGGTGGTGTCGATCGGTGGGTGCGGGCGCTGCGGCAGACGAGCGATCATGCCCCGGTCTGGATCGAGATAGACTGATCGCTGACGGCAAAGATCTGTTGCCGACACCTTCGGGCCCGTCGAAATGTCGGCCGTGGCACGTCGCTCTCTTCGACAAGCGGGATAGTCCAAAAAGGGCTTCGCACGGGGTGGCGGGCGCATGGCGGTGGCTCGGTTCACCCGTCATGCCGCTTCTTCTGAAAAAGTGTCAGGCGCAAGTTGCCGTATCGGGGTTGGAACCGAAGCCAATCTGGTCTGTTCCCACTTCATAAGCCTGCAGACCACCGGAATAGAAAGAGATCCCGGCCATGGAAAATCCGACCACCAGATATCCCAGACCAGAATTTGAAAAGCAGTCGCAGCCGTTTCCGGGTCTTGCCGGACAGATGAACCCGAAGCCGGATCATGGCGAAACCACCTACAAGGGGGCAGGTCGGCTGGCCGGGCGCAAGGCGCTGATCACCGGTGGCGATTCCGGGATGGGGCGCGCCGCCGCCATCGCCTCTGCGCGCGAGGGAGCCGACGTCGCCATCAATTATCTGCCGGACGAGGAACCGGACGCAAAGGAAGTGATCGAACTGATCGAGAAGGAGGGACGCAAGGCGATTGCCCTTGCGGGCGATCTTCGCGACGAGGCGTTCTGCGAGCGGCTCGTCGCAGACGCGGTCAGCGCGCTCGGTGGCCTCGACATCCTCGTCAACAATGCCGGTCGCCAACAGCAAGCAGCGTCGATCTTAGACATCACGTCGGATGCATTCGACGCGACGATGAAAACCAACGTCTACGCGATGTTCTGGCTGACCAAGGCGGCCCTGAAGCATCTTGGGCCGGGATCATCGATTATCCAGACAACGTCGGAACAGGCCTATGATCCCTCAGAAGACCTCGTCGACTATGCAATCACCAAGGCAGCCGGCATGAGCTTTACCAAATCGATGGCAAAGCAGCTCGCATCAAAGGGCATCCGCGTCAACGGCGTCGCGCCCGGTCCGGTCTGGACGCCGTTGCAGGTGGCAGGGGGCGCGACCATGGAGAAGCTCCAACAGTTCGGCGGCAAGACGCCGCTCGGACGCCCCGGCCAGCCGGCCGAACTCGCCTCGATCTACGTCCAGCTTGCCGACAACAGCGCAAGCTTCACCACGGGTCACATCTATGGTGCCGCAGGCGGGAGCGGCCAGCCTTGAGACCAAGGTGCACCAGGGCGCAATTGAAAATGGAGGACTAGAACTTGAAGGCTCTGACTTGGCACGGAAGCGGCGACATTCGCTGCGAGCAGGTCGACGATCCGGTTATCGAGGACGACCGGGATGCGATCATCAAGGTGACGAGTTGCGCAATCTGCGGCTCCGATCTCCATCTTTACGGCGGCTTCGTTCCCGGCATGCATGCCGGTGACGTCATGGGTCACGAGACAATGGGTGAGGTGGTGGAGGTCGGTCGCGGCAACGCCAAACTCAAGGTCGGTGATCGGGTCGTGGTACCCTTCACCATCTCCTGTGGCGAATGCCGCATGTGCAGATGGAGCCTGTTTGCCCTTTGTGAAAGATCCAATCCTTCCGGCGCCGAGCAGGCCAAGCAGATCGGCTATCCGACAGCCGGGTTGTTCGGCTATTCAGAAACCTATGGCCGATTTCCTGGCGGCCAGGCCCAGTATCTACGCGTGCCCTATGCTGATGTCGGACCGATCAAGGTGCCGGACGGTCTGAGCGACGAGCAGGTCCTGTTTCTGTCGGACATCTTTCCAACAGGCTATATGGCGGCCGAAAACTGCGACATCCAGCCAGGACAGACCATTGCCGTTTTCGGTTGCGGACCGGTCGGTCTGTTTGCCATCAAGTCGGCTTTTCTTCTTGGTGCCGAGCGGGTCATCGCCATCGACACCATCCCCGAACGGCAGGCGCTTGCGCGTGCCTGCGGCGCAGAAACCCTCGACTATTCCGACGAAGACCTCCAGCAGCAGATCCTCGATATGACCAACGGGCTCGGACCGGATGCAGTCATCGAGGCGGTCGGCATGGAAAGTCATGGTGTCGGCGGGCTGATGGAGGCTGTGCAAAGCAAACTGTCGTCGAGCGAACGTCCTTTTGCGCTGCAGCAGGCAATCCTTGCCTGCCGCCCAGGCGGCACTGTCTCTCTGCCCGGTGTCTTCGTCGGTCCCGCCGTTTCGGCGCCTCTCGGCGCGTTTGTCGGGAAAGGTCTGACCATGAAGACGGGCCAGACGCACGTCCAGCGCTATCTGGAACCGCTGATGAACCTCATCGCCGAAGGCCGGATCGACCCGTCCTTTCTCATCACCCACAGGATCGCCCTCGAAGAAGGCCCCGAGGCATACAAGACGTTTCGCGACAAGAAGGATGGCTGCGTAAAGGTCGTCATCCGTCCGAACGGCTGAAAGCACGGTCGAGTGCGGCCGGGCATGTCGTAAAAGTGAGGATCGGGCCTACGGGTGCCGATCCTTCCTCGCCGCTTTGCGGTAGCCGCCGCCCCGTGAGGCCGATGGAGCCGTCGGCGCCGGAACGCTCCAGCGGGGCCACGGACTGGACGGCAGTCTGTTGCCGATGCTTACGTTTCCAACCGCAAGACAGTCTCCAGACAAGAAAACCGCGTTCCGCATCGATCACCATCCGGGCCGTTCAGCCTTTCGCATCCCATCGCTGCCCGGCGCCGCAGACGGGAAAAGCTCATGCTGGCGCCGAACATCTTCACAAGCTCCGTTCGGTCATGCGAACCGCGACGATCACAAAACGTGCATTCGATTTCGATGACCTCGACCGTCACATCCGCAAGGGTCGGGCCACGTTCATTTCCCGATAAGGCCTGTCGTCTCGCCATAGTGTCTCCGGTAGGTGACATCTGTGCTCACCAAGGCGGCGGCGACCCTTACGCGACGTCCTTATCCACATCAAGGCCATCAGGCAGCAATAAATTTTTGCAATGCCATGCGTCCCGGTTATCGCTCTGATTCATTTTGCGAATCTTCTCATTTGCTAATTCTCAGGAATACATTCCTTGAAAAGAGCAGCCTTGACGCAGCCCAATATACGGAACAGAAAGCGAACATCAGCATTCAAACGGCGTCAAGCCGTCCAACTTCAACGCGATTTCGGAAGGGTTCGTGCACCATGCCGGCTGCCAGCAAGCATGTCATTGCAGACCTTCGGGCAAGGATATCCGCCCTTGAGGGCGGGCCGGCGCGAAAACCCGGCTGCTTGCCCTTCGGGGTGCCCGAGATCGATGCGGTCCTGCCGACAGGTGGTCTTGCCTTCGGCGCGCTGCATGAATTCGCCGGCGGCGGATCGGGCACCGTGGACGGCGCGGCCGCCGCCTTGTTTGCCGCGGGAATAGCCGCCCGTACGAAAGGCCGTATCGTCTGGTGCCTGACACGGCCGGATCTCTTCTTCCCGGCGCTGGCCCAGGCAGGTCTCCATCACCACCGGGTTGTCTTTGTCGAGGCGGACAAGGAAGAGGACGTTTTGGCGAGCATGGAAGAAGCCCTTTCATATGGCGGCCTCGGTGCGGTGGTCGGAGAACTCGTCCGTCTGCCGATGGTCGCGTCGCGGCGCCTTCAACTTGCGGCAGAAAAAAGCGGGACGATGGGCATCGTCGTCAGGCGCTGGCGACGGCAGACGGAAGCCAACGACTTTGGCCAGCCGACGGCGTCGACTACACGCTGGCGGATAAGTGTGCTCCCGTCAGACGAACTGCCGGTTCCGGGCCTGGGAAGGGCACGGTGGCTTCTGGAACTGATACGGGTGAAGGCGGGAGAATGCGCAGAGTTTCGCGTAGGAGCATGTGATGAGCAGGGTCGTCTCGATTTACCTTCCACATCTGCCGACCGATCGAATACGTCGCGACGATCGGTCTATACCAGATGACCAGCCGATTGCGGTCATCGGGCGGTCCGGCTCGAAGCGGTGGGTTTGTGCTGCAGACGATGCGGCAAACAAGATCGGCGTTCGCGTCGGCATGCCGGCCGCCAAGGCGCAGGCGATCTTCCGCGGGTTGATGCTCGTCGACGCTGACCCGGTCGCGGATGCGGCGGCGCTCGACCGGATCGCATTGTGGGCGCTCGGACACTACTCGCCGATCGTGGCCGTCGACGGTATCGATGGGCTCGTTCTCGACACGGAAGGTGCCGATCACCTTCAAGGGGGAGAACTTCCAATGATCTCGGGAATGGTCAACCTGTTTCGCGCGAGAAAGCTCACCGCGAAGGTCGCTATCGCCGATACCTGGGGTGCGGCCCATGCCTGCGTGAGAGCGATTGGGCGAGACACGGTCATCGTGCCGCGAGGCGAGATCCTCCGGGCCGTCGAAAAGCTGCCGCTCTCGCTCCTGCGATTGCCGCAGACGGTCGTCGGCGATCTTCGGGTCTTGGGCTTCCAGACGATCGGAGAGCTGTCGAACACGCCGCGCGCGCCGCTTGCTCTGCGTTTTGGCCCCGAAGTCGGAAGACGTCTCGACCAGATCTTCGGACGCATCGCCGAGCCGATCGATCCGATCCGGACAGCCGATCTCATCGAGGTGTCCCGATCCTTTCAGGAACCGATCGCTGCGGCCGAGACGATCAACAAATATGTCGGCCGGTTGGTTGTCCAGCTCTGCGCCGAACTCGGCAAGAAGGGGTTAGGCGTGCGCCGGACAGATCTCATTGTCCACAAGGTCGACAATACTGTCCAGGCAATCCGGGCAGGAACCGCCAAGCCGGCACGCGATGTCGCCTGGCTGACCAAACTCTTCAAGGACCGCACCGACAGGATCGAGCCCGGCTTCGGCATCGAGCGGCTCGTCCTCGTCGCTATTGCCGCCGAACCACTGGAGGAGGAACAGCGCGCCTCGTCGCTTGTCGAGGAAAACGACAGCGATATTACGCCCCTCATCGACATCCTCGGCAATCGCGGCCAGCGCGCCTATCGCGTCGCGCCGGTCGCCTCGGATGTGCCCGAGCGAAGCGTTAAACAGATCTCGGCAGTTGCCGAGGTGGTCAATGAAACCTGGGTCGGTTACTGGCGTCGCCCCGTCCGCCTGTTTCATCAACCCGAGCTGATCGAAGCCATCGCTCTCCTTCCCGACCATCCCCCACGGAGCGTGACCTGGCGCGGCAAGCGCCATCGCGTCGTGCGCGCCGACGGACCGGAGCGTGTGTTTGGCGAATGGTGGAAACGCCCAGGCGAGCAGGATGGTGTGCGCGACTATTTCGTCATCGAAAACGAGAGCGGCGAAAGGTTCTGGATCTTCCGCTCCGGTGACGGCGTCGATCCAAAAACGGGTAGCCATCGCTGGTTCATGCACGGGATCTTTGCATGAGATATGCCGAACTGCAGGTCACCACCCATTTCAGCTTTCTCCACGGCGCATCCTCAGCCGACGAACTGTTCGCGACCGCCAAATTGCTCGGTCTTGAGGCCGTCGGCGTCGTCGACCGCAACTCGCTTGCCGGCATTGTGCGCGCCTTCGAAGCTTCGCGAGCAACCGGCCTGCATCTGGTAGTCGGCTGCCGCCTCGATCTGCAGGATGGCATGTCGGTCCTCGTCTATCCGACAGACAAAGCCGCCTATTCCCGTCTGACCCGGCTGATCACGCTGGGCAAACGCCGCGGCGGCAAGAACAATTGCATCCTCAATTGGGACGACCTCACCCTTTATTCCGAAGGTCTGATCGGCATCCTCGTGCCTGATCTTCCCGACCAGACATACGGTGTCCAGCTTCGCCGGATGGCCGGGGTCTTCCGCGATCGTGCCTACGTTTCCCTTAGCCTGCGCCGGCGGCCGAACGACCAGATGCGCCTCCACGAGCTCTCAGACTTGGCCCTTCGTCATGGCGTCAAGACGGTCGTTACCAACGACGTCCTCTTTCACGATGCCTCCCGCCGACAACTCCAGGATATCGTCACCTGCATCCGCCACAACACGACAATCGACGATCTCGGCTTCGATCGCGAGCGGCATGCCGACCGCTATCTCAAGCCTCCCGAAGAAATGGAACGCCTGTTGCCGCGCTATAGGGACGCCATCGCAAGGACGATGGAGATCGTCAACCGCTGCAGGTTTTCGCTCGAGGAGCTAACCTACGAATATCCCGAGGAAGCGCTGGTCGATGGCATGGATGCCCAGCAGTCGCTTGAGCACTACGTGCGCCAATGCATTCCTGACCGCTATCCTGAAGGTCTTCCCCAGACCGTCTTGAAGTCCGTCCGGCACGAACTCGATCTCATCAAGGAAATGGGATACGCGCCCTACTTCCTGACCGTTTTTTCGATCGTACGCTTTGCACGATCACAGGGCATCCTGTGTCAGGGACGAGGGTCTGCTGCAAACTCGGCGATCTGCTACATTCTCGGCATCACCTCCATCGACCCGGAGACCAACAACCTGCTGTTCGAGCGCTTCGTCAGCAAGGAGCGAAACGAGCCCCCTGACATCGACGTCGACTTCGAGCATCAGCGCCGCGAAGAAGTGATCCAGTGGATATACCGCACCTATGGCCGTGATCGCGCCGCCCTGATCTGCACGGTTACGCGCTACCGCGCCAAGGGAGCGATCAGGGACGTCGGCAAGGCCATGGGCCTGCCTGACGATGTGACGAAGGCGCTTTCGGCCGGACTGTGGTCCTGGTCCGAAGAAATCACCGAGCGCAACGTCAAGGAACTCAATTTGAACCCGAGCGATTACCGGCTCGTTCAGACCCTCAAGCTCGCTCGTGAGCTGATGGGCGCGCCTCGCCATCTCGGCCAGCACGTTGGAGGCTTTGTCCTGACCCGTTCGCGGCTTGACGACCTCGTGCCGATCGAGCCTGCCGCCATGGAGGATCGGCAGGTCATAGAATGGGACAAGGACGATGTCGAAGCGCTGAAAATGATGAAGGTCGACGTGCTGGCGCTCGGCATGTTGACATGCATGCAAAAGGCGTTCGATCTCATCCGCCACCACAAGCAGGAAGATCTCGATCTTGCAAAAATCCGTCAGGAGGATCAAGCGACCTATGCGATGATCCGGCGCGCCGACACGCTCGGTACCTTTCAGGTCGAAAGCCGGGCGCAGATGGCCATGCTCCCGCGGCTGAAACCGAGGACCTTCTACGACCTGGTCGTGCAGGTCGCCATCGTTCGTCCCGGGCCGATACAGGGCGACATGGTCCACCCCTATCTTCGCCGTCGCGAGGGCAAGGAGCCCGTCGAATATCCGACGCCGGAGCTGGAAGCCGTCCTCGGCAAGACACTCGGCGTGCCGCTCTTCCAGGAATCCGCCATGAAAGTGGCGATGGTGTGCGCCGGTTTTACCGGCGGCGAGGCCGACCAGCTTCGCAAGTCGATGGCGACCTTCAAATTCACCGGGGGTGTCTCTCGCTTCAAGGACAAGCTTGTCTCCGGCATGGTCAATAACGGCTATACGCCCGAGTTCGCGCAGAAGACCTTTACCCAGCTCGAAGGCTTCGGCTCCTACGGCTTTCCGGAAAGCCACGCCGCCTCCTTCGCGCTGATCGCATATGCGTCTTGCTTCGTGAAGTGCCACTACCCGGAGGCCTTCGCTGCCGCCTTGATGAATTCCCAGCCCATGGGGTTCTACGCGCCGGCGCAGATCATCGCCGATGCACAAAAGCACGGCGTCGAGGTTCGACCGATCTGCGTTCAGCAGTCGCGCTGGGACTGCACGCTGGAAGAGGTTCAAGGCACCGGGCAGCATGCCCTGCGCCTGGGCATGCGCCAGGTGACCGGACTGGCTGCACGTGACGCTGCAAGGATTGTCGCTGCCCGCATGGATCGAGCTTTCGAATCCGTCGATGATGTGTGGCGGCGCTCCGACGTCCCCGCCGAAGCACTTGTCCAGCTCGCCGAAGCCGACGCATTCCGACCGGCTTTCGGTCTTGAGCGTCGCGATGCGTTATGGGCAATCAAGGCGCTGCGAGACGAGCCCATGCCGCTGTTCGTTGCGGCCGGCGAACGCGAAATGAAGGCGGTCGCCGAACAGAAGGAACCCGAGGTCGCTCTTAGGCAGATGACGCAAGGCCACAACGTCGTGCAGGACTACACGCATGTCGGGCTGACCTTGCGCGAGCATCCCGTCTCGTTCCTGCGCCGCGATCTGACAGCTCGGCGCATCGTCACCTGCGAGGAGGCCATGAATGCACGCGACAAGGCTTGGGTCTGCGTCGCCGGACTTGTACTCGTCAGACAGAAGCCTGGCAGCGCCAAGGGCGTCATGTTCTTAACGATCGAGGACGAGACCGCTCCGGCAAACATCGTTATTTGGCCAAGCTTGTTTGAGAGGCGTCGCCGCGTCGTTCTCTCCTCCACGATGATGGCGATCCAAGGAAAGATCCAGCGCGAAGGCGATGTCGTTCATCTGATCGCAAGGCAGCTCGAAGACCTGTCGGAAAATCTGTCGGCGCTTGCCGACCGCGATATCGACCTGAAGTTTCCAACGGGCAGGGGCGATGAGTTCGCCCATGGATCCCCGGGACGCGCAGATCCCCGCGGCAAGCCTGCACCCATCCAGCCAAGAGACATCTTCATCCCCGACCTGCATATTGACCGGCTCAAGGTAAAAGCGAGAAATTTCCACTAGCCTGCAGGACAAAAACGGGTTGCGGATTGACGCCCCGTCCGATTACCACGCGATCGGACTGCCGTCATAGGCGACAAAAACCCCGCTTTTATGCAGCTGGTCGGCGGACGCGACGATCCTTCTTGCAGCCTCCTCGGGCGACACTGTCGCATGGCGATGCCGATAGGGAGCCGAAAGCGGCGTGGCGACGGTACCCGGATGAACGGCTGCGACCACCATCTTGGGATGCGTCCTCGACATCTCGATCGAGGCCGTCTTGACGATCTGGTTTAATGCCGCCTTCGATGAGCGATAGGAAATCCACCCACCGAGCCTGTTGTCGCCGATAGAGCCGACGCGCGCCGACAAGAACAGCGCCATGGTGCGAGATTGGCGGTCAAGACGCGGAAGGAAATGTTTGGCAACCAGCGCCGGGCCTATGGCGTTGGTTCTAAAATGCGCAAGCATGATGTCGGGATCGAGTTGACGCAACGACTTCTCCGGTCCGGTGCCGTCAACCGTCAGGATCCCGGTCGCACATATAAGCAGATGCACCGGTTGCGACATCGAACGGGCGCAGGCAGCGACGCTGTTTTCGTCGGCCAGATCCATCGCGCCGCCGCTGCGCGAGATCTCAACAACCTCTCCGACATTCGGAAGACCTTTCAAAAGCGCGGTGATGGCGGCGCCGATGCCACCGCTCGATCCGATAATCACCGCGCGGCAGCCGTGAGGCAATGAGGTGAGCATCGTCTGTGTCTCGCCGTTCATGCCGCCAGAACGCGCCAGGCTTTCCAAGGTTCAATTGGCCAAAGAGGTTGCCGCGACTCGTTTGCCTCCGTAGGCTGGCCTGGCTGTCCTGGCAGTAACGGATGCAATGACGTGCCAAAGGCCCGCCTCCGTTCAATGACAATGCCCAAAAGCACGCTTCCTGCGGGTCGCGAAATAAGGCAAGATGCAATGCTGGTTAAAACCCTCCCGACACAAGCCCTAACGGAAATCGACGAAGCGCTCGCCTGGCACGGTGGTGACGCCCGCGCGACGATTGCAACCCTGCTGGACGACTGCCAGCATCTGCGCGAGCAGCTTGTTCTTGCACGCGGCTGCATCAGCCGCGGACTGACGCGCGGATGGCTTCCCGCGATCGATCGCAAGGATCCGTCACAGGCGTGATCGCGTCGCCTGTTGCAGGCTGATCCGCGGCGGCGAGACGGAAAAACACGCCTCGAAAACCAGCGCCCGGGTTGCCCGGGCAGCCTGCAGCAGAGATTTGCTGTCGCGGCGGATCCTTTGCAATCACGCCTTTTCATGCCGCACCGCTCTTGCCTGGCGACCGGCGCGGTGCGCCAGCCGCTAGGCGCCTGCCACAAGCCTTGGCTCTTCCCCGACGGGCAGCTTGCCTGCGAGTGTGAACCTTACCCCGTCCGGCAGGAACTCGTGAACGGCTGTTCCACCAAAATAGGGGGCGACAAGCCCCTGGATGAGCTTCGAGCCAAAACCGGTCGCAACCGGCGCGACGACCGGCAGGCCACCATTTTCCTTCCACTCGAGAAAAAAATCGCCGTCGCCGGAAACGGTCCAGCCGATCTCGACATTGCCACTATCGCCTTTCAGAGCACCGTATTTGGCGGCATTGGTGGCAAGCTCATGGATGGCGAGCGACAGTCCAAGCGATTGCGCGGCAGACAGTGGATGCGAGGGCCCGGCATATCTGACACGCAGGTCACCGGGGTCGTGAGGCATCAGCGCGCTCTCGATCACCGTGATAATGTCGGCAGCCGTGCCCTCTGCGGCGCAGAGGATGTCCTGGGCTTGCGCTAAGGCTCGTACGCGATTGGAAATCGACTGGCGGCCATGTTCGAGGCTCGAGGCATTTTTCAGCGTCTGGGAGACAATCGCCTCGACGATCGCGAGCGTGTTCTTCATCCGGTGAGCCGCCTCCGATATCAGATGCGCCCTGCGTTCCTCCTCCTTTTTCTGCTCGGAAATATCTTTGGTCACGACCCCGTAGCCGACGATCTCTCCATCTGCGCTGCGCAGCGGAAACATCGTGTAAAGTGCGGGAAAGGTCTCGCCCGTCCTGAAATTGCGAAGCCGGATTTCGCGGTCAAAGCTTTCACCGGAACGAATGAGGGGCACGACCTCCTGCCTGAAGCTATGCAGATCCTCTTCGGCGATAAAGCCATCGACATGCGATGGAACGACGGCACCGGCATCTATGCCCAGCATGTCCCGCGCCGCCTCGTTCAAGAACACGACCTTGCCGCTTCGATCGGCCATGCCGATGAAATCCGACGCCTGCCGCACAATGCGCTCGAAATGCGCTCTGTCCCGTTCGGCCCGCTTCGCACGGATCAGCAACGCCCGTTGCGCAGCGACCCTGCGCCGCAGCTCAAGCTGGGCCATCGTTTGCCGGGCCAAAAACTTCAGCATCCTGATCTGCGTCTCGGTAAACTGGCGCGGCTGGTAATCGAGAACACAGATTGTTCCGATCGGTAGTCCCGCCGCCGTCTTCAACAGCGCACCCGCATAAGCACGTAAATGCGGCGCTTCGGTCACCAGTGGATTGCACTCAAGGCGTTTGTCTCTGGTCGCATCAGGAATGACCATAATGTCTTCCTCCAGCAGCGCATGAGCACAAATAGCCGATTCCAGCGGGGTGGAGCGAACCCCTAAACCAATTTCTGCCTTGAAGAACTGCCGGGTCGTATCCACGAGGTTCACCACTGCGATAGGCGTTCCGCAAATATCCGAAGCGACACGGGCGAGTTCATCGAATTCGGCCTCCCTGGGTGTGTCGAGAACATCGTAGCTGTGTAGGGCAGCTGACCGCTCGCTTTCCGACCAGAGCCGGGCAGGGGATTTGTTTGGCATGTCCGAAAGGCCCTCACTTGCTGCCGTGAGCGTCCCCAAACGGGGCGCCGAAGGAAAGCAATGTCATTGAATTCGCCCCATCACTTGGCGCCAGACTAAGATAAGGCGCGGCAGGAAATCATCAATCGGACAGAGGCGTTTCATCCAGGCGCCGATAATCGAGCCCT